>CAYNYI010000001.1:0-78883 GCA_964401455.1 uncultured Fibrobacterota bacterium
TCATCAAGATGCGGCCATAAAAGTTCTTTGCGCATATATTTATTTCCACCGCACTGCATTCTGATAACATTGAATTTTTCATTTACAAATTCTACCCGAACCGAGTAATCAGATGAAACAGTCTTATCCTTTATATAACGCGTAAAAAGATCTATTTTCTCGATCTCCTCTCTTTTACTGAGCTCCTCCGCTTCTTCAAGAACATATTTTATCTGTCCGCCTGTATCAGAATCCCGCCCGAGTTCCGGGCTGTCATAGCGAAGCAGTCCGTGTATGCTGAACATTTGAACATAGAGTTTTTTGCCTTTTTTAGAGGACATGTTATCCTTTCGTTTTCATGAATGAATTGTATATATCATCGTTGTCAGGTACAGCCCCCTCAATAGAACAAACTTTCGAAGCAAGATCCAGTGCCGAGGCGAGAGCTTTTTTTTCAGACCATCCCAGCAGAAGGCCGGCGGCGAGAGCCGCTGCGAAAGAGTCACCCGCGCCAACAGAGTCTTTCATATTCTTTACAGGGGGGGCCGGCATTCTGATTTCATTTTCTTCAGAGAATAAAACCGCCCCGTCCGCTCCGCGGGTCTCACACAAAAGAGAAATGCCGAATTTTTCCATTAATCCACGGGCTTTTTCTTTACCCGGAGAAATACCGGGCATCGCGGATATTTCTTCAAGCTCTTCAGAGTTCAATTTCAGAATATCGCAATTTGCCAGAGAATTTTTCACAGTTTCCTCGGAATAACATTCAGGACGAAGGTTCAGGTCGCAGAAAACCTTCGTGTCTTCACTTAAAAAACTCAAGGCTTCTTCAATGACTTTTCTGCCGTTCTCCGTACGCTGTATGAGGGTTCCAAAATAAAGAAGCGAAGGGCTTGTCCTGGAAAGCCTTTCTTTTACCACCGCGGGGTCCAGATTGTCATAGGCGGTATCTTTAACAATATTGTATGATGGTGTTCCTGATTTATCGAGACTGACAACAACCCGCCCGGTGGCTTTTTCCGGGTCTTTTTGTATTCCCCCCGGTTCAAGGCCGTTTTTTTCGGAGCGCTCGATTATTTTCCTGCCTTTTTCATCTATGCCGATACGGCTTATAAAATCAACAATGAAGCCAAGAGCGCGCAAATGCGAAGCAAAGTTAAAAGGTGCGCCACCGAGTTTTTCATAATCAGGAAAAACATCGAATAGAACTTCTCCTATAACCGCTACTTTCCGGGATCCGCTAAATTTCATAATAATAACCTTTGTCAGCTTTTTACGCCCGAGGCAGCTACACCCCGGACAAAGAACCTCTGAAATATAATAAATACAATAAGCACAGGCAGAACCATCATTACTCCGAAAGCCATTATATCTCCCCATTGTATCGGAGGCAAAGTTTTAAAACTGGCGATCGCAAGCGGAAGAGGCCTGTAGTCAGGTCCGCTTGTTACCATAAGCGGCCAGAGGTAGCTCCCCCAGTACATGAGAAACATAAGAATTGTCACAGTTCCATATACAGGCTTGCTTACAGGCACAATTATCGATAAAAATGTCCTGAAGGCTCCTGCTCCATCTATTTTCGCAGATTCTTCCAGCTCTTTCGGAAGAGCCAGAAAAAACGTATAAAAAAGATAGATAGAAAACGCGTTGGCCGCGAATGGCACTATCTGGACTCTGTATGTATTTCTCCAGCCGATAGAAACCATCTGATAAAAAAGAGGCACCGCTATGCTTTCAAGGGGAAGAATCATAAGAGCGATAACAAAAATAAGGAAAAAACTCCGGCCCTTCCATTTAAGCCTGGCAAAAGAATACCCTGCAAGAGAGTTTACAATCAGACTGCTTATTACAATCGCGCCGGTTATAAAAACAGAGTTCAGCATGAATCTTGTAAATTCAATTCTTTCAAAAACATCCCGATAATTTTTAAACGAAAAATTCTCTGGGTTGAAATATGCCGCGGAACCCATGTCCGAGAGGACCATGTCATCCGGCTTGAGAGAACCCGCAATCATAAAAAGCAGCGGGAGAACAAATATAAGTGCGAAAATAAAAAGCAGAAAATATACAGAGGCCGTATTAAAAATTTTATTTCTCATATTCCTGCAACCTTTCCTTCCTGACGCATCATTTTACGCTGCAGGGCTGTAATTAAAAGCAGTATCAGAAAAAAGACCACAGTCATTGCCGAGGCGGAGGCTATCTGCTGCTTTTCAAAAGCCGTCCTGACGGCTTTATACATAACGGTTACGGTGGCGTTTTTAGGTCCGCCTGATGTAAGGATATCAACCTGGTCAAAGAGCCGGAAAGAAAGTATTGAAGTAATTATTATTACTGAAATTAAAGAATTTCTCAGCTGAGGAAGAGTGATATGCAGAAACTGCTGGAGCTTTCCTGCGCCGTCTATAGCGGCCGCTTCGTAAAGTCTCCCGGGGATGTCCTGCAGTCCGGCAAGAAGAATTACCATTTGAAATCCGACCCCCTGCCATATTGAGAGGACAATCAGTGCCGGAAGGGCATAATGCTCATTTCGGAGAAAGTCTACGGGCTCCCAGCCCCCTAAACTTATAAATTCCATTACGGAATTAATGAAACCATTTGACCCCGGCGCATAAAGTAGCTGCCACATCACGGCGACAAGTGCCATAGGAAAAACAACAGGCATAAAAAAAACGGTCCTGAAAATCGTCACGCCTTTCATTTTTCTGTTAATCAAAAGCGCAAGCATCAGTGCCAGAAAAGTCTGCAGAGGAACAACAGTCAGGGCAAAAACCCCGTTATTATAAAGAGCTCTCAAAAAAACCGGGTCTGATAATATTTTTATATACTGATCAAAACCTTTGAATTTGAGAGGAATAGGGGAACCAAGTTTCAGATTGCTGAAAGAAAGCGCCACGGCCATAAAAAAAGGCAAGGCCACAAAAAGTAAAAGCCCGGAAACAGCGGGAAGGGCCATCAGGAATCCGGGAGCAAGCCTTATTTCTTTCCGCTGTTCAGCCCTCGAATTCATAACCTTCATTCTCTGTAATGTCTTCATCTATTTCCGATGCTGCCCTATCAAGGACTTTCCTCACATTCATTCCGTCTCTTATCTTTACAAATGCTTCCTGAAAAACAGAAGTAATAACCGGATATGCCGGTGTCTTCGGTCTTGGGACCGCTGTCTTCCGAAGCTGCCGGACAAAAAGGGACTTTATGTCTTGAGTTCCGAAATCTCCGGATTTCCGGAGCGCATTCTCTGTTGACGGTATCGCACCGTTTGCGCGGGTCATTTTCAGAATATTGTCTGTCTCAAGTAGATAAAAAAGAAAATCGGCGGCTTTCTCGGGACTCGAACAATTTTGCGTAATACCCCAATTCCAGGACCCCTGCCCGGTTCTTGAACCTTCTCCGAAATCCGGAAGAGGAATTAACGCCAGATCTTTTCCAAGGGCTTTTTGGTATCTGTTAAAATCCCAGTGCCCGGTCCAGGAAAACGCAACTCGTTTTTCAACAAATGCTCTGTCATCGATATTCCTGTCAACAAAACCTTTTTTAAACCAGGTTTGAAGAACCTCCATGGCCTCAACCGCTTTATTGCTGTTAAGAACACCTGAGGACTTTTTATAGTCAGGCCTGCTTACTAATCCAGCTCCGGCGGAGTGTAAAACAGGTGAGAAAGCGTAGGTATACCATTCTCCGGAATAATTCATTTTCAGATCTATCACCTGCCCGTCTTTATCCGAACCCGCCAGAATGCCGAGAATTTCGGTAAGCCGTTCAGCCGTCCAGCTGTCTTCAATTCCCCGGGGAATTTCTATTCCGGCCTTTTTGAGGATAGAGCGGTTAACATATAAAGCCAGACCGGAGTCAAACATTCCTATGGTATAAATTCTTCCCCTGAAAGTTCCCTGGTCCAAAATAGAAGGTATTATCTCCTTTTTAAGGGAATCGGACATAAAAGAGTCTATCGGCCGCAGTTTTTTCTGCCATATATAATTATACATGAAAGGACCGTCAAACTCGAGTATATCCGGAAGACTTCCGGACAGTGCGGCAGACTGTATCTGCGCGTTGTAATCGCCTTCCGGTATTATTGTCAGTGTGACGCTAACACTGTCTGACTGAGTGTTATAATCCTGAATAATTCTTTCAATTGCTTTTTTTTCCGGAATTTGTCCGGAATGGACCCATACAGAAAGTTTATTTTCACCTTTATCCTTACCGGCGCAGGAAAGTATCAGAAACAAAAGAAACACCCAATTATAAAGAGATTTTCTCAAAAAAACTCCTCTTGATGATATTTATAAATAGTTGTTATTTAAGATACAATATGAGAAACGATATGTCAAAAATGTCTTTTCAGGATCCTGAATCTGATTTCTGATAGTAATTAACGGCGGAAGAAATTATCGGCGCAATATCATCATAGAAAGGGGTCCATCCGAGCTTCCGGCGGGCCTTCTCATATGAACCGACCAACTCAGGGGGGTCTCCCTCTCTTCTTGGCGCGCCTTTCCATCTTACTTTACGGCCGGTTATTTTCTCAATGTTTTCTATTATCTCCATGACAGAAAAACCCCTTGAATTTCCAAGATTGAAAATATCCGGTTCACCCCCTGATTTCAGGTAATCAAAGCCCTTGAGATGTGCTTCACAAAGATCATTGACATGTATATAATCTCTTATACAAGTTCCGTCGCCGGTTTCATAGTCCTCACCGAAAACCGACAATTCAAAACCGCCGGAACTAGAAGCCTTAAAACAAAGCGGAATTAAATGTGTCTCGGGATTATGCTCTTCCCCGATTTCTCCGGAAGGATCGGCCCCGGCGACATTAAAGTATCGGAAAATAACATAATTAAGATTTCCGTTTTGCGCCGTACTCATGATTCTTTTCTCTGCTTCTTTCTTTGAAACCCCGTAAGGATTAACCGGAGACAGAGGAAAATTTTCTTCAATAGGAATTCTTGAAGGAATTCCGTAAACGGCGCATGTGCTTGAAAAAATCAGATTATTAACGCCCCTTAATTCCATCTCATCGACAAGATTAGAAGTTCCGCCGATATTATTCTCAAAATATAAATCCGGCTTTTTTACGGACTCTCCAACATCCATAAAGGCGGCAAAATGAAAAACCGCGCTTATCCCCGGATATTCTGAAAAAACAGCGGCCACGTCTTTTTTATTTCTCAAGTCACCCTGAAAAAAACTCCCGTAATTCAGAAACTTTTTTGAGCTTCTCTCAAGACTGTCAAAAACTACAACGTCAAACCCTCTCTCCGCGAGCATACGGCTCATATGTGAGCCAATATAGCCCGCCCCTCCGGTAACAAGAATCTTTTCTTTTTTCATATCATTTTCTCTGTTATCGTAAAGACCTGATTCAATATATTTTCTAAATAATTGTTTATCAAGCATTTTAAAAATATTCTAATTATATTTTAAGAAATGCTGAAGAAAAACAAATACGGTATCATTGTCTGCGGAGCGGGGCCCGCGGGTTCAAGCGCCGCAAAAGCGGCGGCGGAAGCCGGAGCGGATGTTCTTTTAATAGAAAAAAAACAGGAAACCGGCACTCCTCTACGCTGCGGGGAGGCATCCGGGTCTAAAGATGAAATTTCCCGTTTTATTAAAATAGATCATAAGTGGATATCGGCAGAGATAAATGCCGTCCGGGTTAAAAGTGATAATGCGGAATTCCAAAAAGAGATACCTTCCGCCGGTCTTGTTCTCGACAGAAAGATATTCGACCGGGAACTTGCTCTTTCCGCTGTTAAATCCGGGGCGGATTTTTTACCCTGCGCGTGCCTGACAGGTGTAAAAATGTCCGGAAAAGGCCAAATAAAGTCCGCAGAAGTTCTTCATTTCGGGGAGAAAATATCTATAAATGCCGACATTTTTATCGGAGCTGACGGGCCGTGCTCTACTCTGGCAAAAGCAGCCGGCCTGAAGACAAAACACAAAAAAAAAGAGTTCGCTTCCGGCCTCCAATACCTTGCCGCGCCTGTAGAAAATCTCCGTGAAGACTGCCTGCATTTTTTTATCACCTCAAAAAAAGGTTATTTCTGGGCATTCCCTAAAGGAGGAAAAGTTTTTAATATCGGAACCGGCTGGATTCCGGATTACCCCGAACAATCAGTTATGAAAAATGAACTGGACTCATTCATGCGTAAAAACTTTCCGAAAGCTTCCGTGGTTGAAATCCATGCCGGCGGAATCCCCGGCGACGGAGGTCTAAAAGAAATTGTTCGTGGCAATCTTGCCGTTATAGGAGATGCGGCACATCATATACACCCTCTTTCGGGAGGCGGAATTATGAATGCTCTTGAAGACGGCTTATGGGCGGGTAAAGCGGCGGCGGAAGCTTCGAAAGACCCAAAAAATGCAGAAAGACACCTAAAAGAATACGAAAAAGCGTTCGCGTCAAAGAATAAAAAATCTTTCCGGTGGGGCCGGCGGTTTCGAAATGTTCTTTATTCCATGTCCGGAAAAGAGATAGATACCGTTATTTCCGGTGCGGAGAAAATGCTCGAATCATTCGATAGAAAAAAGATAATGTCTCCGGAGTTTTTAAAACTAATATTAAAATCAAGCCCTCTGTTCCTTAGAAAAGCAGGCGCCCTGTTCGGGTTTAAAAAATGAAACTTATCCGTATTGAAAATAATTTGTGTATTTACTGTGAGGCCTGCTGCGCCCTTTGCCCCGAAGACGCACTCAAATCAGAAAGCCGGAGAATAAATATCTCTCAAAATTGCAGTAAATGCGGTATTTGTGCCAGTATATGCCCGTGTGGCGCCATAAAGCAGGATTAGAAACGGTTTTTTCTTTCAACAGGAATGTTCTCGAGAGCTATGCGAAAATTGCATAAAGACACATTGTGTTTTCGGCATATAGATTTTAAATTATGTTCCCTGTTTCCGTTAACAAATTTCGATGAAAGAACAATCCTCTGAATTCCGTATTCGGAGCAAACAGCGTCAAGATCATTTATTGAACCAAGAACTTTATAGTTATGAATTTCTTTTTTCTGTTTAAGTGGATCATCATCAATAAACCCGACAATCTTTAAATCATTACTGTCACGCATAAACACATTGGCAGCCAGCTCTCCTCTGTCTCCGGCGCCGTAGATAAGAGTCTTTTCTCCCTCTTTTTTGTCAGCCAGCTCCCGCGAAGCATATAGATAGAAAAAGTTATAGCTTATCCTTACACCGATTATAAGAATAATCATAAAAAGCCAATAAACAATATAAGTCTTCATTGACAAACCGTTTTCAGGAGAAAGATAACTGAAAATAAAAAACGAAAGCAGCACCCCTCCTGTTACACCTTTAAAAAACTTCCCGATCGCGCCAAGGCTGATGTGGCGCCACATATCCTTGTAGTATCCGAACGCGAGAAAAGAGATGAAACATACCCCGAAATTCAGTGTAAACCTTTTTATAAGTGCCGGGGCTGACAAAGCCTGAAGACAAGTTTCATCAATAATAAACATGGCAAAGTAATAACTTACGGAAACAAGCACAAAATCAATGAACATTTCGAAAATATGATGTCTTGTCATCCTTCTGATCAAAAAAGGATATTTCTTTCCCGTAATATTATATTCTGCCTGATAATATTCTTTGTTTTTTTCTATTCGCTTTGCGTTGAGCTTAACAAGTATAGTCTCAATGTATCCAAGTCGTTTAATCCCGACAAAAACCAGCATCGTCATTAGAAAAAGAATTCCGGCTGCGGTCTGATCCTGTGCCGCCGTCATCATAAGGGCCAGCATTCCAAAAACAAGAGTTACAAAATACAGAATAAATACCGTCTGCTTTTGATTAAAACCAAATGAAAGCAGCCGGTGATGAAAATGGTCTTTGTCCGCCGAAAAGGGGCTTGCGCCTGTAATAATACGCCTGACCATAGCGAATAGAGTATCAAAAATAGGAACACCGAGCGCAACAAAGGGAATGATAAGAGAGACTGTGGCAGCGCTGACAACCGCCTCTTTCAAAGAAATTAGCGCGAGAATATAACCTAGGAAGAGACTCCCGGTATCTCCCATAAAAATCCTTGCCGGATTAAAATTATACTTCAGGAATCCCATCAACGAACCCGCAAGAGAAAGGCTCAAAAGAAGCACAACCGGTTTATTGGAAATTATAGCTATGGCGCTGAGCGTAATCGCCACAATCATGGAAATACCCGAAGCAAGACCGTCCATTCCGTCAGAAAGGTTCACGGCGTTTGTAACCCCGACAATCCAAAAAACGGTAAGAGGAACCCCCATCCAACCCAGTGCGATGGGATCTCCACCGAAAGGGTTTGTAAGCCTGTCTATTTTAAGACCCTTATAAACCAGAAAAGACGCGACAGCAAACTGAACAACGAACTTCAGTTTTGCGTCCGCGCCCCTGAGGTCATCATATATTCCAAGAAATAAAATAATGACACCGCCAATAAGTATATAAAGGTAACGCTCAGAAAAGATGTCGGGAGTAGAAGCACTGCCGCCTCTAAGGTAATCCAGAAAATAAAAGAAGCTAATTCCGGCGGCAAAACCTATAAAGATGGCGATTCCCCCCATAAGGGGAATCGTGCCTTTATGAATCTTTCTTCCGTCAGGTTTATCAACCGCCCCAATTGATAAGGCCAGGTTTTTAACATAAGGAGTTAAAAACCAGCTTACAGCAAGCGCGGCGAACCCTGAGAGCAAATAATCTGTTAAAATCATTAAATATATTTAAAAAGCAATCAGCTTTTTTTCTAAATTAATAACCCCTTGACCCTTTTTCCTCAAACGTAATATAAATTAAATCCTGTTTTTTGACAATAGATTTCGTATAGGAGTATGTCTTTCAGCTGCCGAAATCCGCCGCGGATGAGCCGGGATGAAGTCTTGTTCCTTCCGGTATGTGAATATTTTTGTTCGAATTATTTACAAGAGAAACTTCTCCCTCTACAATAGTTCCGCGGCCAAAAACAAATGGCCCTGAGACCTTGAAAGAACGACACTTCTTGAGAGAAGGAAAACCCGAAGGGAACCTTTCTGAAAAGTCTTTCATTCTCCCGAAGAATTTTTTGTCAAGCTCTATATAAGCCCTGCCGGCGCTTGCCTCTTCCCGGGCCGAAAGCATTCCGGTTTTTTCATTATAATCATACAAATCAGAGCAGACAAGCAAAAGATCTGATGTGCTTTTTACGGGAAGAAACCTGCTTCTGGGTACTTCTATGGCCGAAGCACCGTTAAAAAACTGGATTCCGGATCCGACTGTGGATTCAACCTGAATCACTTTTGCTGATTCGGGGTCAACGGGGTTAACTGTCTTCTTGTTTTTGATAAGAGGCAGTCGGAAAAAGCCGCCCTGTTTTTCAAGCTCTTTTTTAAGGCATTTCAGGTTCATCCAGATATTATTGATATTAAAATATCTGAAATACTCTATATCCATGAATTTGTCGAGCTCTTCTTCCGGGCATTGCGCCGTATCTCTCAGCATAAGGTTTCCATCGGTTTTTGTCCCGAGATGTCCGCCTTTTTTGTCCATGGGTGTCCTTCTGGTAACTTCGGAAATAAAAGAAATATTCTCATCTGCCATATAGCCGAGGATCCTGTATTCCATAACGGTACCAAGGTTGTCAATATTTGAAAGAAAAAGGAACTCGAACCCTTTTTCCAGAAGAGAGTCAAGGACCCCGGAGGAGTTGAGTGCTATGTAAAAGTCTCCATGACCGGGAGGGTTCCATTCCTTTTCCGGGTCAACCGGATATGAAACCGGCATCAGATCGCCCTCGTTAATCTTGGGAAACTTGTTCTGAATAAACTCCAGGGTCATATCCTGTACAAAATCTGTTTTTTCACTTATATGTCTCATAGTATCATCAGATGTTGCAAAGCTGTTCATAAACAATGCCGGAATATCAGATCCTCCGGATTTGCGCATGAATTCCGTCTGCCGCAAAACGATGTCAAGAAAAGTCTTTTCTCCCCTGACCGGCAAAAGACCTTTGGGGCCCTCGAGTCCCATTGTTGTCCCGAGCCCGCCGTTCAATTTGCACATAACACATTTTTCAAGAAATTTTCGCCCACTTTCCGCATATGAATCAAGAGAAGAAAGAGGCCGCGGATCCGGGGATCTTTCGAAGTCTTGGCCTTCATATAAAAGACCATTGTCTCCCTCAATCATTTTATCGAAATAATGACAGAAAATATCTATTACGGGTTTTTTGAGCCCGTCATTTTTCATCTTATCTATAAAAGCTTCTTTGTTCTTATTCATAAGGGTTATATCTCCTTTCAATTTCCTGTTCTAATCCCTGATCCCGCTCCGATTCTGAGGAAAGGCGTCGATTCATCGTTTCCGGCTAAATTGCCCATGTTGAAATTATTCAATATTCCGGTGCTGATTTCAAGACTAAAACTATTAAAAAAAGTTTTTTCAAGAGACACCCATAAGTTTCGCTCCTTATAAACAGTCCCATAGGGCACCTTGTCTTCTCTGGTCTTTATCATTTTTTGAATTTCATATTCAATATTTCTTTCGCCCTTGTTCATAAACCAAAGACCAACCGAAGTCTTTAATCCATTTTTTAACAGATATGAGCCTTCACCATACAAAAGCTCAGCGTCCGGTCCGAGGGGAGAACCCATAAAGCCCTTTTCATTTGTATAGGAAAGCCTCTGTCCGGCAGCATGATTGTAAACAAAACTATTTATACGGCCACCTTCAAGAAATAGACTAAAGTCTCTTCCGGAAGTTTCAAAACCCACCATAAAAGCGACACTGTTCTGAATACTTTGCGAAACCTCATCAAATTCCACCTGTATGTCATCTACAAGAATTTCGGCGTAAATTTTAACCGAATCCGCCGGAATAAAAAAGAAATCCACGCTGCCGAAAGTATTGTCATAGGAGTTTCCCTCGCGCCAAACCGACATCTGTCCATAATGAAAAGGATAGAAAGGCATACAGTACTGCAGTTCGAAGTTTCTGTTTTCTCCTGCGTATATTACTGCCTGGCCAATTCCTATCCCATATCGTTTTTTTATAAACTCAAGTCTCGCCGCAGAATAAAATCTGTTTAAAAGCGTGATTTCTATAGAATCCGGTACCGAGCTGTGTTTATACTCATAAAGTTTTACCGCGTCATTTTCGGCAACACTGTTTATCTGGGTAAAAAAACCTTTCAAAAGAAATGGGCCAAGTTTATATTCCTGCATTACCATGTTGAATCCCTGATGATAATCCGAAACAAGCAGCCCTCCGAGCTTCAGGGGGCCCCAGTTAAAACGGTCCTTTCCGAGTTTCAAACTCAAAACATTATTAATGTTCCAGGACATTAAAATGCGGTCCATATCTATCGAGAATGGAATTTCTTCATCTACATATGCCGCGTCGGCGGCATTGTCTTTCTGATCGGCCCGGCATCGGAAAAGAAAATCAATATCACCGAAATTAACGGAATCACGCGCCCAGAAAAGAAACCGGCTTTGCCCGGTATTGTTTTTTCTTATCAGATAATCCTCGTAAAACCTGAAATCGAAAACGTGATTATAAAGAACCGGAATTTCAAGACGGGTGTCATTATAAGGCGTATCATCGAATTGCCTCCAGGAATGTTTCTCCAGATGTAGAGGAACAGAGGCGGCGGTAAAAAATACTGCGAAAAGAATGGCAGGTAAAAATAAACGCATGCCTAAATATAACATTTTATTATGTCCAGCACTTGAAGATGGTCTTTTTTTTTTATAGAATCTTAAACAGTGCCTCAAAAAGGCATATCATTTAAATATTAAAAAGGAGGTCTTTATGGCTGTAGAGTATCCGAATAACTGCGGAAGCGGTGACGACATGAAAGTGGACGGAAAGGCCGGAGTAGGAACATTAAGCCCGACATGGAAACTGCAGGTTACCGGCGGACAATCCGCCATTCAGCCCGGCTCCGGCGACCCGGGTGTTTTTACAATTCTGCCGAGCAGCACCGGAGGATGGTGGAATATTGCCAATGTCTCGGACGGTAAATTTGTTATCGACTGCGGAGACCGCAGAAGCGCGAATGATTCAAGCAGCTGGAACAACAGTCCCTTTTGCATTGTAAGTACAGGAAAGGTCGGTATTGGAACAACTGATCCGGAGGAAACTCTGGATGTTGACGGCGCAATATGCATAAAGGACGGCATTCCATCTCCGAGTACCCACTCAGGGAAAGCCAGTATATATGTTGATTCAAGCGATGGGAATCTGAAGATCAGATTTGGTAACGGAACTGTGAAAACTATCGTAACAGACTGAAATAACAACCTTGTTCATGGGCAGGATATTTACCTGCCCTATTTTACAATAACGTATCAATAGACCAATATCCGTCCTTCGTTACAGAAAATATAAAAAAGACCGTCTTTTATTTCCAAATCGACTGGAGTTAATTCCGGAGCGTCTTCATAAAAAGAAAATCTGGAAACCAGTCCTCCATCGAAGGAAATCTCAATAAATTCTTTGTCTGAATAATTGAGAAAAGCAAGCGTTTCATCCATTATGTTAAGACTTCCTATTTGATCATTGCTTATACCGTCTTCCTGAAGACCCGCGAAAAAAATAACTTCACTAATACCGCTAAACAGATTTTTTTTGAGAATTTTATTCTCAGCGGCAACTACAAACAAAATACTGTCTGAAAATATGACTGCGTCAGTCATATATGTTTCAGTGCTTAATGAGGAGATTTCAGTTCCGCTCAAATCAAAAATGTGAATAAAATCATCCGAGACTGTAACAACCCGATCTCCGTTTATAGAAATTGATCTTAAGGCCGGCTGGGAAGCTGTTCCCCATACAGTTGAGAAAACCTCGTTCTCATCATACATATAAATTTTATTATTTGCCTGTTCCAATATAAAAACCCGCCCACCGGAGTCCAGCGCGACATCAGCGGGCTTAAAAATCAATTCCGGATCTTTTATTTCTGATAAAAATTCTCCCGAGAAACTTAGCTTCTGAACCCTGGAATTACCCCTGTCTGCGCAAAAAATATTGCCGTTTTTATCAAGAACTGCCGCAGAAAGGCCGTTGAAACAGCCTGCCGATGAGCCTGCTCCGTTGCCCATAACATTTATAATTTCCCTGCAGGATTCGGATTTTACTGTCATGGCAGTTCCGGAAGGACCTTCCTCTCCGGAGTAACTTACCGAAACAAGACTGTATGAATATGTCTGACCTTGCTCCAAAGACGAGTCTATAAAAAAAGTTTCTGTAACCGGAACCGAATTCAAGAGCAGGCTTTCGCCGTTTCCGTTTTTTTCCCTGTAAATATTAATACCGGAAACAATTGAAGTA
Organism: uncultured Fibrobacterota bacterium; assembly: GCA_964401455.1. Taxonomy (GTDB): domain Bacteria; phylum Fibrobacterota; class OXYB2-FULL-49-7; order CAYNYI01; family CAYNYI01; genus CAYNYI01. The sequence continues at coordinate 13,281 of CAYNYI010000001.1, forward strand.
TCAAACACACCCCATGATATTTCAGCGATTCTTTTCATGCTGTCATAAAAAATTCCCGAATTCTCCGGAGGCGGTATTCTAAAAGAAAGCACTATCGGAGAAGACAAAACATTATTTGTACCGGAACTAACCTCAAAAACAGTGTCCTTCGGTAAATATTTATCGAGAGTTGAAATGATCCTTACCGAATATTCACCTTCGGCCAATCCGGATATACTAAAGCTGCCGTCGTCGGCATCCACACCCTCAAAAATTTCATTTCCGAGTCCAAAAATAATAACAGTGGAAAGAGGATCTCCTTCTGCCAACTTCACATTTCCGGAAACCGCGCCTGATTCCGCAAGAGTATCTGAAAAACCTTCAGAAAGGCCGGAATAGTTTATGGAATCATCAAAAGAAACCTGTCCATTTCCGTCAGAGGAAAAAACATTATAAATACCGTCTGCGATAGTGTCCGCATAGAACTTTCCCGAACTATCTGTATAGAAAACTTTAATCGAGGATGATCCGGAAAGCGGAATATTTTTATATGGAATGAACGAGACCTCCGCATTCGGGGCGGGAATACCTGAAGAATAAAAAATCTGTCCTGTAAAGGCATTGTTGTTTTCTGTTTCGGATCCGCCGGAAGCTGTGTTGTTCTCTGTCTCTGAGCCCCCGGAAGCGGTGTCACCATCTGTCGGGATATTAGAACAGCCCGAAAACAGAAAAAGAATCAGAAAAAAATACTTGAAAAAAAGGAAATATTTGATCATCTTTTTTCCTTAATATTTTTACTCATGGGAAACAACTGAAGATTCAGCTGATACACCCTGTTTTCATTACTGTCCTCGGCTGCCATCTTCATTACGCCTTTACGAAACTCTTTTATATAAGCCTTAAGATTTTTGAATCCCTTTTCCGACAGACCTAAACTGACAGTTGAAATATCTCTTTTATCTTCTGTATCGTTAAGTGCATTTTCGGCAAGACCGATGGTTTCTTTCTGAAATTTTTTAATAAAAAGGGATTTCGTCTCTTTTTTAGGGGACAGTGTTGTTTTTATGGGCTTAAAAAATCCGTCTTTTTTTTCCACAAGCCCCAGCTTTAATAGCAGCTGAAGCGACTTCCTCAAATCTACGGCTTTAATACGCGGCATAAAAAGTTTTGAAAGACCGGCAAAGTCCTCTCCGTCAAAATCCACAATAAAAAGCATTTCGCGAAGGGCTGTATGATGCCAGCTTGAATAGAATTCATATTGAGTTTCTTCTACTTTGGAAACCCTTAGGTAGTGCCTTTTAGAAGCGATTTTCTTATAGTAATAATCTTTTTGTTCGACATCTGCCGTCTGGTTATAAAAAACAAGGTCTTCAAAATATCCAAAGGCTTTCCCTTTCAATCCACAGGCTTTGGCAAGTTTAAATATTGTGTCTTTAGAGACGCTTCTTTTTCCCTCCAGAACATGATGAATAAAACTGCAGCTCTTAAAACCGGCATTTCTGGAAAATTCACTATATGAAAAACCAGCGTCAGCTTCTTTTTTCTCAAGAAGACAGTCTTTGATATATTCTCGGTAATCCAGATAATTATAAACCGGATCCATCTGTTTTCTCCCGGGAAAGTAAAAATTTAAACTTTGCTCTGTTCTCAGAGAAAAGCAGCAACATATAATCACATGTTTAATAAGTAATTAAATATTTATTAAAAGTCAATATTTACCACATACAGAGAAAATTTTTATAAATAATTCTTGCGTGTAGCAAAGATATTTAATACATTCATTTAATGCAATACTAACGAAAACGCAAGGAGTGTCAATGGATTCATGTAAAAAATGCGGTTCAGAAAGAATATCCTGGATGTTTTTTCCTTCTGAAGACACCAAGATGGCGAAATGTCTAAAATGCGGATATAATGAAAAACAGAGCGTGAACTTTGGCGCGGACTCTTTTTACATGAACTGCCCTGAAAACAGCAATGAAAAAAATGACGATAATTCACAATCCTGACTTATAGGATTCAATATCGCTCTCTACCATCATTTCGACAAGCTGTCTGAAATTAACTTCCGGCTCCCATCCGAGTTCTTTTTTGGCTTTTGAGGGGTCGGCTACGAGCAGGTCGACCTCTGCGGGACGGACGAGTTTCGGATCTGTCCGAACATATTTTTCTGCTTTCAGGCCGGCCGCCTCAAAAGCTATTTCGGCAAGCTCTTTAACCGGATGAGTCTCCCCGGTTCCTACCACATAATCTACCGGCTTGTCCTGCTGAAGCATAAGCCACATCGCTTTTACATAATCACCGGCGAAGCCCCAGTCTCTGCGGGCATCCATATTTCCGAGAAAAAGTTCTTCCTGGAGGCCGAGTTTTATTCTTGCCGCCGCATTTGTGATTTTTCTTGTAACAAATTCAAGCCCCCTTCTCGGAGACTCATGATTAAAAAGAATTCCCGAACAGCAGAACATATTATAACTTTCCCTGTAATTGACCGTTATCCAGTGGCCGTAAACTTTAGCCACACCATACGGGCTCCTGGGGTAAAAAGGTGTCTCTTCTGATTGTGGAACTTCTCTGACCTTACCGAACATCTCGCTTGAGGAGGCCTGATAAAACCTAATTTCCGGATTTGCTATTCTTATGGCCTCCAGAACTCTTGCTACGCCAAGTCCGGTGAATTCTCCTGTGAGCATAGGCTGCTCCCAGGAAGCGGGCACAAATGACTGCGCGGCCAGATTGTAAACTTCATCCGGGCAGCACTTCTTTATTACATTATAAAGAGAATTCTGGTCCAGAAGATCGGCAGAGTGGAGCTCTATCCGGTCAACAATGTGTTTTATACGTTCAAAATTATGTGTGCTTGTTCTCCTGGTCAAGCCATGCACCTTGTAGCCCTTATCAAGTAAAAATTCCGCCAGATAGGACCCGTCCTGACCTGTTATCCCTGTTATCAGAGCTGTTTTCATTTTGTTTCCTTTTGTTTTGTTATATGTTTTTTTCTAAATAAAACTTCATAACAGATGATATCGTTTCTTCAATCCGGTAAAGCGGCTTCCATCCAAGAAGCTTTATCTTGCTGTTGTCAACAGAGAAGGTCTCTTTTTTCGGCGGGTTTCCGTCCGGCTCCAGACTCACGTCAGCAGCGGCGGAAGCTGCCAGTATTTCCGCGATATCCCCGACAGAAATGCTTTCGTCGGATGCCAAATTATAAGACTCGCCGGCTTTCCCTTTTTCAGCAATATAAACATACGCCCTGACTATATCCCGTACGTCGGAAAAATTCCTGACTACATTTGAACTGCGCACCTTGATTCTTTTTTTTACACCTGAATTTTCCGCATCTGCAATTTCAGAGGCATAATCGGTAACAACATATCCCTTTTCCTGCAAAGGGCCCGTATGATTAAAAGGCCTTGCGACCCTTACGTCAAGTCCTCGTTTTTTCGAATAGAGAAGAGAAAAATGTTCCGCCGCTGCCTTGCTTACAGAATAAGGGTTCAAAGGCTCAAACACAGACTGATCATCAATATCGGAATTCGAACCGTATTGCGCTCCCGAGCATACAGAAACAATAACGGAATCGGGTGCTTCCTTTAAAACGGCCTCAAGAAGATTGACTGTTCCTTTTATATTAGCATCTATAATAAGACCGCAGTTTTTCCATGAATCCGACGCTCTTGCATATGCTGCCAGATGAAAAACCTTCTGAGGAGAGGCCTGCTTTACGAATTCTTCCAGTTTGCCATATTCATTAAGACCGCATTTAAAATATGTAGCCCCTTTTACATAAAAGGGGGAAGACGGCTCCGGAATTTTTAAATCTATACCGAAGACCTCATGGCCTTCTTTTAAAAGGAACTCCGCGAGATATTTTCCCGCGAATCCGCCGATTCCCGTGATAAAGCTTCTGATTTTTATATTATCAGCCATTTCTTAAATATAATTTTTTTCGGCCATCCTTAAAGCCTTTTCTTTTACCGCCAGCCGCAGCTCATAAGGACTTTTTATTGTGACACAGTCCTTCATTGAAAAAATCCAGTCTATAAGGTTTTGATTTACTGAGCATTGCATTTTAAGACGGATACCCCCGTTTTTTTTCTCTTCTATTTCCTGTGAGCAATGCCAGTTTATTTCACTGATTTTTTCCGCTTCCGGACTGTCTATTTCAAGCTCAATTTTTTTTGTTTCAGAACCTGTCAGGCTTTCAAAAGGGTGATGAAAAAAATCTCTTACATCAAAATCGTCAGGAATAACAAAACTTCTATCGAGCATCTCCGGTTTTATTATTCGATGCAGAGAAAAAGTCTTTAGTTTCCAGCTCCTGAGACACCTGCCTATTACCTGCCATTCCTTGTTCTGATAAATAAGAGTGTACGGCTCTATTCTTCTTTCGGACTTTTCGGGCATACCTCCTTTTCTGTAGCGCATCTTTATTTTTTTTCTGTTCATTATACAGTCAAGAATTATACTGAATTCATTCCTGAGGCCTTTCACGGGCTCAAAGGGTCTGTAGAAACAAACACTCCTGCATTTTTCTCTCACATTTTCCATTGTTTCTCCGCTGATTTTTACCGGCTGCAGTAGTTTATTGAATACAGGATGTATTTCTTCGGAAAAACCGGTCTGAGTGTATATTCTGAGAGCTTTTTCTGCAATGAGGACAAGCGCTATCTCATTTTCGTCGAGCCAGTTCATAGGCAGAGAAAAAGATTTATCTTTATATTCGTAACGCTTTTTTTGTTTGCTGTAGAAAATTTCCGCCCCGAGATTATAACGCATCAACTCCAGGTCCCGCTCAATTGACCTTTTTGAGACCTGAAAATGTTCTGCGGCCGATTCCGCGGAATAAAAAACACCTCTTTTGATCATATCATCAATTTCATAAATTCTGCATAAAGACATCCGGCTTATATTCATAATATCGCCTTTCATAGTTTAATCTACACAATATATATAATATTAGGCCAGGCCGCAACATAACGGCGGGCTGCGTAATAAATCCGCTAATCCCCTGGCAAAATACGAAAACAAAGATGCCGGATACGGAAGATTCTTTTTAGGATTGACTCTCAGAAAAGGGAAAAGACGGTCAGCCGATCATATCCAGAAGAGTACCGGTCATTTCGTCCTGCTTGCGGATAACATCGGCATTTGCCTTGTAGGTCGTTTTATTGACACTCATTTCAGGCATCTCTTTGGCGAGCTCGGTATTTGACCTGCCGAACGGTTCGCTATTAGGTGTCCGGCGTATCGAAGCGATATCCGTCCCCGGATTAGTTTCCTTCTGGATCGGGGTTCGTTCTTCAAAACCTTCGGTATTTATGTTGGCAACATCGTGCGCTGTAATATCATGACGAATATTGGCCGTTCGCATACCGGAGGAGGCTATCGAATAAATGCTGTCCATACCTGTAATTTATAATTATATCCGCAATTATGCAACCCGGGAGCAAATAAAATCATTTTTTCTTCAATCTGTCATATGCCTGATTAATCTCTCTGAATTTATTTTCAGCAAGCTCTCTGAACTCCGGGCCGAGATGAGAAACCTTGTCGGGATGGTATTTCTTGGCAAGCTCCCTGTAAGCTTTGTTGATCTCTTCTTTTGAAGCCGATTTCTTTAATCCAAGAATACCATAATCACCGTCTTCGGTAATTCCGTATGAAAGATAATGAGCGCGGATAGAATTATACTGAACAGTCGTAACGCCCAGTTTCTTAGCAATGAACCTTATTGCTTTTTCTTCATCGGGAACAATCTCGCCATCGCTTTTAGAAACCTCAAAAAGCAGATGAACAAGCGTTAATATTTCGCTCGGTTCTGCATAATACGCTATCTGGGAGCACACATCTGAAATATCGAAATCACTTTTAACTATTTTCTTGAACAGCTGCATCAGCTCTCCCGCTGTTTCATTGCCAAAAGTCCTTATCAAAAAAGACTTGACGGAATTTACTTCCGCGGAATGAACCTTTCCGTCTGACTTTGAAACATAAGCAAGACACATTAGCGAAGAAACCACAAAATCCCCTCCCTGCATTCGGGAGTGCCGGGAGGAACTCTTGGTATTCCCTATGCGTTTCGGGTTTCCTGAAAAAGAGTGGCCAATGAGCCCCCCGACAACGGCACCGATAGGCCCTCCCAGAATAAAACCGATTCCCGCACCCCAAAGCCAGCTGTTTTTCCCCATATATTTCTCCTGAGAAAATGTTTTAAAAGTCCGATATTTTTATATATAATATATTGTGATGTAAATATTATTTTATACGCTGGAAAATATAATCAAATGGAAAATCAGATTCTAACATATACCTCGAAATTTCTGAATATTTTCATTTTCTCTGTGGGAATAATATTTCTTGCCTTTCAGGCAAAAACAAAATATTATCGGGAACTTACAATCAGAGGAATATGGATAATATTTTGCGCTGTCTTTGTCGCCGCGGATTTGTTTATAATTCTTCCCGGCAACAACTTGCTGATTAACATTTCAGCAGTTAAATTCCAGCATTCACTCATATTGTTTATCGGAACCTTTATACTTTGGGACATATTAATAATAACGGGACGGGAAAACAAAAGGATAGTAAAATATTTTTTCGCTGTCTCCCTTCTTTTTTCACTTTTTATCGGTTCCGACCACTTTATGACACTAGGAGCCGACCACTCAAAACAGGCATTTCCGGGTCCGCTTTATTTTCCTTATCTGGTTTTTCTTTTTTCCGCGACTGCCTATAACATTTTTCTTCTACTAAAAGCTTATTCCACTTTCAGCAAATTCAAGGTCGTTTCCAAAAAGAAACAGGTTCTGTTTTTTCTGCTCGGATATTCATCGATTTTCGTAACAGGTACATTTGACACACTAAAAACGGTAGGTGCTCTTCCGTTTTTTGCTTTTCCGTTTACGCTCATAGGGTTCCTGTTTTTTGCTTTATGCGGATGTTTTATTCTTTTTAATGATATAATTGCCGTCCATATGAGCCTTAAAACGGTCCTTTTAAATCTCAAGGAAGCTTATGCCGAGCTCGAAAAGACAAGACCACTTCAGGAAATAGGTAAAAAGGTTCGACATATTAATCATGATATAAAAAATTATTGCTGCATTATTTCAAGCAATGCGGCGATTATTTCTCAAAAGTTCCGGGACACGGAAATTCAGGAAAAAAGCAGAACCATTATTAAAACATCAAAGACTTTAAGCGAGCTTTCTAAAGGCCTGGTTGACTATTCTACCGGCGGAACCAACCCTGTCTTCAGAAAAATCAACCTTAAGACCTTGATCATGGAAACAATAGATGTCTCAAGGTCCATGGTAAAGGCTGATTTTGTTTTAAACTGGTCCTGCCCCGATGAATGGCTCCTGGGTGACTGGGGTAAACTTGAGAGAGTTCTGCTTAATATTTTTAAAAACGCTTTTGACGCACGCCGGGAAAAACAAGATAAAATCAATATCACAATAAACGCAAAAATAAGGAGCGGGAGTTTTATTCTCAACATTATTGATAACGGTAAAGGTTTTCAGGAAAATACCGAAGAAGAAATTTTTACCCCGTTTTTTACAACCAAAGGGTCTTCCGGCACAGGGTTGGGACTCACTATTTCCTCAAACATACTTGCTCAACATAACGGAACAATAGAAGCCCGAGACCTTAAGATGAAAGAAGGTAATTCAGGAGCAGAATTTATTCTCACGCTTCCGGTCTATAAAGAAGAAATGGATCGTGGAGGCGGCGGAGGAGGAGATCGCAGAGGTCTCCTTATTACAGATAACAATAAATTGATAAATAAAAGCGACGCCCTTTTTAATGCTCAGAGCGAAACCTGTTTCTGCTCAAGCAGCATTGATGAAGCTGTAACGGTAATAAAAAACAAATCCGTTTCCTATATTCTGTGCGACAGCCGTATGCTTGAAAAAGCCGATAAAAATCTACTGGATCTGCTTGAAAAATCTCAATCTTTCTTAATCAATTCCGATAAATCCGGAGAAATGTGGGTCCTGAATTACAACAATGAAATTAAAATGGGAAAGCTGAGCGGACGAATCATTAACCGCATCTTGGATTCACTCAGAAACAGTGCGCAAAAGAGATATTTTCCTCCTGACTTGAACTTTTCCTGATCTTCTCTTTTTATTCTACTGCTTTATTATTTTCTTGCTCCTTGCAAAACATGGCTTTATATTCCTATAAAAATACTGTGGTTAAACCTTAATCTAAAAACGGGGGTTTTTAATGGAATTCGACCTATTACAAAAACAAATTCCGGTCCGCCGGGGCGGCCTGATATCTTACAAAGACTCTTCTCCTGTCAAGACAGAAACATATGTCTATAAATATGATGACTATTTAAAAAAAGACAAAAGCACCGGAAAAAAGATTGTTTCATTTTTAATAAGTACCCATTCACATCTCGCTGTTTTTGCAATGCTTCTTTCCGCCGCCTGGCAGTATTATGTGGCGAATAAAGTTTCTATTCTTTTAACTGTTTCAATGGCTGTTTTTACATGGGTTATTTACGGAATAAACCAGATGACAGATAAAAAGGAAGACTTTATTAACAATATAGACAAAATGAACTTCTCCGAGAAATACGCGAAGCCAATGCTGTATATTTTTGCCGCTGCCGCTGTTTTATGCCTGGGGCTTACTTATTCACAGAAATCAGCGTTTTATGTTGAACTTTCCGGAGTTGCCCTTGGAATTTTGTATTCCCTCAAGGTTATACCAGGCATAAAGAATGGAAAACTGAACTTTTATAAAATAAAAGAACTCTCTTTTTTAAAAACCTTTTTTACATCATTCGTTCTTTCCTATATAATCATTCTTCCGGCACTGTTCCACAACACCGCGCTTAAACCTGAAATCCTTTTTATGGCCGCGATTTTTCTCAAAACAGCGGCTGACGGCGCGCTTTTTTGTGATATTCGTGATTTAACCGGAGACAAAGTCGCGGGAATCGGAACCATTCCTGTTAAAATCGGCATAAAAAAAACCGTTTCCAATATAATATACGGAAATCTCTTTTTTGCATTACTTTCTACAATGCTCATGTTTAAGGGGATTATAAGTCCGGCAACTTTTATGTTCGGTTCGCTTGTTCTTGTGTATTCATCAATATTTGCTATAAATGCAAAAAATCTTAGGAAAAACTGGAATTCATTTACGATACTGTGCGAAGGATATTTTCCTCTTTGTTCAATTCCGGTTTTTTTCATCTAAAAATACAGGCTGATTCTACATGGGCAATTTATATATAAAAACATTTGAAATTTTTCTTTTTACTGCTTTCTTTTTATATTTTGCACATTCTGTTTCAAAAAAAGGATTAAGAAACACCATTTTTTCTGTTTTTCCCCTCCTGATATATGGCTGGATTCTCGAACAGGCTACTATTTTATCATTTGAAGCGTATAGTTACAATGTAAGTGGTTTTATCTTTGTTATTATGGACGCTCCGCTCTGCATTGCCGCCGGTTGGTCGGTAATTACAAACTTATGTATAGATATGGCATATTCTCTTGAGGGTTTGAAAAAGCCGGCTGTTCTGGCAGGCGTTTTCGGATTATTAATCGACTTTTCTATGGATGGCCTCGCTGTTTTTTACAGTTTTTGGAGCTGGGCTCCGGAAAAACAAGGTGTTGAACACCCTTTTTTCGGTGTCCCCGCCGGAAATTTCATGGCCTGGTTTACCATAATAACATCATACGCTTTTTTCAAAGCATCTCTTTCAGAGAACATATATAAAAAATCCGCCGGATTCGCGCCCGTAATTATTTCTTTTATTACTTTGTTCATTGTGCTGACAGCTATTGACGTCTCAAAAATTGAACTCTTATTTCTTCATATACCCTGGTTCATTACATATGCTGCTGTAATTATACCTTTAACAATCTTTTCTTCGATAAAGCTTTACAGGTCAAAAACCGGTCCATCACGAACTGTACATCTTCTATATGGTTCTTTTCACGCATTTTTCATTATTTACGCTGTCATTGCCGGCCTGAACGGCAACTGGCTTTATTTGCCTGTTGGAATTACCGCGTCTATCCCGGCATTCGCCGCTGTCGTCCCCGGTATTAAAAAAGAATCAGGATAAAAAGCTTTCGTCAAGGGTTTTAATACCAAGAGAAAGTGCTTTTTTAAGTTTTGAGCCGGGGTTTTCACCCACAAGAAGAAAATCCGTATTCTTTGATACAGTTCCAATTACTGAGCCACCCTGGCTTTCAATTATTTCTTTGGCATCCTGCCGGCTGTAAGAAGGAAGTGTCCCCGTAATTACGACTTTTTTGCCGGAAAAGAAACCAGAGGCAAATTTTTTTTCATCTCCCTTTAAATTAACCCCTGCTTTTTCAAGCCTTCTCAGGCGATTAATGTTTTCTTCATTATTGAAAAACCTTTTGATACTTTCCGCCGCTTTGGGGCCGATATCAGGCCATTCCGATATTTTTTCCGGAGAAAATTTTTCGAGATCAAAAAGATGATTTATTTTTGAGGAAATTGTTTTTGCCGTATTTTCTCCTATGTGTCTTATTCCCAGTCCGTGAATAAGCCTCCAAAGTGGATTGCTTTTTGAATTTTCTATGGAATCAAATAAATTATTGACTGATTTTTCTCCCATACGCGGCAGCGAAACGACATCCTCTTTTCTAATAAAATACAAATCCGCCCAGTCCTCAATAAGATGATTATCCAGAAGAACCCGTACTATTTCCTCTCCGAGAGAGTCTATATTCATCGCGCTTCTTGACACAAAATGCTTCACCGCATTATACATCTTTGCGGGGCAATCGTCCTCTTCACATCTTAGCGCGACTTCCCCTTTTGCAAACCCGGTTTTTCCGCCACAGACAGGACACTTTTCAGGAGGAGTTATTTCCTTTTCTTCTCCGGTTCTTACTGTATCAACAACATTAATGACCTTCGGGATTATCTCCCCGCCTTTCTGAATTTCAACAACATCTCCTTTTTTTATGCCGAGGCGGTTAATCTCGTCAAAATTGTGGAGAGTCGCTCTTGAAACTGTTGTTCCGGAAATTCTCACCGGATCAAGCTTTGCGACGGGCGTAATAACACCTGTGCGGCCCACCTGAAAACCGATATCATTTAATTTTGTTTTAACTGCCTGTGCCGGGAATTTAAAAGCCTTTACCCACCTGGGGCTTTTCGCGGTATAACCAAGCTCTTCCTGCAGTGAAAGAGAGTCCACCTTTGTTACAACGCCGTCAATTTCATAATCCAACTCTGTTCTCTTATGAGTCCATTCATTACAAAACTCAACCGCATCATTTATAGATGAGCATTTACGAAAAAAGTCGTTTACCGGAAAACCAAGTTCTTTAAGCAAAGATAGGTTACCGCTGTGCGAACCGGTAAAAATTTTTCCTGATGCAAAATATGCAAAAAATTTCAGCTCTCTTTTCGCCGTCTCAGTCCAGTCCTTTAACTTCAAAGAGCCCGCGGCGGCATTTCTCGGGTTTTGGAAAACCCTTTTCCTTCTTCCTCAAGGCCTCTGTTGAGGCGCTCAAAAGTTTTATTGTCCATGAAAACTTCGCCCCGGACCTCAAAGTTTTCTAAAACACCGGCAACTTTTTTAGGCAGAGAAGAAACCGTTTTTACATTGGCTGTTACAAGGTCTCCCGTAGCGCCGTCACCTCTTGTCACCGCTCTCTCCAGTTTGCCTTTTCTATAAATAAGGGAGACAGCCAATCCGTCTATTTTTAATTCGGCTGTGAAAGGAACCGATTCCCGTCCGGAGTCTGACAGGATGTTTTCTCCCCATTCCCGCAGCTCTTCGGTGCTGTATGTATTGTCTATACTGAGCATCGGGGTTTCGTGCTTTGCTTTTTTAAAACCCGCCTTAAGGTCCGAACCAAAACCGGAAGCCGGAGAGTTTTCTACGGAGCCTGTTTCTTTTTCAAGCAGCTCAAGTTCTTTTTTCAGCGAATCATACTCATTGTCTGAGACCGGAGAGAAGTTCCGGCGGTAATACAGGTCGTCATAGTTATTTATAAGCTGCCTGAGTTTATCGCGGCGTTTAATTTTTTCCGCATCAACTTTATTCATTTTTTATTTCCGGGAGATTAAGTACAAAATCCTCAACTAACCGGAACAATTTTTCATGTCCTTTTGAGTCCGGATGAAGCCCGTCTGATGTTTCAGACAATGGATCATAAAGACCTTGGGTCTTAAGGTAGTCAGTTGATTTTTCAATGCACGCTTGTTTTAAAATACGGTCATATTTTCTTAGTGAGTCTTCTGTATAAAACTTAGACGGGTTCCACGGAGCCGGCATAAGACGCTCCTGGTCGCATGAAGGAATGCCGAGAAAAACAGCTTTGCTGTTTATGGACGCCGCCTGATCAGCGAGAAACAGAATATTGCTTTTAAATTTTTTTTCCGAGACCGCATGGTTTTCCAGGTTATCCACAAACTGAGAATCGTTTGTGCCTATAAAAAAAACAACTATCTGCGGATTACGAATTTCTGCTTCAGAATGGAACCTTTTTATAAGATCCTCCGTATTGTTTCCGCTTATTCCGAGGTTATAAACATCATAACCGGAGCCCTTTTTTATAAGGCTCATTTTAAGCCTTTCTGCCCAACCCCCTCCGTTCCGGTCATCTACACCCCGGGCGATGCTGTCTCCAAAAACACAGATTTTTGCCATAATTATTTACTGGTTGCCGTATAAACCCCGTCCCATTCTCCTTCGGGAGGCTCCGCCTTGAACATTTCGCATCTTTCAATAAAAACTCTTGAAGGCCAGGTTTTAACACCGGGTTCATTAAGAAAAGGCTCGAGTTCAAGAGACTTTGTAAATTTATTTACAGCCTGATCCCATTCTTTTTTTCTGTAGGCTTCGAGGCCTTCTGAAAAAAGCCCGATACAGTCCTGTGTTTTTTGAGAAATTTCTCCATCCCTGCCCATTATTTCAAAAATCTTGACCGGCTTGGATTTTCCGACAACCCTTATCATATCAAGCTCTCTTGTTACAACCGTTCCGCGGGACACTGCTTCAAGAGTTTCTCCTGAACACATAGAGTAAACCCCGTATTGTTTTGCTCCGGATTCGAGACGCGCCGCGAGATTAACCGCATCTCCCATCATTGTATAGTTCATTCTGACTTCGCAGCCCATATTACCGGTTACTATTTCTCCGGTATTTATTCCTATTCTCATGTGCATCTCTTTTACAATCTGGGGCCATTTCTCACCTTCCGACGCCCATTTTTTTCTTAGCTCAAGAAGCTTTTCCTGCATTGCCACAGCTGTCAAAACCGCTCTGTCCGCATGGTCCGCCATCGGCATCGGGGCGCCGAAAAATGCGATAATTGCGTCTCCTTCATATTTATCGAGAGTTCCCTTCTGTGAAAGGAGTATATTGGTCATTCCCGAAAGATATTCATTCAAAAGCTCTACAAGCTTTTTCGGCGAACCGAGCGCTTCGGAAAAAGTTGAGAAACCCTGTATATCTGTAAAATATGCCGTCCTGATTCCTTCCTCTCCTCCGAGCTCAGGCATTGATTTTTTCTCATACATCATATCAATCAATTCCGGGGAAATATACTGTTTAAAACTGCTTTGAAGAAATTTTTTGTCCTTCTCCTCGGAAAGGTAACGGTATATCATCGCCGCGATAAAGGCGGACATAATCCCCATTATCGGTTTGATTATTTCAAGCCACAAAGAATTATCGCTGAAAACAAAGAATGTAAAGATAACATAAGAAATCATGAACAGTACGGTGATTACAATTGATATCACCGGCCTGAGGGCCGATGTAAAAACGGCAATGAGAACAGTAAGCAGAAGAAGAACAAGAAACGCATCTCCTGAAGTCAAAGTCCTTATATATTTCGAATTCAAAAGGTCATCGACCACTGTTGCATGAATTTCAACACCCGGATAATCACCTCCGAGAGGAGTGGAAACAATATCAAAAAGAGCGGTGGCAGAAGAGCCGAGAACAAAAACCTTGCCCGCGTAATATTCCTCCGGAATCCTTCCGGCTTTTACGTCATAAAAGGAAATATACTGATAGGGCTTTTTCGGCGCTCCCTGAAAATCTATCAAAAGGCTGCCCCTTTCATCAACAGGAATTTTAAGATCAGGACCGAAGCCAAGCTGTTCACCGTTGGAAAGTTTATCTATTTCAGATTTATCAGTACCTAGAAAATCTTCCAGAACCTCGTCTCTCAAAACCATACATTGGTTTATTCTGACTTTCCCTGCGATTTTTGAAGCGGTAAATTTCTCGCTTATTGTTATTCTGCCTTTGGAATATGCTTCACGAAGCTGTTCTTCGGTTATTTCTTTCAGCTGAAGAAGCAACGAGAGTGAAAGATCGTAAATCTCATTCTGATTATTTGCGAGCTCAACCAGAGTATATAGCCCGCTTTCTTCTTTAATCAGTCCGGTATTATCTCCTATCTGAACCGGCTGTCCTTTTGGAAGCCCTTCCAGGTCGCTTACGGTAATGTTTTTAAGATCAAGAATTGAAAGATATGAAACAGATCCGTTCAAATAATCAAAATAAACCCCTTTTTCACCTTTAACGAGTACAATCTTTTCTGTAATTGTAAGACTCTGTCCGTCTTTAAGAGACCGCACTTCATCTTTCTTTTTTAATAGAGCTTCTGCCATTTGCCATGAAACATCGGGATAACTGGTTTTTAATAAGCCGCTGCTGTCTTTAATGACTCTGAATTTAGGCCCCAGGTTGAGATGTTTGCCAAGATCTATTTCAATATCGTTCAAGGTAACACCCAAAACCCTCATTGCCGCCTGAAGAGCCAGGGCGGGATAAGTATATCCGTTAAAACCCATAAGGAGATTTATTCTTCTGATAACACCATCACGCTCCGGTACAACATTAATAAAACCGACCCTATCGGCCGCAGAGGTCAATTCCGGGAAAGAGCCGTCAAGCACCTGCTTGTTAACAATTTTACCGGAAAGATCTATTAAAAGAGCAGACGATGAAGGGTTCATTTTTTTCCGCCACTTCTCCGTCGTTTTTCTTTCATAGTCCGATTTAAACTGATAGGCCGTTGTGTCTTCAAGCTTCAACGCATGTATGACATTACCTGATCTTTCAGTATAGTCAACGAAAACAGAATCATAATTAAAGCGCGATTTAACATAATTAAAGAGCCGGTCACTGTCAGGAATATCAAAGCCGCCGTTTTGTATCAACTCAAGAAATTTATCGCTCTCTTCTTTTCCGAAGTTTGCGGAAGAATAAAAAATATCGAACAGTACCGCGGCCGCGTTACCCTTTGAGAGATTATAAGCAACCTCGCCTGCATATGAGCGTGGCCATTTCCAGTAAGGGCCGAGTTTAGAAAAGCTTCTTTCATCAATGTCAACGATAACTATGTTCTCATTGACATATTTTTTTTCATTCGAATATGTGTCAAGCAGGCCGGAAGGATATTTGAACTGATAACGCAAATCATAGGTTCTCTGTTCAAGACCATACCACAGGTCTCCAAGAATATAAGTATAAGTAAAATTAGCAATGAACGCCGCGGCTATGCCTATCAGCACACCAAACCCGGATTTTTTTAACAGCTTCACAGCACCCCCCCTTATCTATTTATTTTTCAAAATTTTTTCCGCGTGTTTTTTTACAGTATCAGATTCAGCGTCCCCCATCATTCTTCCGATTTCTTTAACCCTTGCCTCATCATCAAGATTTTTTATTTCTGTGACTATCCTGCCCTTCCTTTCGTTTTTCATAACCATAAGATGAATATCTGATTTTGAAGCTATCTGATGGAGATGGGTGATGCACAGGACCTGCTTATGTTTAGACAGCTTTTTAATAAACGAACCTACAGAATTAGCGGTTTCCCCTCCGATACCGGCATCTATTTCATCAAAAACAACCGTAGGAACTCTGTCTTTTCCCGCAAGAATATTTTTTATAGCCAGCATAACTCTGGATATTTCCCCGCCTGAAGCAGTCCTGCTGAGGCTCTTAAAATCCTCTCCTTTATTGGAAGATATAAGAAATTCTACACGATCGGCTCCAGTGCCGGAAAGATACATTTCGGAGAAATCAATCTCTGTTTTGAACGCAGCGCCGGACATGCCAAGCGACGCCAGCGAATCTGTTATCGCTTTGTCAAGCGAGCCTGCTGTCGTTTTCCTGTTCGCGCTTAATATGCGGGCTTTTTCCAGAGCGTCTTTCTTTAATTGTTCACACTCCTTTTTTAAACGGGCAATTTCGAATTCAAAATTTTCACCTATATTTATTTCATTTTTCAGAGAATCTCTTAGGGCAATCAACCCCGCGGTATCGGTATTATGTTTTTTCATAAGCTTTCTTAAAAGCGCGGCCCGATCATTAAGCTCCTCTATTTCAGAGGGATCAAATGACAAGTCTGACAGGCAAGCTGAAGCTTCTGAGGACAAATCCTCTAACTCATAAATAACACTTTCAAGCCTTTTGTCCCAATCTTTAAATTTAGGATCTGTTTCCAGTATTTCTTTTAATGCGTTTTTACCTCGCGAAATCAAAGTGAGAGCTCCGCTGTCTTCTTCTGAAGTAATGTCTCTGAGAGAAGAGCATGCCTCACCTATTTTTTCCGAATTATTAAGTACAGAAAGCTTGTTTTCGATTTCATCGTATTCGTTCTCCGACAAAGAAGCCTTTTCGAGCTCATCATAAACCCATCGGTTATAATCAGCCTTTTTCTTGAGTTCTGCCTCCCTGCCTTCCGTTTTTTTCAAGACTGCTTCTTTATTTGTTAAAACTTCAAAAACTTCTTTATATTTTTTTCTAGTCACGATGTCACCGGAAACGGAGTCAAGAACCTCAATGTGTACATCAGGATTCAAGAGATACTGATGCTCATGCTGACCATGAATATCAACGAGCCATTTGCCAATTGAAGAAAGAAGAGACAGAGGAACTTTCTCGCGGTTTATCATACATTTATTAGTTCCCTTTTTGTTTATTTCCCTTCTTATAATTATTTCCTCTTCACAAGGAACCTCTGCTTTATTCAAGAGATCGCGAACAGCGCTGTCTTTTTCCAAAAGAAAAACGCCCTCAACAAAAGACCTCTCTTCTCCTGACCTTATGGAGTCTGTGTTAGCCCTTTCGCCTAAAAGTAGTGACAATGCGCCGATTATTATTGATTTCCCGGCACCCGTTTCTCCGGTAATAGAAATAAACCCGCGCTCAAAATCGGTTTCAAGCTCTTCTATCAACGCATAGTTGCATATAGATATAGACCTAAGCATATTTCTTACCGATCCGGACACCAGCCCAGTTTATTTCTTAAAAGCTGAGAATATTCAATCATAGGAAGGCTGACAATCAGAGTCTCATATTCTGATTTTTTAACAATAACCCTGTCTCCCATTTTAAGAGTAACCCCTTTTTTACCGTCAGCCGAAACCATCGCCTGCACTCGCGATTTCTTGATCGTAACTTCAAGCTCTTTATCAGAAGGAAAAATCACCGGTCTTTCAGTAAGAGAATGGGGAGAAATCGGATTCAGAAGAAAACAATCCAGAGACGGATAAAGTATCGGCCCCCCGCATGAAAGGGAATAGGCCGTTGATCCGGTAGGCGTTGAAATAATTATCCCGTCGGCATTATAGGACCCAAGGAGATCATTTTCCAGATTAACGGAAAGATTTACAACATTTCCGCCCTTTCTGTATATAACAACTTCGTTTAAAGCCGAATCACAATATATTTCTTTTTTACCTCTAAAAACTTTTGTCTCAAGCCGCTTCCTTCTGCTTAGTCGTGTTTTGTTTTCCAAAACCATTTTAATTTCATTTTTAAATTCCGAGAGAGAAAACTCAGTGAGAAAACCAAGTTCTCCTATATTAAGACCGATTATCGGAATTTTTCTTTTAAGAACCATGGAAGCAGCCGAAAGAAGCGTACCGTCCCCGCCCACAGAGATAATAAAATCTGCTTTTTTTTGAAACTGGGTATCGGAATAATATTTATATCCCGGGATTCTGTGTCTTTTTAAAACTTCATGAAAAAAAACATCGCATTCAATGCCGGAAAGAACTGACGAGATTTCAGAGACAGCCGCTTTGATTTCCTTTTTCCTGCTGAAGCCTATTATTCCAAAACTCTTCCTGTTCATTTAAGCCCTGGTCTTTCTGCCGTTTACCGATTTAATTAAAGAACTGTATTCGATGTTTTCATTCTTTACATCCTTAAGAACACTTTTCCCCCGACAGCAGCAGGCCGCTGCAAAAAAAGCCGTTGAAAGGGGACCTGAGTTTCTGCAGAAAAATTCTGAGCCGTCATAATCTTTTTTTCCTCGCAGAACAATACCGTCTTCAATTTCGCCTGTTGAAACATCCATATTCCTGAGATTAAAAACCGTAGCAGAAATTAAATCGGGATTGTTGTTACGCAAACCTTCAGCGTTTCTTATTACAGTTTCTCCTTCGGCAAAAGACGCCGCGATGGAAACCAGAGGGATTTCATTAACAATAAATGCCGAGTCCTCACCACCGATTTTTCTTCCCTTTAGACGGCTTGTTGAGGAAACAATGTCAGCGGTCAGTGCCCCACCGGCAACACTGCGGTTTTTAAAAGAAATGTCCGCGCCCATTCTTTTTAATATAGAAACGATTCTCGACCGTGTTGAATTTATATTAACTCCCTCGACAGTAATTCCTGAGTTTTTCAAAATAATTGACAACACAACAAGATGAGCGGCATAATTAAGATCACCGGGAACAGAAACGGTTTTAAAAGCCGGTATTTCTCCTCCATAAACAATGACTGTTTTCGGTGTTTTCCCCTGAGACTCAGTCAAACTTTTCTTTTTCTCGATTTTCCTGATTCTTTTTGCAAGTTCGTCATTTTCTTCGGGATCATCCTCCACGCTTTGACTAAAAGAGGACCTTTTTACCTCACATGAAAACTTCTGATATTCAAGAATCCTCTCCAAGGTATCATTTCCCGGGCCATCTTCCGAAAAAACGCTTTTTCCTCTTGCAAATAAAAAGGTCAAAAGAACAAAATTTTTAACTAGCTCATCCGGCGCGGAAAGCTTAATCTCGGCTCCATAAACCATTGATGGTTTCAATAACAGAGTAAATTCATTATCGTTAAAAACTGCACCAATGCCAAATTTTTTCATATACGGTTTAAGCCGCGCATAATATCTATAAACTTCCTGTGAATGGAAATAAAAAATGGTTTCCCTTTTTTGCAAAAGGGTATACGCGAATAGCCCCCCGGTATTTTCATCAATAAAATCGAGGTCGATTCTTAAAGGGGTTTTTGAATCCTCAGGAACTGATTCAACCCTCGTTTTATCTTCCGATATTTCTATTTTCGCTCCAAGTTTTTTATAAATATCAAAAATTCTCGCCGTCTCGATGTTAATGTCTGAAATGCCGAAATTTTCAAGAACAGCTTCTGATTTGCAAAAGAGTCCGATGGAGAATGCTTTTAACGCAAAAAAATTGTCTCTCACGCAGCGAAATTCGCCTCTAATAAAATTTATTCCGTTCTGCTCTATATTCAATCCCTGGTCCTCGCTGTAAAATGGTTTTTATTCAATCTTTTTACGACTTCCGCCGCTTCTTCCGCTGTTTCAAAGCCTAACCTTATTGTTCCGCCTTCACCCTCGCGCACCTTAACAACTTCTATATCTTTTATATTTATATCTGAAAGAATTTTTGAAATCGAAAATATAATTCCGGGCTTGTCCTCACAAACAACCATCACTTCAGAGAGAGGTTTTAAAAACCCTTTACGGTTATGCGAAATCTCCTCCCGGCTAACCCTTGCTTTGTCAAAAAGAGATTGTGCCCCGGGTTTTCCGATTTCTTTTTTTAAATTTTCAAGCTCTGAAACATATTGATCAATAAAAAAAGAAATCTCTTCAGAATTTGTCAAAAGGATGTCTTTCCACATAGAGTATGGAGAAGAAGCTATTCTCGTGAGATCTCTAAAACCTCCGGCGGCCAGCTTGGTATATTCACCGAAACGGTCTTTCCTGCCTGCAACTGTATTCATAAGGCATACAGCTGCGGCCTGAGGAAGGTGTGATATTCCCGCCGTTCTTTTGTCATGCGAGACTGGATCCATAACTAAAAGAATAGATCCGAGAGATGTACAAAAAGCTCCGAGTTTTTGAACTTTATCCTCAGGACACTTATCACATGGAGTTAAAACATAAACGGCATTCTGATACAAAAAAGGGTCCGAGGCCTGCAAACCGCTCCTCTCCGATCCTGTCATCGGGTGTCCACCTATAAAGACCGGACCGTCTGTAAAAAACTCAGAAGCTTTTTCCATTATCGTTTTTTTAGTGCTTCCTATATCGGTGATTATCGCATTCGGATCAATCAGGTTTTTCAGGTTGCCAAGCTCGGAAATTAGTTTTATAATTCTGCTTATGGGGGTACATAAAACAATAAGGTCCTTTCCCGGAAGTATTTTTTCAATATCTTCGTATTCACACGCTTCGTCAATCAAAGACATTTCTTCCGCTTTGTCAAGCGAATCTTTTCTTGAGACACCTGAAATCATAGCTTTGGGAAATTTACGCCGCACAGCCTGCGCTATCGAGCCGGACATCAAACCCATACCGATTAATAAGATATTTTTAAAAGGCATAAATGCGAAGTGGTTACTGAGAATAATTTATTTGACCGGCTTTCCCAAGAATAACGAAGTTTTTTCCCCAAACAATATCGTTACTCTTTAGAAAACGAACAACGTTCATTTTTAACATTTTGCTGTTGAGAAGTTTCCCGGCACTGCTCATGAGAGCGACTTCGGTTTCTCCCGTCTTCGGATTATTTTCAAAACCGCCTATTTCTATAAGAAAATTCCCGCACGGACTCTCGAAAGACTTCATTTTTCCATCATCCGCGATTATAGTAAACGAAAGAAAAGCACAGAAAAAAACCGAAATAGCGACCGGAAGAATAAATTTTAGATCTTTAATACTAAGCATACTCATTTGTAAAATATAATTAATGTTTCTGCGGCATTAATCAGAAATATCCGTTGTCAGAGATTATCTTTTCCAGCGACAACGCAGTATCAAGCATTGCTTTTTCCTGAAAAGCTTTGCCTATCAGCTGAAGACCGAAAGGAAGTCCGTTCTTTTTCCCGCAGGGAATAGACATCCCCGGCAGCCCGGCAAGATTCACTGATATAGTATAAATATCTGATAAATACATTGAAAGCGGATCCGATTTTTCACCTCTTTTAAAGGCGATATCGGGCATTACCGGGCCCATAATAAGATCACATTTTTTAAACGCTTCCTGAAAGTCCCTTAAAATCAGGGTTCTTATTTTCTGCGCTTTAAGATAGTAAGCATCATAATACCCGGCACTCAAAACATAAGTTCCAAGCATAATCCTTCTTTTTACTTCTTCACCAAAACCCTCATCACGTGTTTTGCTGTACATATCTATTAAATCTTCGGAGTCCTTTGTCCGGTAACCGTATTTTACACCGTCATATCTCGCCAGATTTGAGGAGGCCTCCGCAGTGCAAATAATATAATAAGCCGCTATCGCATATTCTGTGGACGGAAGATCTATTTTAATCACTTCTGCGCCGGCTTTTTTAAGCTCAGAGGAGATTTCTTCTATTCTGTTTTTAATTTCCGGGGCAAGCCCTTCGTTAATATATTCTGAAGGTATACCAAGAACCTTACCCTTTAGAGACAGCTCTCTTTCGGCAGGAAAAAAATCCGGGACGGTGCCGCTATAGGAAGTGTTGTCCCTGGGGTCATGGCCCGAAATCGCCTGAAGAAGCAAAGCCGAATCTGTTACGTCTCCGGACAAAGGTCCTATTTGGTCAAGAGAGCTCGCAAAAGCGACAAGGCCGTATCTTGAAACCCTTCCGTAAGTAGGCTTTACACCGACAACGCCACAGCATGCAGCAGGCTGTCTTATTGAGCCTCCCGTATCCGAACCGAGACTTAAAACAGAAATTCCGGCGCCGGTTACCGCCGCGGATCCTCCACTTGAACCGCCCGGGACGTATTCGGAGTTGTGGGGGTTTTCAGTTGGTCCGTAAAAAGACGTTTCCGTAGATGAACCCATAGCGAATTCATCCATATTTGTCTTTCCTATAATTATCGCGCCTTCTTGTTTTAGTCTCTCAACAACATGCGCATCATAAACCGGCTCAAAACTACCAAGCATTTTTGAGCCACACGAAGTCCGGATGCCCTTTGTACAGATATTATCTTTAACAGAAACCGGGATTCCACCAAGAAGACCTGTTTTTTTCCCGGATTCATTTTCTTCGTCGAATTTTTCTGCCTCCTTGAGAGCCTTTTCCTTCATTAAAAGAACATATCCGTTAAGATTTTTTTCCGCTTCTATTTTTTCAAAAAGACCGGAAACAAAGTCAGCGGACTTAATCTCTCTGTTTTTGTAGGCTTTTTTAAGCTCGTGAGCTTTCATTGTTTTAATTTCCATACTGATTCTATCAACTCCAAAATACAAGTTTCAACAATTTATCAACACTGTTTGAATATTTTCCGGATATACATAAAAAGAAAGCGGCATAAGTCCTTAAAAGGTTTGATTTTACTAAAGTTTTCAGGTTCATAAACTGTCTTTACAGGAACTTCTGTTATTAAAAGACCCTTTCTGGCGGCATCAATTAACAATTCCGCCTCATATTCGAATTTCAAACTTTTTGCGGCAATCCCAAGGGCTTTTTCTACATTAACCGCCCTGTAGCCGCATTGAACATCGTGAAACCGTTTCCGGCATAAAACGGACACTGCAGCAGAAGAAATAACGTTTGAAAGTTTTCGCAAAAAAGGCATTTCTGTGCCGAAAAACTTTCTTACACCAAGAACCATGTCCCAACGACCCATGATTCGGAAAAACCCTTCAAGGTCCGAAGGGTCGTGTTGGCCGTCCCCGTCCATTATCACAGCAAAAGAACAATCGAGCCGCTTTGCTTTTCGAAGACCGCTGACTATTGCGCTGCCTTTTCCTCTGTTCTCTGAGTGTCGGAATTCTTCTACGCCCTTTTGCTTAATTATGTCAAAAGAACCGTCGGTAGATCCGTCATCAACAACTATTATCAAAGAATCTTCGGGGAGCGCGGACTTTACCGAATCAAGAAGTCCGCCAATTTTTTTCTCCTCGTTGAACACCGGTATTATGACAGCTTTTTTATCGATACTAATAAAACCATCTAAAATAATAAACGGCCACCCATGCACCCAGTATACTGACTATATTAAGAGTCAACTGCATTCCAAGCTTTAGTTTAACAACATAAAGATCTAAAATAAAAGAGTCACTTCCTTTGTCGGAAGAAAGGTCTTTATAGTAGCTTCTCTCTATGTCTCTTATATGTTCGGAAAAATCGGGAAAGACGATTTCTTTATCACCGGAAGAGGAATCAGGCACAAGGTTTTCAGCGGTTTCAGAAATTTTCTTTTTAAATTCATCAAGGTTTTTTTCAAAAACCGTATCCGACCGGTTCCTGTTTTTCTCTCCAAAACCAAAGCCGACCGTAATGGTGTTAAACAGAGCCTTTTTAGGCGCTCCTTCCGGCAAAAAAGAACCTACGAATTTGCCGACCATAGAGCCGAGTATTAAGCCGAAAAGGAGAAAGAAAAATAAAGACCAGAAAGACTTTCCGTTATTCATGTTTGATCCTTTTGAAGATTACAAGTGTTCATCTCCGCTTCGATAGCCGTCATTTTCTTCAGAAGACGGAAAAGCTTTTCTTAAAAAAAACTTCAGTATTCCAGAAGATAGATAAGCAATCCCGAACGAGACAAAAAATAATTCTGAATATAATAGAAAAAATAAAAACAACCCGATAAAAACGGCTTTTGAGCGCTTTGGCCCCATCCCTCTGAAAACAAAAGCAAAAGCAATATCGTATTCAAAAGTCGAAACCATAAGTATCGCGCAAAGCGCGGCCATGATAAGAACCGCACCATACAGTATATCCGGACTAAACATCAAAGAGCCGGTAATAAAAACAGAGACATTATCTTTTAATGAGGAGAGAAAAGTGTCTCCGGAAATCTGCCGGTTAAAAAGAAAAATGTGCAGCATTATGAAAGCGGCGGTGGTTCCGGCCGCAGAGGGAATGGGGAGACCTGTGAAACCGGATTTAGATCCGGTTGTTGCCGTTGTATTAAACTTCGCGAGCCTTATGGCGCCCATTAAAAGAAAGAAAACAGGTAAAAGGAAAGTGAAAGAAAAATGTTCGCCTGAAAAATCCGGTTTATACATTCTGGAAAAATTATAAAGAATGGAAGCGGGAGCAACACCGAAACCGATAATATCGGCAAGAGAATCAAACTCAATCCCGAAGTCGCTTGAAGTATGAGTAAGCCTTGCCACTTTTCCGTCAAGCCCGTCAAGAATTATACCAAGCATAATGAGCCAACATGAAATATATAAAAGGTGCCAATTGCCCTCTTCAACAGCTTTAAAAGAATTTACCGAAGCAAGAAACCCCAAAATAAGATTAAAACTTGTAAAGGCACCGGGAAGCATCGGCTTAAGATTTTTCATTTGGAGTTCTCCGACTCTACCGGAAATTTGCCTATAACGGTTTCTCCTCCATAAACAACCTGGTCTTTTTTAATTAATAACTCGGTTCCGGGCGGCAGGAAAAGATCGGTTCTTGAACCAAACCTTATCATACCGAAACGATCGCCTCTTTCAAGCGAATCTCCTTCGGAGACCCGGCAAACAACCCGCCGTGCAATGAGACCGGCAATTTGTTTAACAAGAATTTTACCATGAGTTCCGGTTTGAATACCTATGATGGTCTGCTCATTTTCAAGGGAAGCTTTTTCTTTGGCGGCATTAAAAAATTTTCCCGGTACATATTTAAAAAATTCGACCCGTCCCTCGCAAGGAAAACGATTTACGTGAACATTAAAGACATTCAGAAAAATGGAAATTTTTATCATTTCTCTACCGCAATAAAAACTCTCTTGCTGAGTCGAAATATCAACGATTTTTCCGTCTGCCGGAGACACAATCAAATTTTCGCCTTCCGGAATTTTCCGTTCAGGGTCTCTGAAAAAATAAATACTGAAAACGAAAAAGACACACAGTAAAGACAATACCACCGTTCCAAAAGGACCGCCATTTAAAACACGGTAAAAAATTATATAAGAAGCAAATATCAGTACGGCTTCAAATAAAAGAATCGGTAACCCTTCTTTGGCCATTATTCAACACCTCTTTTCGAAAGGATAATTGTTTTTTTAATAAATCGGTTCTCCCTGAAAATAACTAAATTTACTCTGCTGTTCGGAAGATAATTATTAATCACCGCATCAAAATCAGACGTTCTGAAAACCGGGCATCCGCCAGCCTTGATAATAATGTCTCCTAAACGCAGTCCGGCCCTTTTTGCTGGACCCCGCCGATCAATGTTTATTATTTCTAAGCCTTTGGGTTTTTCGTTTACCACCCCGAAGGTCATGCCGTAAAAAGTTTTTCTTATGGTTCCATATCTTGAGTATTCTTTTAAAAGGGCCTTTACCCTGCCGGAGGACACAGAAAAAGTCAAACCGGCACCATAGGAACCACTGCTGAACATTATTACAGTATTAATTCCGAGAATGTTTCCCTTCGAATCCACAATCGGCCCGCCGCTGAAACCGGAAATTGCGGGTATGTCAGACTGTATCATGCTATAGTACAAACGGCCATTATAGGAAAAAGAACGATTGACAGAACCGATTATACCTGAAACAACCACCGGCTTGAAATTGCAAAACTTTCCCGAAAAAGGGTTACCGAAACTGATTATGCGGGTGCCGGGAATGGAAAAATCATTCGTTTCAAAAGAAAGCTCTTTGAATCCGGTTTCTTTAATCTTTAAAAAAGAAAGGTCCGAAGCGCTGTCTGTAAATAAAACTTCGGCGTCATATTCATTTCCGTTTGATGTCTTGACAATAATTTCAAAAGAACCTGAAGTTATATGCTGCGCAGTAACCACAATACCGTCTGGGGTAACAATCAGACCCGCGCCGTAAGACGGAAAAACGGCCCCGTCAAAAGACTCCCCTGTACTTTCTCCCAGCAATTCAGACACGGAGGACGAACGCCGGTCATGTTTACCGGACCCGACAAGCACAATATTATCAGAAACGAGTTCAATAGCGTCCTTATAAGAAACGACGTCAGAGACCGGTGAAAGACCTCTTTCTTTATAAAACGGATCAGGAAGATGATTTTTTAATGAATCATTCGAATTAAAAAAATCGTCTTCCCTAAGAACATTTTTGCCTGATGAGTAAGGAATTGCTCTGGTAATGAGAAAACCGAGACCAAGTCCGGAAAGAATTACTAAAACAAGAATTAAGGTCTTCATAGGAAGCGCTACTCTTCGTTCTGCATTTTGCAGTTTCCGTGAAAAACAGCACCTTCATTGATAATAAGATTTTTAGTTTTAATGTCACCGACAAGAGAGGCCTTTTCCTCAAGCTCGACCATTTCAGACACATGAAGATTGCCATTTACTTCCCCGCTTATTTTTGCGCTTTTTACCTCAACATCTGCCTGAACACAACCCTCCGAACCGATTGTTAATTCTCCTGAAGATTTAACCGACCCTTTTACGAAGCCGTCTATTCTTATGTCGTGATCAGCTTCGATACTGCCGTCAAATTTAGCTCCCGCTCCTATCATCGTTAGGAGGTTTCCCGAATAATTTTTTTCACCCATCTCAATCCCTTTTTTTTTATTAATTTTACCTTGCAAGATATTTAAGCGGATCGTCAGAAACGCCATTTCTGACAACCTCAAAATGCAGATGCGGCGCTGTCGACATTCCGGTATTCCCAAGAAAACCGATTATCATACCCTTTGAGACATAATCGCCTCTTTTTACAGCAAGTCTTGAGCAGTGTCCGTATCTTGTCTTAAAACCAAAACCGTGGTCAAGTTCAATAAAATTTCCATAATCTTTTCTCCAACCCGCTATTAATACCATTCCCGGAGCCGATGCTTTAATAGGTGACCCCATGCTTGCGGCGATGTCTATTCCGTAATGACGCGGCTTGCCGATGCTGTATGACGTATCAAAACCTCTTGTTATCCATCCGTCGACCGGAAGAATATTTGGTATAGATTCATAAAGAAGCTTCTGCTTTTTAATATCATCCTTGGTCTTAAGGAACTCCATGTTTCTGCGGAGCTTGATGCTTTTAAGATAGTTTTCGATGTCTTTTTCCGAAATAAGTTCTTCTTTTTTAAAAGATTTTTCTTTAACAACCGGCGCCTTTTCTTCTCTTTCATACACACCGAGGATTGTTTTTATTTTATTTTGAGCGCTAAGTATTTGTTTTTGAGTTTTAAGATACTCATCTTTATAAACATTTTCCTGTTCAAGGTGCGCGTTGCGGTCCTCAAGATTTTTAATAAAAATAACTTTCGAAAGTACATTTCCGTAAAAAACTGCGAATAAAATATTAACGATAAAAAAAGCCGAAAAAATAATCCCGAAAACCTTTAGAAGTCCCGCATTAATTTTAAAGGATATCGGTTTTTCCCGATTATCAGGAAAAATAAGAAAAGAAACATTTTTAAGCTTTTTCATAATAAATCAGTGCCTCAAAGCAGTCAGAATTCTCTCTAGATCGTCAGAGGAAAAATACTTAATTGTTATGCTGCCGGAACCGTTTTTTCCGCAGCTTAGCGAGACTTTCGAATTTAACTTTCTGCAAAGCTCGTCTTCAAGAGAAATAATGTCCGGATCCTTTGGCGGAGTCTTCTTTTTTACAAGGGGCTCTTTAGGTTGAGGATTAAGTATTCTCTCAAGCTCTCTTACACTCAGTGATTCAGAAATTATTTTTTCAAGTAAAGCTTCTTGCTCTTTTACAGTACCCGCCGATATAAGAGCTCTTGCATGGCCATAAGAAATTTTTTTGTCAACAAGGGCGCTTCGAACCTCTTCCGGGAGCTTTAAAAGACGCAGTATATTTGTTATAGATGAGCGGCTTTTTCCTATTCTTTTTCCAAGCTCTTCCTGACTGTAGCCGTGTTTCTGCAAAAGGTCATTGTAGGCAGACGCAAGATCAATTTCATTAAGATCTTCCCTCTGTATATTCTCAATAAGGCCTATTTCAGAAATCTCTTTGTCGGTAAACTTGCGGATAACCGATGGTATTGTTTCTTTACCCAATTTGCAAAAAGCCCTGAATCGTCTTTCTCCGCAAACAATCTGAAATTTATCCCCGTGAGGACGAAGCAGAACCGGCTCAACAAGGCCCTGGGTCTTTATAGATTCTGCCATTTCCGCTATGCTGTCTTCAGAAAAAACTTTTCTGTATTGAAAAGGAGACGGCTCAATCTTATCGAGGGGCGTTTCTATTATTCCTGCGGAAAAGGAATTACCGTTGTTATCCGAAGAGCCTGTTTCCTCAAAAGAATCTTCGGGTTTTTTTGAAATAAGGGCCTCGAGGCCCCTGCCGAGTCTTCTCTTAGACGCCATCTACTATCTCCTTGGCCAGCGACATATAGTTTTCCGATCCTGCCGACTTGATGTCATATTTAATTATCGGTTTGCCGAAACTCGGGGCCTCACTTAATTTTACATTTCTATTTATTATGGTCTTAAAAACATTTCCGGAGAAATGATTTTCCACTTCTTCCTTGACCTGCTTGGAAAGGTTCAGGCGCGGGTCATACATAGTTAAAAGGGCGCCCTCAATTTGAAGATCATTGTTAAGCGTCTTTTTTATTACTCTGATCGTATTAAGAAGCTCGGCAAGACCCTCTAGAGCATAGTATTCACATTGTATCGGTATTAAAACCGAATCAGAAGCGCTTAGGGCGTTGATTGTTAATAGACCGAGCGAGGGAGGGCAGTCTATTATTATATAGTCGAACTTATCTTTTACTTTGGATATTTTTTGCTTAAGCCTGGTCTCCCTGGAAATCATTTTAAAAAGGGCAAACTCCGCGCTCACAAGATCATTGTTTGAAGGCAGCACAAACATATAAGGAAGATCGGTTTTTTTTATGGATCTTTTAAAAGAGAAAGACCCCTCTTCTGTTCCATCTTCCTCTACAAGAAGATCATAGACAGAAAATTCACAATCCTCCTTATTAATACCCAAACCTGTCGTGGCATTTGACTGAGGGTCGAGGTCAATAAGGAGGACCCTCTTTTCCAGAACAGAAAGGCATGCGGAAATATTCACGGATGTCGTTGTTTTACCGACGCCGCCTTTTTGATTTACAACTGATATTATTTTTCCCATATTAATAGAATAATATTGTTAATTCTTTTCAATAAACGCAAGAGTTTTTATCAGAAAAAAACTCAAACAGAGCCCTGTTTTCTAATCCCGGGCGTATTTCATATGAAAACACGCTGTAATTACAACCAACGTTATCGGCAATACGATCCGCCTCTACTGAAAAACGACCGGTTTTGTAACAGACAAAACCGGAATGACGGTTTTCTTTCAACACTTTTTTTAAAATCTTTTCCTCTCCCCCGAAAGCCTTCGCGACAAAAAGAGAACCGTCGTTAAATTTTTCAGAAAAAAAATCTGCTGAAACTAACTCTACATTCTTTAGGCCGAGACGGGATATTGCTGTTTTAATAAACTCCCCCTTGCTTCTCCTCGACTCAACAAGGTAAAACCGTTTCGCTGGCAAAAAAACCGACAATATAATCCCGGGAACACCCGCTCCGGACCCTATGTCTACAATATCCTCATATTTATTCTGTATCTTGAACGCTTTTAAAGCAAGAGAATCGAAAACCAATTCATCAAGCATTTCTTTTTCATTCATTTTTTTTGATATAAGCGCATGCTTTTTGTTGTACCGATGAATAAGGCTCAGATATTCTGATATTTTTTCGCCCGCTTCGCCGGAAAAGTCTGCTTCCAAATCTTTAACCGAATGTTTCACGTGAAACAGTCACCTTTCCCGGGCTAATTTTGCAAGATAAACAAGCAATATAGATATGTCCGCAGGGGTTACACCCGAAATACCGGAAGCCCTCCCTATTGATTCGGGCCTCACCTTTTTCAGCTTTTCCCTCGCCTCAGTCAGAAGCCCCGGGACGGAATCATAGTCTATAGCTTCAGGTATTATTTTTTCCGCCTCTTTTTTCAGCTTTTCCGCCTCGGTTCTTTGCTTATTTATATATCCAAAATACTTTGTTTCAGCCTCGCCTATTAAAAGAATGTCTTCATCACAGTTATTATTTAATATTTCAGAAGGAATATCGAAAATACGTATCTGCGGACGTTTTAAAAAGTCGAATATCTTTTTCCCCTCTTTCGGAGCAGACAGTCCTTTGGTGATTAAGATTTTTTCAGAGTCTTTAAGGCTTATGGCTGTTTTCTTAAGAGATTCCAGCAGATTTTCTACTTTTTTTCTCTTTTCCTTTACTGAACCGGCACGCTCTTTTGATATGAGCCTTTGCTTTACTGCTTTATCCAGAAGTCTCAAGTCGGCATTGTCCTGCCTTAATAGAAGCCTGTATTCTGCTCTTGAGGTAAACATTCGATATGGCTCTGAAACACCTTTGGTGATAATATCGTCAATCAGAACCCCGATATAAGATTCTGCTCTGGTCATAATGAAAGGCGGCTCTCGAAGTATGCTGTTAGCGGCATTTGTTCCGGCAACAAGGCCCTGGGCGGCCGCTTCCTCATATCCGGAAGTTCCGTTCACCTGCCCGGCTAAAAAAAGCCGCTCTGCGATTTTTGACTCAAGAGTAAATTTAAGTTGTTCAGGATAAAAAAAGTCATATTCGATTGCATAGGCGTATTTACTAATTTGAGCACTCTCCATGCCTGTTACAGATCTTACTATTTCTTTTTGAATTTCTTCAGGAAAAGAATTAGACAATCCGTTTATATAATAATTTTCTGAGGCCCAACCCTCAGGCTCAATAAAGATCTGATGTGTATCTTTGTCGGGAAAACGGACTATTTTGGTTTCGATCGAGGGGCAATAGCGTGGTCCGATTCCGGTGATTGTTCCGTCAAAAAGAGGAGACCTGCTCAGATTTTTTTCTATGATTTTTTTTGTTTCTATCGTTGTTGAAGTTACAAAACAGGGCTCCTGTTCCCGGGCTTTGTCCTTTTTCGTTATAAAAGAAAAATAAGGCGGAGGATTTTCACCATGTTGTATCTGAAGGGAATCGGTATTTACAGAGGACCTCTTAATTCTGGCCGGAGTGCCTGTTTTTAATCGACCTCTTTTTATCCCGAGAGAAAGAAGGCTTTCAGACAAGTTTTCATTAGATTTGTAATCAAGGCAACCGCCATCGGTCTTTTCTTTACCCTTGTGCATGATTCCGTTTATATATGTTCCGGCTGTAATTACAACAGCGCCACCCTCAACCTCTCCCCGGTTTTTTGTTATAACAACCCAGGACCCGGTATTTGATGAAACTATTTTAATAGCATGGTCCTCCCAAATATCCAGGGTTTTATATTCCTGCAAATATCCAATCATAGTCTCGGTATATTTCACTCTGTCCATTTGCGCCCTGGGAGACCACACAGCAGGGCCTTTGCTTTTGTTAAGCATTCGGAACTGTATTCCGGCACGATCTGCCGCCTTAGCCATCAAACCCCCAAGCGCGTCTATTTCTCTGACAATAATTCCCTTGGCCAACCCCCCGATGGCGGGATTGCAAGGCATATGGCCCACAGATTTTATCTTGTGTGTAACAAGCAGAACAGAGACTCCTTTTCGGGCCGCAGCCGAAGCAGCCTCTATACCCGCGTGTCCTCCTCCAACAACAATTACATCGTAATGTTTCACGTGAAACCTTTTCTATTTGCCGATACAGAAAGAAGAGAAGACCTCGTCCAGAACGTCTCTGCCGCCGGCCCTCCCCGTTAAGAGATCTATTTCGCGAATAACCTCTCTGTGTGTTTCGGATATGATTTCTTCCGGTAGTTTTTCATTTACAGAATCCGCTGTTTTTTTAAGCCCCGCAAGAATATTTTCAAGCCCTTTTTTCTGTCTTCCTGAAGCAGCTATAAGCATGTTTCCGGTTTTTTCCTTCCTTCTTTTACATTCACCGGAAATTTCTTCAAGCAGGCGGCCAAAACCTTCTCCATTTTTAGCCGAAACTCTTAAAACCTTTTCTTTAGCGAGAATCCTCTTTTCAACTGTTTTCTCAAACACCTTGTCAACACCCTTGTCTATTTTGTTGACAACATATATGGTTTTCTTGTTTAGGAGCATTTTCCTGACCTCCATACAATGGGGGTCGGGTTCAGCCGAGCCATCAAAAATAGCTATTACAACATCAGACTGCTCTATGCTCTGTCTTGCTCTGTCGATACCCATTATTTCTATCTCGTCATCGGCCCTCCTTATTCCTGCTGTATCGGAAAAAGAGACTTTCAGTCCGCAAATATTTACGGTTTCCGAAATTCGGTCCCTTGTTGTTCCCCCGACCTTATGAATAATGGACCTTTCTTCACCGAGAATCCTGTTAAACAGGCTGGACTTGCCGGCATTTACGTGGCCGGTCAGGGTTATTTTTACACCTTTTCCCAAATCCGAAATTTCACAGGTTTCATCAAAGTTTTTTATATAAATGCCTATCGCCTCGTCAATAAATTTTTTTGAAGCGTCCAATCCGAACTGCCCTATGTTTTCCTCTGAAAAATCGAGCTCGAGCTCTATAGCAGACTGCGACTTTAGCACATTTTCTCTTATTTTTTCCAGACTCTTTGTTATGTTGCCACTCATGGCTTTTTGCGCAGCATCATTTTCCACCTCTGACTCGGAGCCTATGATCGCCATAACAGACTCCGCCTCAATCAAATTCAGTTTGCCGTTAAGAAAAGCACGTTTTGTAAATTCCCCGGGGCCGGCAGGCATTATCCCGGACTTGTAAAGAGATTCAAGAATCTTTGATTTTATATACCGACTCCCGTGGCAATGAATTTCAACCACGTCCTCGCCGGTATAGCTGTGCGGAGCTCTGAAACAAACCATCATTACTTTATCAATGAGTTTATCCTCAAATACAAAACCACACAGCGAAAGTTTTCCTGTTTCTCTGAAAATATTCTTTTTGTCCGAATATTCAGACAATATTTCTACCACCCCCGCTCCGCTTATTCTCAAAACTGCCACTGCGCTTTTTTGATCTGGAGTTGAAAATGCCGCAATTATTTTTTCTTTCATAGAAAGAGAAAATAATAATTTCATTTTATCAATAACTAATCCTATTTTAAATTGTAAATTTTATTAAAATAATTGAATTTTTATGAATATTTTATTGACCTCATTAGTTAGATTTAATATGATTTATACTGGTGTCTCTCAAAAGAAAAATTCATGAATAATATTCTTTTAATATCAAGCAATAAAAAAGAGGAAGAAGTATTAAAGCTTCTACTTGAACAGTCTTCTTTTAAGGTTATTTCATCCATCCCGGACTATGCAAACTATCTTAAGATCCTCCAATTTAAACCGAGGCTTATTCTAATTGAAATGCCGTCAAACTATGTTAATCAAATAAGCTATATGAAAATGGTGCGCCGCAACAAAAACACAAGGAAAACACCAATCATTTCTTTCGGCAGTCATTCCGACAAATTCATCACTAACAGCTTTGTTGCTTCCGGTTCAAATGAATATATATCGAGGCCTCTTAAGGCTAAAGATCTTCTGGAAAAATTCCAGCGTCTTTTAAGGTTAAAATCCCTCCCTTCTGAAAAAAACAAAAACGAGGAGGAGCAAGAGCTTTCAGAAATAATGCTTGATGAAAACAAAGCCGGTTCCGAAAAAATTAATGCCGTAGTTTCTCATGTAGACAAAGTTCTTGCTTTTCCTTTTACTGTTGCTAAACTACTAAAAATCTCAAGCAGTGAAGAATCCGGTGCTTCAGACCTCGCAAAGGTAATTAAGTCAGACCCGGTTATAACAGCCAAAATCCTCAAAGTATGTAACTCTGTCCTTTTTGCGACAAGAAACAACAAGACGATTTCAGACGTAAAAAAAGCTATAGTCAGAATAGGTTTTAACGAAACGAAACATATAGCCATGTCAATGTCTGTAATTAACCTTTTCTCAAAAGATGAAAAAAGCACCGGTTTTGACAGAATAGATTTTTGGTATCATTCTCTTGCCACAGCTGTCATTTCCGAAAAACTGGCATCTACAAGCGGCGTGGCAAACCCCGAAGACGCCTTTGTTGCCGGCCTCCTCCATGATTTTGGAATTATGATAATGGATGAGTTTATGGGCAATGTTTTTTTTAAGGTCATAGAAAAAACACTAAACACTCCAATAAAATTTATTGATGCCGAAAAAGAAACAACCGGCGTTGATCACACAGACTTTTCCGCGGAGCTTTTTGAAAAATGGAAGCTTCCCTCTGCAATAATAAACAGTATGAAAAACAATCACCGATACCTTGAGATTGCTGAAGATTCTGAAGATTCGGGTATTACACAATGCGTAGGCCTGGCAAACATAATAGCCAGAAGCTTATCTATAGGTAAAGATGTTGATTATTTCATTCAT
This sequence comes from uncultured Fibrobacterota bacterium, assembly GCA_964401455.1. Classification (GTDB taxonomy): domain Bacteria; phylum Fibrobacterota; class OXYB2-FULL-49-7; order CAYNYI01; family CAYNYI01; genus CAYNYI01. The sequence goes on from CAYNYI010000001.1 coordinate 47,754, forward strand.
TATCCTACGGATGAAATTTTTAAAAAATTGAAATTGCCGCACGGTCTTCAATCTAAGTTTTTTGATGACATTTTTGAACAGATGAATATGTTCAATAAATTTCTTAATATTGACAAACGCTCCTTCCCTGATCCGGACATGAGCATACCGGGAAAAGACGAAGAAACCAGAATTGTTTACATAAAAAATAAAAAGGAGAAGTTCAATCCTGTTTTTGCTTTTACCAAAAATCTTACTGAAAATATTTTAGAAACGTCGTTTGAAAAACCCGAGACTGATTTTGAACCCGGAGTTAAAAACGTCTTTATTTACGATTTTTCAAAAGAGGTTTTTGATCTCTCTAAAATTAAAAGTCCGGAGGCCTCTCCAAAAATAATTATAGGCCAAAAAGAAAAGAACGACGAAAGAACCCGTTATTATGCTGATGAAATAAACCTTCGTTTCCTTGAGAATGACATTACTTTTTTTACAACAGGAAAGGAAACAATAAAAAGAGAATTTGTCGGGAAAGAAGATGAAAATAGCATACATATATCAATACGGGACCTTCAGGACGGAATAAAATGTGTTGATATAAAAGGGCGCATGATAGTCGCCAATATGCTGAAAATTCAGAAAAAAATGATTAATATTTTAAAAGAAAACCCTAAATATCTGTCTTTGGACCTGTCTAAAATAAGTTTTATAGACAGTAACGGCATTATGCTCATAATTAATCTTAATAAAAGAATAAGCAAAAATGGCGGAAAATTTTGTCTTTTGTCTCCGTCAGAAAATGTAACCGATCTCTTAAAAATAAACAATATTTCTGATCTTGTAACCATTGCTCACTCAGAAAAGGAACTTGAAAAAGTTTTCGATATAGAACTCCCGCCTATGGAAGAAATCGACCCGGAAGTTTATGATGTGGGCGGTGATGAAATAGTTTAAATATTAATGCACTTATTATGTCATCTCAAATTATAAAATCTTCTTTATTTCTCTTCTTGCTTCTTAATCCATTTTTATTAATTATATATATTCTGGATCTTGTTCAGGACCTTAATCACAAATCATTCAGCAAGCTTTTGATTAATGCCGGATTAATCTCTTTTTTTGTTCTTTCCTGTTTTGCTTACGCAGGAACATCTTTTTTCAGCGGCTTTCTTCAAGTTAAATTCTATTCTTTTCAGATTTTCGGCGGCATTGTTTTTCTCATTATATCAATACGTTTTATTTTTCTTGGAAACACGGCGTTTAAAGGCATCAGGGGAAACCCCTCCTCTTCAAGCGGCTCAATAGCAATGCCTATAATGATCGGCCCAGGTACTGTAGGAGGGGCTGTTCTTGCGGGGGAAAACCTGGTTTTACCACTTGCTTCAATATCTATTTTTTCGTCTATCTTTTTTTCAGTTATAATAATGATCATTCTGAAATTTGTTTATGATTTCGTTAAACCAAGAAACGAATTAATTGTTGAAAGATATATAGACATAGCTGGCCGAATCGCGTCTCTTATTATAGGGACCTTCTCAATTGAAATGATAATGTCCGGAATTACCTGTTGGATTTCATGAAAAAACTCTCGGTTCCATTTATAAAAACAGAACAACCTGAAAGCTATTTTTCCGGAAGTGATAGTCTAATTCATTCTGTTTCAAACTGTTCATGGCCCGGGTTTAATTATAAGCCGACTGTCTCTTTTAAAATAGCCCATGATAATAAATCCATTTTTCTTAATTATTCTGTTTCTGAAAAATATATTCTTGCCTTATGTACAAAAAACAATGAGATGGTTTGTAAAGACAGCTGTGTTGAATTTTTTCTTTCTCCCGACAAAAAAGGCTATTATAATTTTGAATTTAACTGTATAGGGACAACTCTTTGCTTTTTCGGTAAAAACAGACACGACAGAAACCCCCTTTCCGGCAAAAGCATAGACAGTATAGAAAAACTTTCTTCTCTTGGAACTACGCCTTTTCAAGAAAAAACCGGTAGCTTTACATGGGACCTTTTTTTAAAGATACCTTTGTCCGCTTTAGAGCATCACAAAATACATGATCTGCGTGGAAAATCTTTTCGTGCTAATTTTTACAAATGTGGAGACCGTCTTACAGAACCTCATTTTCTTTCATGGAATAAAGTAAACAGCGATAAACCGGATTTTCACCGGCCGGAATTTTTCGGGGAAATTTATTTTGAAAAGTGAATACAAAATATTCCGAAGACCAAAAATCCTCTGCCTTGACGGAGGGGGCCTAAGAGGAATATTTACCCTTCAGATTCTAAAGCAGATCGAGAAAGATACCGGAAAAAAACTATATGATATTTTTGATCTTATATGCGGAGTAAGCACCGGATCTATAATCGCTTTTATGTCGGGTCTTCTGAAATTTCCTACGGAAAGAATTGAAGATATATACCTTGAGGTAGGCGAAAGAATTTTTTCCAAATATCCGCTAATGGGTATTATTGATCTCTTTTTTAAAAACTCCAAGTTTAATTCGGATATTCTTGAACATGAGCTCAGATCTTATTTCGGAGAAGACAATAAGCTTTCTGATTTTTCGAAAAATAAACCGATGGTTTCCTGTACCGCAAGCGAAAGCTCTTTGTCTCCCGGTAGATTATGCGTTTTCAGTACCTATGATCACGAAGGCCTGCCCTTTCATGGAACCAATAAAATAAAAACCTGGGAAGCTGTAAGAGCTTCTTGTTCCGCGCCTTTTTACTTTACTCCCATGAAAATAGAAAACATATCATATGGGTCCCTTTCTGTTAATCCAAATACTTTTCCCGGCCCCATAGAAATGCCAAAAAAAAGAAGAACTTATATAGACGGTGCGGTTATCTCGGCTAATCCTTCATATATCTCTTATCTTGAATCAAGATTTCTTTTTAAAAGCCTTTTGAAACCTTTTGTTGTTAATGTCGGCACGGGGCAGGCTCTTTCTTCTCTACCGGATTCTAATGATGAAATGTGGATCTATGGTCTGACAAGAAAAACAATTGAGACATCCATGAGCGTTCTTCATGTACCAGCAGTTATGTCCGGTCTGCTGCATAAAAATTACTATTATATAAACGGCACCGTTGCCTATGGGGGTATAAGCAACCTGGAATATGTAAAAAACTGGATCGAAGAAGGAAAAAATACAGCAAACTCTTTTTCAGAATGGGAAACCCTTATAAAAAAGCTCCGTTCATGAAGAGGCTGCTTTCTTTTTATTTGTCACATACTGCTGTATTACGCCGATAATATTGCTCAGTGTCCAGTACACCAGAAGTCCTGACGGAAAATTATAAAGAAGGAAGAAAAGCATCACAGGCATAAAATAAACCATCATCTTCTGTTTCGGATCCTGCATTGTCATTTTGCTTTGGAAAAACATTGAAATTGACATCAGAAAAACCAGAAAATGGATTTCAGTCCCTATGAATGGAAGTTCAAATGGTAATTTGAATAAAACATCCGGTTGAGACAAATCCTTTATCCAAAAAACAAAATCCGCTCCTCTAAGCTCAATTGATTTTCTCAAAGTAACGAACAAAGATATAAATACGGGCATCTGCAAAAACATAGGCAAACAACCGGAAACCGGGTTTATTCCGGACCTTTTATACAGTTCCATCGTTGCTTTATTAAGCTTGACCGGGTCATTTGAATATTTTTCTCTCAATTCCTGAATTTTTGGCTGAATTTCTTTCATACCTGCCATTGATTTGGCGCTTTTTAATGTCATCGGCAAAGTAACCACTCTGCTTATAATTGTTAAAAATATTATTGAAACACCATAATTCGGAATCAGTTTATAAAAAGCATTTAAAAGCCATAAAACAAGAGCGCATAGTTTAGGAAACCAGATATCCGCTCTGAAAAACCATCCATATCCACTAAATACCGTTTTTTCCAGATCATTTCCATAACTGCTCAACAACGAGTGTTTTGCCGGAGAAACCACAATCCGGTATTTCTCATATCCGTCTGACCGTACATTACTGAATTTCATTCCCGTATTTACCCGGTTACGAAATTTTTCCATTTGTTTATTTTCATCATCAAGCTTAATATATCTGAAAACACTTTCAATATCTTTCTCTTCAGGGTTTTGTATTGACGCCAAAAAATATTTTGATTTCAGAGCGATCCATCTTGTATAACCGCTAAGCTTCTCAACACGCTCATCTTTGTCAATGCTGACTTTCTCAACATCGTCTCCATAATTTATATATGCCTCAAGTTCATCCTGGCCTTTTTGCAGGTTTTCTTCCGATTCAACAATTCCGGCATTCCATTCAAGATCATAGGATATGTCTATGTTTTTATCAGAAATAATTTCCAAATCAAAATCATAGCTTCCTTCATAAAAAGTAAATCTTTTTTCAAGCAAACCGAATTCCGTTTCTGCCCTCATTACTAAAACAGAACTTTTATCTACAACGACCTCTGAAGCGGACGAATCTATACCGGGGCCCGAAAAACTGAAATCATATATTTTCTTTTTATCATTATTCAGAAAAACTCCAAGAACGCCTTCATCTCTGGGTATTATTGAAACATAATCAGAGTCTCTTCCCGCATATTCTGAAAAAACAAATTTTTTCAGTAATCCATTTTTTGAAGAAAATTGCGCGTAATATTTATCTGTTATAACTGTAATCAGCCGCTCTTCAACAGTTTCTTCCGTTTCCCCGGAAAGACTCAAAGAATTTGATTCTTCTTTTCCTGTTGAATCATAATCTGATTCTTGTTTTTCGTTTATTGTTTCAACGGCTTCATTATTATTACGGTCAAGAACCTCATCATTTGTATTCCTTTTTACCGGTTCTGTGCCAAAAAGAGCCGGGGCTATTTTATTCATATAAAGATCACTGGAAAAAAACATGATCCCAACGATGATAATGATTATCGCTTTAAAAGTGTTTCTGTCCATAATTTATATTAAGGGGTCCTCTCCACCCCGAAAAAAGGGATTACATTTTAATATCCTTTTTATTGACAAATAAGCACCGGTAATAAATCCGTATTTTTCAAATGCGGAGACCGAATATTCAGAACAGGTAGGAATATATCTGCATGAAGAAGGCAAGAAAGGGGAAATTAACTTTTGATATACCCTGATTAAAATAACGGCTGCCTTTTTCATATTGTATAATTATCAATCAGGAAAGAAAAATCTTTTTTTAACTCAGAAAAACCTGTTTTTAAAGTATTTTTATTTATGCAGATCATTAGAAATTCTCCGTTATTTTCTTTACAAAAAGAATGGTCTCTAATCATTTCCCGCATAAACCGCTTACATTTGTTTCTGTCTACGGCTCTTTTAAAAATTCTCTTCGGAGCACTGACGCAATAAGAAAAACCATCATTTATCTCCGGTATGTAATAAGCCTTAAAAAATTCAGATCCGCTTTTTCTACCAGATCTGAATAAAATTTCCAGGTCATTTTTCTTCTTTAAGGTACAAAAGTGTCTTTTAGTATCAGGCTGTGAGAGATTTTCTTCCTTTTGCTCTTCTTCTGGAAAGGACTTTTCTACCATTTTTTGTACTCATTCTTTTACGAAACCCGTGTTTATTTTTGCGCTTACGGTTTCTAGGCTGAAATGTCAGATGTGCCATTTTCGCTCCTTTATATCTGATTGCTCTTAATTAAAATCAATGTTTTTACTGGGAGAAGATATAAATTATTGATGTTAACAGTCAAGAGAAAATCTTTTAATACAGTAATTTACGAAAATCTATTCTTACCTGTTTATATTTAAAATTTCATTTTTTATGGCTGATAAAAGTAATATATTTATCCTCAAATGGATAAAAACGAATGCTGGAAACATTTCCTGGAAAAAGCTTCTGAAGAATTTGACAGCAGTCTTTTCAAAACATGGATAAAACCGCTTAAACCTCTTGTCATTTCCGAAGACCGGGTTATTATCTTTGTAAAAGACGCCATTTTTATGGAATTCATAGAAAGTAATCATTCCGATAAAATAAAAAATCTTCTTAAAAATATATGCGGATTCCCAATTAATCTTATTTTTACCGATAAAGAAATTGTCTATGAAAAGAAATTTGACAAAAAAGAAAAAGTCAATGTTAATAAAGGTGAAATTAATCCGGATTTTACCTTTGACGATTTTGTTGTAGGCGGAAACAACCGGTTTGCGTATTCCGCCTCACACGCGGTAGCGGAATCACCCGGTAATAATAAGTTTAATCCTCTTTACCTTTACGGGAAAAGCGGTCTGGGTAAAACACATCTTCTTTTTGCCATTGGAAACTATGCCGTTAAGAATCACAGTAACCTTAATATAAAATATGTTTCCGCAGATAAAATGCAAAGAGATCTCATAGAAAACATACAAAAAAACAAAACCGCGGAATTCAGGGAGTCTTTTAATAATTTGGACATCCTTCTTGTTGATGATATCCATTTTTTGTCCGGCACATCATCTACACAGGAAGAATTTTTTCACATTTTCAATACCATTTATCAGCGTTCAAAACAGATTATTATAACAAGCGACAAACAGCCAAGAGAACTTTCAGGAATAGAAGACAGGTTGGTTTCAAGATTTCAGTGGGGTCTTTCTGTTGATATTCAACCTCCTGACCTTGAAACGAAAATTGCTATATTAAATAAAAAAGCAGAGAATCATAGTTTTGAACTTTCTCCGGATATCATAAGATATATAGCTTCAAATACCGATAATATAAGGGAGCTTGAGGGATGTATAATAAAACTTTTAGCTTATTCATCAATAAACAACAGGCTTGAAATAACACTTGATCTTGCAAAGGATGTTCTAAAATTCGGAACCGGAATCGCAAGAAAAAAGATATATATTGAACAAATAACGGAAAGTGTTATTAACTATTATAAAGGTTATAAAATAGATATTAATGATGTTCTTTTCGGAGGAAGAAAAAAAGAAGTAGCCCTGGTCAGACAAGTTTCAATGTATCTATCAAGAACAATGACATCCAATTCCTTAAAAAATATAGGAAGCTACTTTAGAAAAGATCACAGTACGGTTGTACATTCTATTAAAAACATAAATAAACTTCTAAAAGAAGATGAACAGCTTGGAAATGATATAGAAAACATTAAAAAAAATATAACTGAAAACCTTTAATAAGCTATTTAAATTTAATAAGTTCTTGAAGAACAACCCGATTGACTGTTGATAACATGTTAAATTTAACAACCGATGTTTTTTGAACATTTTTTTATTTAATGTAATCTGCTGATTTTTAATAAATTAAACACCATATAAACAATATCAACACTACTATAATATTAATAAATTTAAATTAATAAAAAATTTAATATTAGTAGGCTGTTAGTATCACTCAAATAAATATTTTCTTGTATTATATTTGGTTTTAATTTATATTTTTTTGAAATTAATCATTCTTTTTGAGGGGAAATAAATTTGAAGTTCAATATAAAAAAATCAGATCTTCTTTCTGTGCTTCAGAATGTTGTCAGTGCCATATCAACCAAAACGACGATTCCATATTTATCATATATCCATATTTCCGGAAATAATAATAAATTAAAAATCTCGTCTACTGACCTTGATATGTTTATTACCGGATCCGTTCCCGCTGATGTGGTTCAGGATACGGATATACTGGTAAGTGGTAAAAAGCTTCTTGATATAATCAAAAACCTTCCGGAAGTTGTGGTTGCTTTTAAAGTCGAGGAAAATTTTCTGGTAATAGAGGCTGAAAAATATAAAGGAAAGCTTCCTGTAGCGGATGTTGCTGATTTTCCATCTATTCCTTCCATTTCAGATGTTTACAGTTTTAAAATTAAATCTGAAAGTATTCAAAAATTAATAAGTAATGTTGTTTACGCGGCCTCTACTGACGAAAGTATGCCTGTTTTAAGGGGATTGAATTTTGAGGTAAATAAAAACAGAATAAGAATGGTAGCTACAGACAGACATAAAATGGCCCTTTATGAAATTCAGTCTGATACAGGTATTGAAAAAGACTCAAGAATTATTATTTCAAGGAAGACCGCTTCTCATATACAAAAAACGATCGATATTTTTTCTCCGGATGAAATAGAAATTTCAGTCAGTGAAAAATTCTGTATTTTCAGCATGGGGGAGACCACTGTTTTTTCAAAAATAATTGAGGGAAAATATCCTAATTATGAACAGGTTATACCAAAAGATAATAAAAAAACCGCTATTGTAAATAAAAGTATTCTTCTTAATAAAATTAATCTTGTAAGTCTTTCGTCGGACACAAATACAAAACAGATACTTTTTAAATTTTCAGCCGGCTCTTTAAGTCTTAGCGCACACAATAAAGAAACTTCTTTTTATTCTTCGGAAGAAATTCCTGTGTCTTATAACGAAGAGGAAATATCAATAGCCTTTAATTCTCAGTTTCTTTCAGAAACACTGAAACTTGTTAATACCGAAGAAGTGAGTTTTAATATGAAATCTTCTTTAAACGCGTGCATTATAGTTCCTACTGAGCATAAAGAAGGTGAAAATTCTTTATTCCTTCTTATGCCTCTAAGAACAGTTGAAGAGAATGCTTAACTCAAAAATTTTTTTTACTGTTGTTTTTTTCAAAATTTTAACTTTTTCTTCAGCTATAAATGAATACCGTTTTATAAAAGATTCCTGGAATCCTGAGTCTTCAAACCACGGTTTTGCTTCTGTATCGGTTTCCAGGGGAATTTTTTCCTATTTAGAAAATCCCGCGCTTACCGGCAAAACACCAAATTTAATTACCGGTCTTTCCTCTTCATATTCCGGAAATCATTTTTCTTTTAATCCGGCTTTTACTTCCAGAATATCTAATAATACGGTTATAGGATTGGGTGTATTAAGAAACAATTCTTCTATTCCTGAAAATCGGTTTACTTTTAATTTCAGCTACTCTTTTCTTAATTATTCTTTCGGATTGAATTCTCATTTTCTTAATTATTCTGACGAGTCTCTTGAGTTTCAAAACAAAACAAATATGGATTTTGATTTCGGATATATAATAGAACCTTTCAGCAAGCTGCGTCACGCATTTACAGTATATAATCTTCTTTCATCCTCTTTTTATGAAAGTTATGATACTGTTTTAAAAACAATGACTTCACTTGAAACATCTCTTTCTCTATTAATCAACGAAAGCGGAAAAAGCAATATTTCGGTTGCCGGAGGTTTCGGTAATTCTGATGAAGTAATGAATTCATTGAATGGCGGAGTTTCTCTGAGTCTTGTATTTATTAAGGAAAAATTAGGGCTTCATTCTTCTTTTAATTATCAAAAAGAAGGAAAAAATAGTTTTTATACAAAAACCGGTTTCGGACCCTCTTTTATTTTGAATACCGATGCGGGGGATTACCGGTTTTCTTATTCCTCACAAATAATACGGAATTCTTTTTCATCAGAGAAAAATATAAATCATTATGTTTCTATTGATTATTCGCATGGAATAGAAAAGGATTTTTATAAGCCTTTCGGTAATATTACTACAGATAAAAATTCTTTTACTCCTGATGGAGATAATGTTGATGATTTTTTAACCGTGTTTATTGAAGCCTCCGATAATGAAGGAGGCACCGGACTGAAAAAATGGGCTTTAGTAATATGTAAACGACCGGACACGGAAAAATCATCTTCGTGTGATATTATTAAATCTTTCAGCGGGAAAGGGATCCCGCCGGGTGCGTTGAAATGGGATGGTAGGAATTCTTCTTCAACATTGTGTGCAAAAGGGGATTATTTTTTAAGACTCAGACTGGTTGATAAAAAAAATAATCACTTCGAAGGACCCTGGAAAAAAATATCTATTGAATAACAGTTAGTTGATATTTTCATTTGTTTCTAAAAAAAATTAAACTTTCAAATTTCAGAAACTTCTCTGAACTTGATATTGATTTTCAGAAAGGTATAAATCTTATTACCGGGCTTAACGGCAGTGGTAAAACAAACCTTCTGGAATCTGTGTATTACTGTGGTTATTTTCGACCTTTGAAAAGCGGCACAGCTAAAGATATGATAAAGTTTGATAAAGAATGTTTTAATATCACAATAGAATATGATTCAAAAGACTCAACGAATACTGTAAATGCAAATTATTCGATAGATGGTTTACGAAAAGTATTCTTTAATGGAAAAAAAATAGATTCCGTTTTAGAATATATAGGAAAATTTATAACCGTTGGATTCGGACCCGACGATTTGAATATAATATCAAATTCCCCCGCTTATAGAAGAAAATTTATAGACTCTGTTTTATCTCAAACTGACAGTAAATATCTTTATTGTCTAAAAGATTATAAAAAAAATCTTAAACAGAAGAATTATGAGCTTAAAAATGAAATACCGGACAGAACTCTTCTTAAAACATATACGGAAATTATGTCTGAAAAAGCTTCATATATAATCGATAAGAGAAAAGGATTTATCGAAAACATTAAAAAAGATCTCGAAAACCACATTTTTGATATAAGCCTTAACAGAGAAAACATTGAAATTTTTTATATCGGAAATAAAACGGATTATATTTTCTCAGGCTATCATTCAGATAAACTTGAAAAAGAAATTAAATTCAGAAAAACTCTTAATGGTCCTCATCTCCATGACATAGATTTTCATTTCCATCATGGGAGCTACCGTGATTTTGGAAGCCAGGGCCAGTGCCGTTCTTTGGCTGTGGCTCTTAAACTGGCATCTATTGAGTATATAAGTATGACAGCCGAAGTAAAACCAATACTTCTTTTTGATGATATTTTCTCTGAACTTGACCCTGAAAGGAGCGAAAAAATTTTAAAAATTATTAACAAATTTGATCAGGTATTTATAGCAGCTCCAAAAATGGAACCTTTTTTTAATAATATTAATTATTTTTATGTTATAGAAAAAGACAATGTTTTAAAAAAAATCCCGGTTTAAAATGAAAAGAAATCAGAAAAAAAGAGACCCTGAACAAATAGGTAAAATGATTGAATTACTTATAAACAATAATTCTAAAATAAGACAACACTTTAATTCTTATGATATTTCAGACTGTTGGAAAGAGGTTACAGGTGAGAAAATAGCGTCAATTTCCAAATTTGTAAAATTTGAAAAATCAACGCTTTATATTAAAGTAGAGAACAGTGTCTGGAAAGCCGAACTTTTTTATATGAAGCAGGAGCTGATAACCAGGATTAATAAAAAAAACGGTAAAAATATTCTGAAAGATATTATATTCATATAAGAAAATTTTCATCATGAAATATTTCCTATTTCCGAAAGAAGAGGTAAAACGTGTCCGGTGAACAATATCAGGCGAATTCCATAAAAGTACTAAAAGGTCTGGAGGCTGTACGTAAACGTCCGGCAATGTATATTGGAAGTACAAATACCCGGGGGCTTCATCACCTTGTTTTTGAGGTTATAGACAATTCAATAGATGAAGCGATGGCCGGGCATTGTGACAAAATAGACGTTATTATTCTTAAAGATGAATCTATTTCTGTCAGGGACAACGGCAGAGGAATACCTACGGATTATCATGAAGGTGAAAAGAAAAGCGCACTTGAAGTGGCGCTTACGACACTTCATGCCGGAGGCAAGTTTGATGCTGACAGTTATAAAGTATCCGGCGGTCTTCATGGTGTAGGGGTTTCATGTGTAAATGCTTTGAGTATCTGGACCAAGGTAAAAGTTTTCAGGGACGGCAAAACACATGAACAAAGCTATAAAAGAGGTTTTCCTGACGGGCCTCTCAAGGTTACAGGAGAAACAAAAGAAACAGGTACGCTTGTAACTTTTAAGCCGGATCATGAAATTTTTGAAGAAACTATTTTTAATTTTGACACTCTTTCCGCCAGACTCAGAGAGCTTGCTTTTCTGAATAAGGGAATAAGGATAACGATTATTGATGAGCGTAAAGAAGATCACAGACACTCTTTTTATTATCCGGGTGGAATAGCTTCTTTTGTTGAATATCTTAACGAGGATATTGTCGTTCTTCATAAACCACCGATTTATTTCCGGAACGAAGGGGAAAATTTTGATCTTGAAATATCAATACAATACAACGATTCTTATAAGGACAAAGTTTTTTCGTTTGTTAACAATATTAATACAGTTGACGGAGGAACGCATCTTGCCGGGTTTAGAAGCTCCCTTACCCGTACTATAAACAATTATGCCAAAATAAACAACATGCTAAAAGGCAAGAACCCGGTTACAATTACGGGTGTTGATATATAAGAAGGCCTTACTTCTGTTATAAGCATAAAAATATCGAATCCCCAGTTTGAAGGACAGACAAAACATAAACTTGGAAATCCTGAGGTGAAAGGAATTGTCGAAAGCAGCCTCAACGAAAAACTGGGAATTTTTCTTGAAGAAAACCCGCCAGTCGCTAAAAAAATAATTGATAAATGTATAGGCGCCGCGACAGCGAGAGAGGCCGCAAGAAAAGCAAAACAGCTTTCCAGAAGAAAAAACTTTCTTGAGACGGGCAGCCTTCCCGGTAAACTTGCCGACTGCTCAAGCAAAGACAGAACAATTTGTGAGATATTCATTGTTGAGGGGGACTCTGCGGGCGGTTCTGCCAAGATGGGTAGAGACCGGTCTTTTCAGGCTATACTTCCTCTTCGCGGAAAAATTCTTAATGTTGAAAAAAAGAGACTTGATAAAATTCTTTCGAGCGAAGAAATAAAAGTTTTAATATCTGCTATCGGAACGGGGATCGGCGATGATGAATTTGATATGGAAAAGAGAAGATATGATAAAATTATCATAATGACCGACGCAGATGTTGACGGGGCGCATATACGGACATTATTAATGACTTTTTTCTTCAGATATATGGAAAAGCTCATTACAGACGGACACTTATATATTGCTCAACCACCTTTATATAAAATCAAACAAGGTAAAAGAGAGGTATATGCGTTTAGCGACGAAGAAAAAAACAGGCTTGTAAAAGAATTAGATCAGTCTAAAAATCAAAAAGTTTCTATACAGAGATATAAAGGTCTTGGTGAAATGAACCCGGAACAGCTCGCAACAACAACCATGGAACCAGACAGAAGAATTCTTCTTCAGGTTACTCTTGAGGATGCAGTCGAAGCCGATAAAATTTTTACTAAACTTATGGGTGACGAAGTTGAGCCGAGAAGAAAATTTATAGAGGACCATGCCCATACTGTTAAGGAGCTTGATGTCTGATTTAATATAACCGGGAAATAAAAAAAAGGACCCTTAGGGTCCTTTTTTTATTTCTGCATTAAAATTTTTTTTAAAACAGATTTTTCTTTGTTCTGAAATTTCGCTATGTAAATTCCGGAAGACATTCCTTCTGCAGTCCATGTAAAAGAGTATGGTATCTTGTTAGGAACAAAAGTTTTTAAAATTCTGCCTTTTGTGTTCATAATATTTATTCTTGAATCAGGAGCATTAATATCCTTACCGGAAACTATTATTTTTACCGATGGGTTAAAAGGATTCGGAAATGCACTTATTGTAACTTCTTCTTCAGGATTTACAGAATTATCTTTGCTTATTGAAAGCACAGAACTGTTCGGTACAGATAATTCAATATATTTGTTTTTTACTGTACCTGTAATATCTAAGCTTCTTTCGGAAGCCGAAGCAGCCTGGAATTCATAGGTTTTTTCCATTCCGTTTTCTTCATAACAGTATCGAACATTTACAGGGTCGTTAAAGGAATTCTGCTCCTGGTAGGCAGCGTGTATCATAACTTCGTTTACCGCATGAGAGTTTCCATGAAATTTTATAAAAAACTCATTGCCGTAACCGTTTAAAATACCGGTTGTATCTCTGTACTGCAGCCAATGTCTTGTCCAGGAAGGGCTTTTAACAAAATCATATGCCAGAGAGTAAGAGTTGCCGTCGTTTGAGACTGAAATATTATAGTCCTTTTCCGATGTCCATGGAAGAACGGAATAAGAAGCCGCCGTATTGAACCACTTGAACGAAGAGTTTTCCGGAGCCTCAATTTTAAATGTTATGTCACCGTAAACCTTTTCCATCAAATCGTATGGTTTATATGTTCCGGAAAATGATTCTATCATCGGGTTAGTGTGCGCTGAATCATTGAGTATAACCGGATATCTGACAGGAACAGTATTCATTCCTTTGACATCTCCGTTTAGGTACCCGATTGTATTCGTTCCGGTTTTCAGTCTTGGCAGAGACATCGGGGCAACGGACAACCATGTTTCTGTGTTGAAAGAATTAAGCCCTGCCTGCCCCGCTGTTCCGACAAACGAAAATTTAACTAAATATTCATACATTCCGTAACACTCGGATGTAAGGTCCTCGGAATTAGAAAGGTCCGCACCCGACGCCAGCTCAGTCCATGAATGACCGAAATTTTTACTGAACTGCACAGTGGTATTACCTGATGTTTGATAGCTGAGCACGACTCCGTCATGATAGCCGTTTAGATCGGCAAGATCTGCGCCCGGTTTTCCAATAAACAGATATGGAGAATATGTCCGAAAAATTATAAACCCTGAGCCGTCATTTTCAAGAACAGGGCCTTCTGTCCCAAAAACGATATTGCTGTCCCTGAATATTCCGTCAGAATAATCGCTCTCGTAGCTTAGATCCGGTTGATACTTAAGAACACCTATTCCGGTAGTGTTAACGCTTCCTCCGTTTTCCGGGGCAACCCATGGTTTGGGGCCGTAAGGTTCTTTGTTGTGGATTTCTTCGAGCTCCTGAGCGCGCGCCGCCCAATAAGAGTTTTCATTTTCTGTATCCAGCCGCTCTCTTATCATAAAAACCCTTTGGCTGTCCGATTGCCAATACCTGCGCAGAGACTCGCCTCTCCTCAGAACAAAGTCCATTGTGTGACAGGTATACCATTGTTTATTATATCTTTCATAATAAGGAGGATTATTGTTCCTTTTCTGATAAGATGTGTCCGCAAAATTTTTAAACATTTCGAGAGTTATCATTCCCACGTCCTTGAGGGAATCAGGATAAGGAAAATACGGAAAAATACCATGTGGATTGTTGTCCATAATTGACGGGTTTTCTCCAATCTCAAGCCAGGAAGGAATATGACCGTCCGCCTCTTTTACATAGCCTCTTTGTTCCGGATCAAAATAATGCCAGTCTCCGTCATAGTGGACCTCAATCATTGTATGCCAGCTGCCGTATCCTCCGCAAACCAGAGAATCGAACATTCCTGTTGCTTCGAGCATTCCGGCGTATGCGGGGTTTACATGAAAACAAAGGCCGTATCCATATGAGTTGAAAAGTTCTATCGGGTCTCTAATCAGTAAATGAGAAACTCTTTCGTTGCTGCTATAGTCGCTCTTATTGTCAACCCAGCGGTTTTCTTCACGGGCATCAGCAAAATGATAAAAACCGGTAACGGAATCAGCAAAGTAATTATGAACAGCTTCCGCAAGCTCCTGACCGGTTTTACCGCTGAAGCCGGGGTGTTCCAGAAAATTTTGGTAATCTCCGCTTAAATCGGCAGTATGTTGCGTAAGAATTTTCGGCGAGTAGGCTTTCGAAAAAACCTGAAACGAAAAAATCAATATCAAAATTATAAATGCTCTCATTTTTATTTCCTTTCTAAATCGATCTATTTTTAGTAAAAACGCTTCGATTACTTAAAATATATATAGATTCCCCAGAAAATCAAAAAAATAGATCGATTTTATTATTTAATTGTGATTTATATCACAACATTATGGAAAAATTTTTTTTATATTATAAGCTTGAAAACTGTTGCAATTGGGGGTAAAAATAAAGTTCTTTATATTATAGACTAGAAACCGTTAAAACAATCTAATCATAGATGATAGTTATTTTAATTTTATAAGGAGTTCATTATGATATACCTGAGGAGCCGTTTGTTTTTTTTAGTTATTTTTTTGTGTATAATTTCTTCTGCCGCGGAAAAACCGGAACCCGGTGTTGACTGGGTCAACAGAACCGTTACGGCAATTGGGGTAAGCGGCGATAAAGGCAACCGGGCCTCTAAAATTAGAGTGGCAAAATTGACCGCTATAAGAGACGCTCTTGAACTTGTTAAAGGAATGCCCGTAAACAGCACAACAACCGTAAAAAATCTTATGCTGGAAAGTGATGTTATAAAAACAAAAATAAATGGATACATACAAAACTTTGAATTTGAGAATAAACCTCATTATATGAGTGACGGTACAATTGAAATCGCTGTTACTATTCCTCTTGACGGAATTATGGACCAGCTTGTTCCTTCAGAAATAGGCGACAATCCTTCAGTAAAATCCATGGAAAGCACATCCGCTCCCGGGGCTGTTTTTACCGGTATGATAATAGACGCTTCCGGACTAGAGGTAAAACCGGCCATAGCGCCCAAAATTATAGACGAAGACGGAAAGGAAATATACGGTTCTGCATATGTTTCAAGAGAATTCGCGGTAAAATATGGAATGGCAGGATATGCCAGGACCCTTGATCAGGCCAGAATAAACAAAGATCGTATCGGAGAAAAGCCGGCGGTCTTCAAGGCAACAGAAGCCCTCGGAGCCAATAAATGCGACATACGGATTTCAAATACCCAGGCTGACCAGATCAGAAGCGCAGCGGAAAACCTGAAGTTTCTTGAACAATGCAGAGTTATAATCATACTGTAAATTTATAAAGGAGAAAATATATGAAAAACCTCACATCGAAAAGCCGCGTCATAAATTTACTGTTGACACTGGCTGTAATTCTTTTTGTTGCCGGATGTGGTCCTAAAGCCCGCAGGTCCGAAGGACACATGGATACACCCCAGGTACACTACAAACAGGGAATGAAATTTTATGAGGATGGGAAACTCGACAAAGCTCTTTCTGAATTTAATCTCGCGAAGACTCTTGATCATAAATACGGACCGGCTTATATAGGGCTTTCCCTTGTGAGCGCCCGCAAAGGCAAATTTAAAGAGGCTTATGAATATGTGGATAAAGCGGAAAAATATGATGATGACAACCCAAAAGTTTATATTGCCGAAGGCATAATAATCACCCTTGAAAAACAGGGAGGAAAAGATGAGGACTGGTATGAGGACGCCATAGATGCTTATGATGAGGCCTTGAAAAAAGATCCTCAGTCAGGAGAAGCTCATTACAGAAAAGGGTGGACATATAAGAAGGCCTTTATGTTTTCTAAGGCCGGAGAGGAATTCCAAAAGACGCTTGAGATTAATAAGGACTATACATCCGAAGCCGATAAAGAATGGGCTACGGTTCAGAAAATACAAAGAGCAGCCCCCGGAACCATTGTTGGTAAAAAAATAGCCCTTATCGGCACAATCAGCCGTTCCGATATTGCGGCCCTTTTTATAAATGAACTTGATGTGGTAAAGCTCATAGAAAAAAAGCGCCCAAAAAATTATGACACCGGGTTCCGTGCTCCGGAAACCGACAAAACAAAAATGAAAACAGAGACTTCAGTTAAAAAAGAAGCCGTAACGGATGTCTCTGGGCACTGGGCTGAAAATTTTATTAAAGAAGTTGTCCGTCTTCAAATACGAGGCCTCAGTCCTTAC
This sequence comes from uncultured Fibrobacterota bacterium, assembly GCA_964401455.1. Classification (GTDB taxonomy): domain Bacteria; phylum Fibrobacterota; class OXYB2-FULL-49-7; order CAYNYI01; family CAYNYI01; genus CAYNYI01. The sequence continues at coordinate 65,258 of CAYNYI010000001.1, forward strand.
CCCGATCATACATTCAGGCCTGACGAAAAAGTAACCCGTTCTGAATACGCGCTTATGGTAGAGGATGTTTTAATAGCGATTTTAAGAGACCCGTCTCTTGCGACTAAACACATAGGGGCATCAAAATCCCGTTTTCCGGATGTAAATCCTTCTTCTCCATATTATAACGCTATTTGCAACGCTGTCGATAAAAATGTGATGGACGCGGAAATGAACGGTGAGTTCGGAATAAGTGATCCTGTTTCAGGAGCTGAAGCGCTCCTCGTAATCAGAAAACTCAAGGAATTGAACAAATAATACAAAACAACCGGGGAGACCGCGATGTTTCAGAAATCCATTATACTTTTTCTGTCCGTTTTTATTTCGGTGGTAATGTCGGCGGAGACAGGAACAATCAAAGTAGAGTCCGAAGGCTATGGCCCGTCAAAAAGCGACGCGCTTCTTGAGGCCAAGAGAGAAGCCGTCGAAAAGGGAATAGGTACAGTTCTGATTTCCCAGACCGAAATCAAAAATTTTGAACTTAATAAAGACGTCATACTTACGGAGACAAAAGGGTCTGTTCTTGATTATGAAATATTGCATGAAGAAAAACAGACCGACGGAACTTTTTATGTCAAAATCAACGCGGATGTTTCTCTTGCAAGTATAAAAAAGGACCTTGCCGCCTTAAAAATTCTTCTTGAATCTATGGACAAACCCAGAATGATGGTGGTTATCAGTGAGGAAAACGGCGACAATGCTCAGAACATGATAGTTGATTACTTATCCTCGAAAAGTTTCGATCTTGTTGACGCGGGCGTGGTGGCTGCTTTAATGCAGAATGATGACGAGCTTATCAAAAAAGCCACTGAAGGAGACGCCGCCGCCGCCTCAAAAATCGGGGCGCAGAACGGCGCGGAGTATATTCTGGTCGGTAAAGTAAACGGAAGCCTTGGTAGCAACCCGTATCTTCAAAACTCGCAAATGAAATCAGGGCAGGCTTCGATAACAGCGAAAGTCATAAATTGTTCCAACGCGAGGATTATAGCCTCAAAAAGTACCGACGGTGCCGCGGTACACATATCCGACCAGGTTGCTATTGCCAGGGCGTCAAAAAAAGCCTCCGAAAAACTTATGGATGAGCAGCTTTTTGAGCAAATAGTTTCAAGTTGGCAGGATATGCTGAACAACGGAATGTCTCTTTCTTTGACCGTTGTTAATGTCTCGGATTTCCGTACACAAAAAGCGGTTCAGGATGTCATAAAGGAGTTTCCGGACATTGTCTCTATGAATAAAAGAGGATTTGGAGGGGGAAAACTTCTACTTAACATTCTTTTCAAAGGTACTCCGGATTCTTTCGCTGAATATGCGGACGGCAAGGATGTCGGAGGTTTGAAGATGGCTGTTACCGGTATGAAAGGTTCAAGAATAAAAATAGATCTTATTGGGGTGGAATAATTTACTTGACAGAACTCACAACTTTTGGATATAATTGGTAGGCTTAATTCTCGGTTTTTTTCTGAAGGGAAGAATATGAGTTTGATCCGTTTAGTTTCGTTTTCAGCTATATTCCTTGTTTTATTTGCTTCTGTTCCGGCGCAGGAACTTCCATTGACACTAAACCCCGGACAGTCAATGGCACTTTTTTCCGCGGGAGTTTCTTATGATATACTAAGAGACCCGACGGACGTTTCTTTTGAGTATCCGGAAGGATATTTATCTCTCAATATTCCGATTTCTCCCGGAGGCGAGTTTGAGGTTAATGAGTATTTGGAAGAGAGCGTTGAAATAAACAAGACTTTTTCTCCGAAGCTCGGCGCGACACAGAAACTGAACCTGTCATACAGGGTAAATGTTCCAATGCTAAAAGGAGTCTTTTCTTTTGCTACTACAAATAACGTTGAATTCGGTTATCAGATGACTTTCGGCAATACTTCTTTTAATATAGATTCCACCATGAGCGAAGACGATGTTGACACAAGAATGGTGATAAACGGCTACATGCATGTACCGGTCAACTTTTATATGGGATGGCAAACCCAGACTTTTGGATATGCGTTCAGACCTCTTCGGGATGTAACGGTTGGAATAAACCTTCACCGAAATATTTTCGAAATGAGAAGCCGCGGAAAAATAGCATCCACAATTTTCGGCGCTATAGACGTAAATATGGATCAGCTTTCGGAATCTCAGAATATACCCATGAATTTTGATACCAGCAGCATAGGCGGCTACATGGAGGGAAAGTACAGCGGTGAAAGCTGGACGCCGGCGTTCGCGGTAAAATACGGACGTTTCAGAGTAACATCAAGGTTCGGTCTTAAGAAAATGATAGAAGGAAATTTCAAGGCCAAATACGCTGTTCCTTTTTTCATAGACCCGGTTACTTTTGAATTCAATTCGGACGAATTGAATGTAGTCGGTGACAGCGTGAATCTGGACTCTATAGATCAGATTATGTCGGATATACTGGAACTTAAAGAGAAGACAGAAACAGGACAGTCCGACTCTGTTACATATTTAACAGAAAATGCCATGGAATTTGAGATTCCCCAGGGGCATACATTTACATTCGACATAATAAGAGACGGAAAATTGAGCATATCTTACTCAAAAATCTTTGGAACGCTCTCGCTTTTCCACGAAGAAGAGGTGCCGGTCAAGAAAAAAGAAAACGGAGAAATTATTTACACATATGATACAACAACTTCGGGCGGATCGACTGTTATTGATTCTACTCCCGTTATGGTAATGGAAACAAGAACAGATATCGATTTCGGTTTCGATATAGACCATATTTTGACGCTGAACGGAAAATTTAACTGGATTAACTTCAGAATTGGAACATTCGGCATGGATTTCAACCTGATGGGAGAGAATGATCTTTTATCAGACGCGACCCCCGTAAAAATCGGGAACCGGGCTCTCCTTCCGATTCTCGGCGGCGGTGTCACAATAGGGAGTGTCACAAGGTTGATTCTTCAGGCGGACATATTGCCGCTTCCTTCTATAAAAACCGGGGTTGTTTATTACTTCTAATGATATATCCTTTTGAATGTTCAATAATTAATGTGAGGATGGTATGATAAAAAAATCAGTCCTGTTTATTTTTTTAACAGTTTCTGTGATATTCGCAGCCGGGACCTATGATTACAGTATTGTTGAGTTTCCTTTTCTCGGAAAAACCGACAGCAGTATCGTTCAGATTAAATTCATGTATACGGAATATTTTACTCCGCCGATAACTCCATCCATTCCTGCCGGTCCCTCGGAAGAAGTTGTTATTTATTACAGCCGTGAACCGGGAGGAGCGAATCCTGACAATTATACAGACTCCATAACCGTTTTTGTTGAGACTCCCGAAGGAGAACCCGACAGCGCCGATATAGATACACTTGCTGTTATAGATACAGGAAGTTCCGGCGGAGTCTCGGGAGAGAGTTCAACCGCGGATCTTGACGGAACAGAAGTCATGACAACAACGTTGAATTTTGTTCCCGCCATGCAGACAAAAAAAATAGGAGTAGGGCTCTACTATTATATTGTAAAATCAAAAGAAAACGATTTTCAGTCTGATGAAATGCAGTTTATTGTAGAAAGCAGAACACCTCCGGCATTTGAATCACCGGAAAATCAAGCCGAAATATCCACGGCTACTCCTGAATTCCAATGGACTACTGTTCCAAATGTACCTTATTATCATCTTCTTGTTTCTGATCAGGAAATCGAAATAAACGCAGACTCCGGTACCTTCAAGAACGCCAGCTTTATATGGCAAATAATTACTCCGGCCGGTCTGAGTTCAATTACATCGGTTATTTACGGTCAGGATGATCCGACCGGTATGTTTCCGCAGGCCCCGCCTCTTTCGCCGGGACAGGATTATGAATGGATAGTTCTGAATAATTACACAGGCGACCAGCTGGGTTCGTCAACAAACGCGATTAATCTTGTTCCTCCCAAATATAAATTTACGATTGAGGCCGAATCTAAACTTTATTCTCCTTTCGGGCTTTCTCCTAATGACGGAAATCTGAGTGATACTATTAAATCAAGTGAATCTTCCAATATTACATTCAGCTGGAGAGATTCTTCTTCTTCTGATGATCTTAATTCCTATCAATTTTATATTTATGAATATGCCGAGGTAGAAGTTTCTGAGGATACTTCCAATACTATTGATGCGAAAGTAACAGTATTCAATTCAAGTACTATTGACACAACGATTACCATCGACGCGGTTTCTGTACTTAAAACAGGAACATACTACTGGAAAGTTTTCGCGATGGACGCGGAGGGCTTTTCAGTCGCCTCAGACACGGCCAAATTTTATTTTCAGTCCACAACGGGCGAGTTCAGTTTTTCAACGAAAGAAATTCTTAATATAAGCGGATCTGACACTTTGCTCGCAAAAACGCCTTTTGTAAACATAGAGGCAACCCCTCTTGAAGGAACAAGCGACAGAATTCCCATTAAGACAAGCGATAAGGGAGCAATCAGCAAAGACCTTCTTGCCGGTTCTTACAGTTTCAGAGCTTATAAAGATGGTTACATAGATCAAATAAAAACAGATTCTGTTGAAAGCGATGAAAATACTCAGGTAACTTTTATTCTTGAAAAAGCACCTTCAACAATATACGGCAAGGTTGTGGATAACAGTTCTGAAAGTTCCCCCGTCAGCGGAGCTGAAGTCTTCGCCTCATCAGACCTTGAGGATACTGTTATTACAACAACAAAAAGCGACGGCACCTTCAAGGTTACGGCTTATGAGGCGGACTGGACGCTGACAATAAAAAAAACAGGGTATTTATCGGCAATAACAGACGGATTTTCTGTTTCCGCAGGGGAAAATAAAAGTTTAGACGATAACATTGTATTAATTGAAAACCCCTATAAAATATCCGGAACGGTAAAAAGTGATAACGGAAGCGGAATAAACCGTGTGGAGGTTAAGCTGTACAACAGGTCCGGAATTTTAAAACAGAAAGCTTATACAAACAATGAAGGTGTATACAGTCTTGATGTTTCAAACGGAATTTATTCTGTTGATATTAACAAATTCGGGTATGAGGCATCAAGTTCAGAAATTACAGTAGCCGGAGAAAATGTTTCCCGTGACGTTACTCTTTCATCAGAAACAGGTGAGGTAAGGGGAGTCATCACTATAAAAACAGTAAAATCTGACGGATCAGATATTTATGCCCCGGCAAAAGAAAAGCTGGTTTCATTTATCAGCGGTCTGGATAGCAGTACAGCTAAAAAAACAACGGATATTACCGGTAACTACTCTAAAACACTGGCTTCGGGAAGTACAACAAGAGACTATACTCTTAGTTTCTCTGGCGACGGATTTGAGGATTATTCAAGGGATTTTACCGTTACAAAAGGAGAGGCGGTTGTTATTGCTGATACAATAAATCGTTATGCCTCTGTCAGCGGAACAGTTACAGATACCGCCTCAAATATTCTTTCCGGAATTTCCGTGAGTCTGATTGATACTTTATCCGGCGATGTGAAGTATTCCGGCTCATCTACTCCTCAGGGAAATTATAATTTCAACTCGGTTAAAAACGGTGTATATCGTTTGGCCGCGGGTGGTAAAGGGTTCTTTCCTTCCCCTGACAGCAGTGAGATTATTTTGACAATAGAGGACTTCAGCAGCAAAGCAAGGAATGTTTACCTTGTAGAAGGAGCGAAGACGCTTGTTGCTGTATTTCAAACAGAAGAAGATTTTTCAGAAAAAACCTTAAAGCTGAAATCTCCCGTGAACCGTTCTGTAAAAGATTCAGCAGGAGATGCCGGAGAAATTATTGTTGACAGCCTGGGCTCGGGAGAATATCTTTCATCTTACACCGCAGTCAGAGAGGCCGATTCTGATTCCCTTTTGCTTGACATTCAAAAACATGTTTTTCAGATAAGCGCTTCTGACGATACAACAAGAGATACGGTAAAGCTTGATATATTCCTCATTACGGAAGACACGCTTGCTCTTCTGTCCGGAGATTCTGTTGAGGTGTCTTTTACAGTAAAGGAAGTTGCATCGTCTGTAGATTCTTTGGACTCTGCAAAAATATACTTCAAATTTTATCCGGAAGCTCCCTATGATTCTGTTTCATATGTTCCGTCTTCCGGACGTATATCCGAAGGCTCTGTCCGATTTTTCCCGGGGAACAGCGGAACAGAGATCTACTACTACATAAAAGCCTATAGAAACAATGATGTATATTCAAATAAAAACAGCTTTGCCAGGTCTTACATAGAACCGACGCAAAACCTAAAATACATTACTCTTTCACCGTCGGGCATGATAGATCTACCTAAGAATTTCAATTTCAAAGTTAATGTCAGCGCAAAAAACGGAAACTTCAAAAATATCAGTAATCCATCCATAACCTGGGATATCGATGACAGCGGGCTTTTTAATTATTCAGCACCTTCGAATTCATATACATGTTCTATATCCACTTCAAATTCAGGAGACGCCGACTCGGTTTTTACGATAAGAGTCGAGGTTGCAAAGGGCGGTGTTACTCTTTATGACTCGATACAAATAAGAATAAGAGATGTGTCCATTAAAACCTTCTCTTTTCCCGGAGTGAAAACGGACCCGAACGGCGCCCTTTGGCAGGTTGACCACAGAGATTCGGTTTTGGATCTTTCTTTAAAAGGAACCGGTAGTCAGGGTTCAGGCGGAAACGAAGTTTCTTTTACGGTTTACCCCGAGTGGAGCTGTGAACCTGCCGAGGCATGCGCGAATTATAATGAATTTAAGTCAACCGGAAAGTTTAAATTAAACGCGGATCGTTCATCCGGAAAATATTGGCTCGGAAGTGTGAGAATTTTCGCGAAAATAAATGGCAAAACAGTAGAGGCCAATAAAAAGAAGGATGAAGAAAAACTTATGTATCAAAACGGAATGAAGGTCCAATACATAAGAAACAGTGGTATAACCGACACGGTTGTTCTTTTCAACGGTGATAATATGGAGCTGCAGATAGACCAAAATTTTTCGACAAGAAAAATATTCTCAATGGAAAAACCGACCGACCTTAATTCATCACAGATCAGTGCAGAAACGCAGGAAATCGTTTCAGAAGTTTTTGACATTGAAAGCGAACTTGAAGATGATGAAACTGTTAAGCTGCGCATAAAACCTGATATTACCATGTCCAATGCAATGAGCGTTGTTTATCTTAACAAATTCGGCGAATGGATTGAAGAAGAAACGCGTAAGAACGGAGGCTTTCTTGAAGCAGAGCTGGACCATTTTTCCAGGTTTGCCGTGGCCGAAAAATCAGAGGAGCTCGGGTACTCAGAGTTCAAAATAGTGCCTAATCCGTTTTCGCCTTATGTAACTGCGACCCGTGACGGAAATACAAAAAAGGGAATGAGGATACACTTCAAACCCGAAGGCATGACAAACAAACCTACTGTCTCCATAAAAATTTACAATATGTACGGCGAGTTTGTCAGAAGCATACTTGACGGCGACGCTCTTCCCAAGATCGCTCAGGATTTTTACTGGGACGGTCTGACGGAAGGCGGTAAAATGGCAAGAAACGGCAGATATGTTTTAAAATTTTCAATAACAGACGGAGAAGAAACAAAAGAAAAACTATACAAGATAGTCCTTTTTAAATGATAATGTTATTCAGGAGAAAATATAATGTTTAAGAAATCATTTTTGTTTTTAGTTCTTTCTGTGATGCTGGCTTTTTCTGCGGTATTCAGTCAGGAAGAAAATGCAGCGGTTGAAAACCCGCCCGGTACGGATCAGGTTCCTGAGGCTGCTGAAAAACCTGCTGCTGATACTTCGGTATCAGAAACGGAAGAAGAAACGGAAGAAAAAACAGCGCCAGACGGTCCGGTTGATGAAAAAGTTTCCGACGGAGAAGACGGCCCGGATATCGAGGAAACAGAAAGCAGCGATGAACTTCGGCTCGGAGTTCTACTTTTGGAAACAGAGAATGTTGACCGTAAAACAGCAGAGAATGTAAGCGGATATATCAGAGAGGCCGCCTCAAAAAACGGTCTTTATAAAATTATTGATAAATCGGAAATGGATGAGCGTGCATCGCTTAAAAATAAGAGTTCAGACATAAAATGCTACCATGAGAAATGCCTTATGGAAGCGTCTCAGCTTTTTGTCGCCGATAAAATAATAAGCGGGACAATTGAAAAAGACGGAGCCTTGTATATTTTAAAGGCCACTCTTTTCAGTACCGAAACCGCTGATTTTGCGGCGAAAGTAAGTGTCGCTTCAGAATGTCAGGCAAAAGAGCTCGATCAGCTTGCTTCTTACGGAACGTCTCTTCTTTTGGGAAGCAGTTTACCAGAAGTTAGCATAAAAATAGGACAATACAAGGGAAAACAATATGACAGACAAAAAGAATGGTATCTCTCGGCCGGGGCAAGCAGTCTTATCGGCCTTGCCTGGATGATGTCCGTTAAAGGAGACGGTCTTGTTGAGGGGTTCGACAAAGACTCCCATTATGAAAAAACAGATGCTTCTCTGAGTTCGTTAACAGGCGCTTTCCCGGACCGTATCGGTTATGGCGGAAGAGCACGCGGTATGGGAGGAGCATATACAGCCTTGTCGGACGACGCCCCGGGAATTATTTATAACCCCGCCGGCCTCGTAAGGGTAAAAGGCAGGAGCGCGTCATACAGCTATTTAAAACAGTTCAATATTCAAAGCTATAATTTTGTAGGTTTTGCCGGAAAAATAACAAGAACAAGAGCGCATGGGCAGGCTGTGCTTTTTTCGGGTGACGAATTGATGTCCGAAGCAACTGTTATAACGTCTTATGCCCACCTTTTTGAGAATATTCATAAACTGATAAGGCCTGTATCTGCCGGTATTAATGTTAAATTCAGAATGGCAAGCTTTAAAAATCCTGAAGACTACAATGACGCTTCTGTCGGCAGCGGATCCGGGCTCGGCTTAGACCTTGGAATGCAGACGAAGCTGTCTGACAGGATTACTTTCGGGCTGGTTATGAAAGATATTTTCGACTATATCTCATACACTAATGATCTCACAGAGGACAGCTATACAGAAAGCGTTCCGATGAATCTGGTAATTGGAGGACATTATAAAGCTTCACGCACCGTTAATCTTGTTCTTGACGGAAGAAAAGGTTTTGGTGATTCGCACGACAACATTTCTCTTGGTGGGGAAAAGTATTTTTTTAACAATATTGTTGCGCTTCGTACCGGTCTTTCTCATGATTTTTCTTTCTATAAAAATATTCGCTGGAATATGGGAGGCGGAATTAATTATGATGTAATGGACAATAAAAACATCGGGCTTGATTACGCTTTTGAATATAGCAGAACAGAAGACCAATCAGACCTGTTAAGCGGCATACACCGGTTCAGCCTTAATTTCAGATTTTAACAATGGCAAATCTCGATAAATATAACGTTAAAAACCAGAAAATGGGAATGTCCGACTGGATATTTTTGGCGGTTATTATTATACTTGCCGCCGGCGGTTATTTCTTTTTTAAGCATCAGAATAAAAAGGTGGACTCGTTATTCGACCAGGCTCAGCAATTAACAGACTCAGGAGAGTACAGGAAAGCTCTCGATATTTACAGGGACCTTTCTCAGAGTATCTTTGTCAGCGGTAAAAAAGACAGCATGCTGTATTACAGAATAGAGTCTTTGAGAGAAAACCCGGAAAAAGAAAACACAGTTACCGACGCCAAACTCTTCCTTGCCGACAGCCTGAAAGAAAGCGGTGATATAAAATCGGCTCTTAAGCTTTACCGTGACCTTGAAGGAAATCTGTTTTTAACCTCAGAGCAAAGCGGAAGAGTAGAGTCGATTATAGATTCTCTATCTGTTCCGGACACTTCCTCCAAAGTTGAAAATCAGGAATAATTTAAAAGGAAATATTTATTCCTTCAAGCAGAAATGCCGGAATTTCGGCTGAGCCGAAGTTTTTTATGTCACTGCTTATTTCCGGTATATTTTTCAGAACCTCATAAACATTTCCCGAAACCATCGCGTTTTTTATTCTACCCTTAATTTCACCTTTTTCCGAAAGAAAAGCAAGATGAAGGTTTAGGGAAAAGTCGCCAGCGAGCATATTGCTCTGGCCAGAGCCGAGGACAGAATAAACTACAATCAGGTCGTCATCGCAAGCCATAATTTCATTTATGGTCTTGTCGCCGGCGCGGATTAACAAGTTTGAATATGAAGGGGCGGGAAGAGAAGCGTAAGAGCGACCTGCTCTGCCGTTTGATTTTCGGCCAAGCAGGCCCGCTGTTTGAGAATCAAAAATAAAATTTTTAAAAACGCCGTCTTCAACAAGCGGTATCGGCGAGCACGGGATACCGTCTCCGTCAAAGTTACGCGAAGCTATCATTCCCGGAACAGAAGGGTTGTCGATAATAGAAAGGTTTTTGTCAAAAAGTTTTTTATTTTCCATGCCTTTCAAGGGAGATGAACCCTTTTGGAGAATTTTCCCGTTCATTCCCAGCTTGAGAGCGCCGAGTAAAGAAGGAACAGCTTCCGGCATAAACAGGATTTTTTCATTCCCGGAAGGGCTTACTGAATGTTCTGCATTTTTAATCAGGCCTGCTATTTTATTGGAAAGAGGCGCTATAGAAGGCGAATAGCCGATGGTTGTATTTCCGTCAGCAGCCCATAAAAGGCCGTCTTCTTTGACCTTAAGGGATTCAACGCTTTCTGAATAAACGGACTTGCGGATATTGCCTGTTGTGCCGGCGGTATTCATATATTTTTGATTTACGACCGTTTTTGAAAAAGCTATATCATTTGATAAAGACGGGTCGAAATCATTCAGTTTAGAAATGAGTTGCTCTCCGTTGTTTAAAAAATCCTGAGCGCTTGTTGCAGCGGTTTTTTCATCATATACGCCTTCGGTTTTTTCAAATTCCTTTTTTTCAAAATCATGAAGCCTGGATTCCTGGCCGAAAACAGAGCTTTCGATGGTATTATTTATTAATTCGTCTGTACGTTCAGGGTCATTTGTCGAGCTGAAGCCGACTTTACCTTCAATAACCGCCCTTAACCCCATTCCGCGAGAATAAACCGTTTCGGAAGAATGAAGCTTGTTTGATTTAAAAGAAACGGTTGTTTCTTCGGATTCGGTATAGTAAATATCAGCCTGAGAACAAAGAGGCTTTATTTTGTCGAGTATTTTTGTACATAATTTTTCTGAGTTCAAAACGCGGTTCCCTGTTAAATATTTAGTTCAAAACTGTAATCAAAATATAAAAAAAATGTATGCATGAGTTCTCTTTTAAATATCGGCCAGTATTTTTCCGGCGGCAACTTCGGCTCCGTTTAAGGGCAAACCATACTCATGTATATTTTTTTCAATAGATTCTAAAACCGCATTGCAGATATTTCCGGAACTGACATCCGCGTTTGAAAGCTGAATACCGCAAAGGTATTCATCAGCCGCTTTTTTAAGAAAAGGAAATTCCCTGAAGGGGCCGCGGTCGGTATAAATCATCTTTGTCTTGTTCGCGATGCATTCAGAGACTATTCCATAGCCCGGCTTTGTTATAACAGTATCGGCCGCGGCGACAAGGTCTTTGTAATTCAGACCCTTTTCCGGAAGAATACCTCTATTGATAGAGTTTATAGTTCCCTTTTTACCCGGAACTCTTTCGCTTGCTATAATCTCTATTCCGGCAGGTAGTCGCGGTTCTTTCCATAAACTGAAATCAATGCTGAAACCCCCAAAAGAAAGAAGCACATATTTTTTTGATGGATCAAGCCCAAGCAAAGAAAGGGTTTCTTCTTTTGTTTTTTCAGAGCGTCTGCATATTAAAGGAATATTCATTCTTTCGGGAAAAATATCCATTGAAGGCGAAAATGGAAGGCGCATGAGCTTGTTGCATTTTTCGTAATTTTTTTGAAGATCATTTATTATAAATATAAATTCATTGTAGTCCCCCATGAATTCCTCATAAATCCAGTCCCAGGAAAAATTTCCAATTCCGTATGAGGGGATACCGCATTCTTCGGCAGCGGCAAAAGGCCAGGCGGGGATATCGGAAATTACAGAGGTAATATTCTCGTCTTTCAGGTATCTGATTTCTCTTTCTATAATCTCATCCTGCATATTCAGGAAATTCAAGCCTTCTTTTAATGTTCTTTTCAGGTCAAAACAAAGAGAGTTTTCTTGATACAGACCGGCGCCGGTGTTCAGTGTAAAAATATCAAGATTCGGGTCTTCCGGAAGAGACTCCTCGATGAACCAGCGGGGAATATTTGTTCTTATGCTGAAAAAGGCGTTCTTTTCATATTTTCTGATTGTTGACAGGACCTCAAGTGTTCTGGAGGCATGTCCAAAGCCATGTCCGGTTATATAGCAACAGATTCTCATAGATTCCCCGCATTATATAAAACAAAACTCCGCCCTGTAAAACAGGGCGGAGTTTATGGAGCTTAGGAGATTCGAACTCCTGACCCCCACGCTGCCAGCGTGGTGCTCTAGCCAGCTGAGCTAAAGCCCCTTTTAACGCGAGTAAAATAATTATATATTTTACCTCAGGCAAGAAAAATACATTCATGCCTGAATCACGTTTAATTATTTCTTACACGGGAAGATACAAATGAATACAGGGTTCGAAGATCTTACACCGAATGTCTTTTTGAGTGTTCTTGAGGACGCTCTTTCGCGCAAACTTACAGGGCTCGCCCGCCCGATGCCGAGTTATATAAACCGTGTATATGAGATTTCTGACGAAGAAGGAAACGGTTTTGTAGCTAAATTTTACCGGCCGGACCGATGGTCCGACGAAGCTCTTATGGACGAGCATGATTTTCTTTTTGACTGTGCCGATGTGGATATTCCTGTTATATGTCCTCAAGTATTATCGGGTGGTAACACTCTGAATTTCTTCGAAAACATTCCTTTTTGCGTTTTTCCTAAAAAGGGCGGCCGGCAGTTCGATATAGAAAACGAAGAGGGTTTTATTCGGGCAGGGTCTCTTTTAGCAAGAATTCATAATGCCGGAGGGAAAAAACAAGCCGGATCACGTCTTTTTTTAACACCGGATCAAACAACTGAACAATATACAGATCTGCTCCTTGAAAATCATCTGACACCCTTGTGGCATGATAAATTCAGGGATATATGTCACAGGATAATTGATACCATTGCTCCGTTTTTTGATGGGCTCGATAATATCAGGATCCACGGAGATTTCCACACAGGGAATATTCTCCAAAGGCCGGAAGAGGGCCTTTTTGTGATAGATTTTGATGATATGATGAACGGCCCGGCTGTCCAGGATTTCTGGCTTTTGTTGCCGGACCATTTTCCCGTTTCCCGGCACTACCTTGATCTGCTGCTTAAAGGATATTCGCGCTTCAGAGATTTTGATCCGGCTTCTTTCAGGATTATAGAGGGGCTTCGCGCGATGCGGATGATTTACTTTTTGGCATGGTGTGCCATGCAGAGAGAGGATGCGAGGTTCGTTGAAAAGCATCCGGACTGGGGCTCCGACACCTTCTGGTCCAAAGAAGTCAGAGATCTTAATGTTCAGTATGAAAACGTATTGGAGTGTTTAAAAGCTTAAAAGAGCCTGTGCCTGCCCCGAAAGGTGCCTGGTGTAAAGGTTATATATTTCGAGGACAGAATTAAATTTTTTTATATTA
>CAYNYI010000002.1:0-66180 GCA_964401455.1 uncultured Fibrobacterota bacterium
TACATTAAAGAGGTTTTACTCTGAGGGCGGGATGCCGCTTTATGAGACTTTCTACAGACCTCTTATAACAGTTTCTTTCTCTTTCGGCGGGAAGGTAGGGCCAATGAAATGCAGCGACGGTATAGGCCCTGTCCTGAGGGGGGGGACCTATGCCGATACAAACGGCTGCAGTTCAGACGCGGCTGCTTTCCTTACCGTGTTTTATTCCGAAGAGATAAATCCGGCAGCGGAAGACTATAAAAAGGCCGACTCAATATTGATCTTTAAAACCGGCAGAAGAATTTCATCGGAATATGTGCTTAGAGACAGTACCCAAAAAGTCCTTGATGTTTCTTCGGAACCGGAGCTTATGAATTCGGCCTACAGATACACTCTCAACAGGCTTGTCGAGATGGGGGTTGACGGGTTCAATATTACCGGAAAATCCGTACGCCTTAACAGTTCTGTTTCTTCCGGACCTGTTCTTACCGATATTAACGGTAATCCGGTACCTGCGGGGAACCCTTCTGCGCTGTTCAGGCGGGAGCAGGGAACCAGCGGGCTTTGCGAGGCGTTTATAGGGCCTACTCCGGCCGTTCTTTCCGCGGATGCTTCCGGCAAGGGTGTTGAGGCGGTCATAAAACTCAAGGCCAGGTATTATGAGGATCCGGAAACAGGCATAAGAAGCGGTATAATGTCAGTGAAAGTAACAGGCAAAATATTTGATATGCTCGGAAACTACGTTACCTCCATCGACCCGGTCGAAGCTTCCACCGAAGAGAAGCTCAGCATAGAATGGCCCGCTCCGTGCCTGAACGGCAAAGGCCGCCCGGTCGCTTCCGGCGGTTATATACTGAGGCTGAATGCCCGCTATGAGGACGGCATAGAAGAACCTCTCGGTACCCATAAGCTGATAGTTCTCCGCCCGGGAGGATGATGTCTGTTTAAATTCCGTTTTCTAAAAAAGCCGGGGCCTTTTATGGTCCCGGCTTTTTTATTCTTCTGTTTTGGTACAGGTTTTGCGTGAACTATTTACGGGACTGCTTGCGTAACATTTATCATAACGGGAGATTTATGAAAGGATTATTCGCCTTATCCCTTGTTTTTTTGCTGTTTACGGCTGTTTCAGAAGTGTCGGCAATAGATATGGAGAAGCTCGAACGCGAGCTTGAAAACCCTCCGGCAGAGGAAAATTCTTCCGCGTCAGAGGAAGAAAAGGTCTCTCCCGCGAAAAAGACCGAGGAAGTAAACGCGGTATTTCTGATTCTCAGAATAGCCGTTTATTTGATAATTATTCTTGGCTTAATTTATCTTTCTGTACTACTCCTCAAAAAGACGGTTTTCCGGCCTCTTTCTAAAGGAAGGCAGTCCTCCGGAAACATCGAGGTGCTTGAGGCAAAAGGAATCGGGCCCGGAAAAACCCTGAGCGTAATCCGTGTATTCAATAAGACCGTTGTTCTTGCAATAGGCAGGGAAACCGTTGTTTCCGTAGCCGAACTCGACAGTTCTGTTGTTGATGACATGATAGGGGAAAGAGAGGAAAAGGTCAGCGGGACATTCTCCTCATTTTCCGAAAGTATTAATCATTTTCTGAATAAAGAAGAGAGCGGGGAGGAAAAATGAGGACTCCCGTAATATTTACAGCTTTTTTTCTGCTGTTTATTGGAGTCTTTTCCGGCGCCGATGCTCAGATAATTCCGAAAGTTACTATGGGAGTAGAGGAAGCGACTACCCCTGAGGAAGCTGCGGTTACCCTAGAGATCCTTTTCCTTATAACTATTTTGACGCTTGCTCCGTCGATACTCATAATGATGACATCGTTTACCCGTATTGTTGTTATTATGCATTTTCTGCGGAGCGCTCTTGGAACGCAGAGCATGCCCCCCAATCAGGTTTTAATTGGTCTCTCGCTTTTTCTGACGCTTTTTATCATGATGCCGGTTTTTACAGATGTTAACGACAATGCTCTTCAGCCTTATCTGGCCGAGGAGATAGATTATAAGCAGGGGTTAAAAAACGCGATGGATCCCATCCGGAATTTTATGCTGCGTCAGACGACAGAAAAGGACCTGGCGTTGTTTCTGCGTATGTCGAACTCACCTTCCCCGTCAACTGTCGATGATCTTCCGAATACGGTTATTATACCTTCTTTTATAATCAGTGAAATGAAGAAGGCTTTTACAATAGGTTTTATTCTCTACCTGCCCTTTCTTATCATCGACATGGTTGTCGCGAGTATACTAATGTCGATGGGAATGATGATGCTGCCTCCGATAATGATATCGCTTCCGTTCAAGCTGATATTATTTGTGTTGGCTGACGGCTGGCATCTGATAGTAAAACAGGTAGTACTCAGTTTTAATTAAATAAGGAGGCTGTATGAATCCCGCAATGGTAATAGGCCTGGGTCAGGAAGCCCTCAAACTAACCATGTTTCTTTCCGGTCCAATGCTGATATCAGGATTGCTAATCGGTCTTATTGTGGGGATATTCCAGGCAGTAACTCAGATACACGAGATGACTCTGACATTTGTGCCTAAAATACTCATAGTCGGTTTCTCGATGCTTCTCGCGCTTCCCTGGATGATAAACAAAGCTCTGGATTTTTTTATCCGGCTTTTCGAGATGATCCCGATGGTCGTTAAATAAGGCTGGGTTGTAATGGTCAATATCGCAGATCTTACAGTTGACCAGATAACCCTTTTCTTTCTATGTTTCATAAGGGTTGTAAGCATTATTGTTATGATGCCCGTTATCGGAAGCGGCAATATACCCATGCGTGTAAAATCCGCCCTGTCTTTTTTTATCGCGATCGCTCTTTTCCCGACCTTTCCGGAGTACACCGCCGAGCTTCCGTCAGCGGTTTTTCCTTTTGCGGTGATAGCTGTAAAAGAAGTCCTGGTAGGGATTGTTCTCGGTTTCGGAGCGAATATGATATTTGTAAGTCTTCAGTTTGCCGGCAGACTCGTTGATCAGCAGATGGCTTTTGCCATGGTTGAAGTTATAGATCCCTCTACAGACGTAAGCGTTACAGTTATGGGACAGTTCAAGATGATTATATTCACTTTGATTTTTCTGATGATTTACGGCCATCATTTTTTACTTACCGCGCTTGCAGATTCTTTTCGGATGATTCCGCTGACTGAGGTTTCAATAGATTCCGGCCGTCTGAGTCAGCAGATCATATTTATGATAAGAGATGTTTTTATCCTTGCGGTCAAATTCGCGGCCCCTATAATGGTTACTCTTCTTATGACGACAATAAGTCTCGGTATTATCGCCAGAACCGTTCCTCAGATGAATGTCTTCATAGTAGGGCTGCCGCTTAAGATCGGGATTGGACTTTTCACAGCGTTTGTTTCCCTTCCACTTTTATATATAGTGTTTCAGAAAATGTTTCTCAGACTCCAGGAAGACATCTACATTTTGATGGATTGCCTGGGCTGAAAATTAAAGGAAGGTTATTTTGCCTGATAACAGCGAAAAAACAGAAGAGCCTACCCCGAAACGAAAACGGGAGTTAAGAGAAAAGGGTCAGGTTGCAAAAAGTACCGAAATAAGTTCTGTACTTGTTCTGATAGTGGGCCTGATGGTTCTCCGAATTGCCGGGCCGTGGTTTTTCAGGAATGTTTCTGAAATGATGGTGGTTATTTTTGAACATCTGAATAAGATAGAGGTTAATCAGAACAATGTGGTCACCTATACCAAGACCGGTCTTTTCTATATGTTCAAGGTTACGGCCCCCGTCATTTTCTCGATTTTAGTTATTGCCGTTACCGCTAATATACTGCATATAGGCCCCCTTCTCGCTTTAAAAGCGATTGAACCGAAGTTTTCGAAGATTAATCCTGTCAAAGGTTTCACGAATCTTTTTTCGATGAAATCCATGTTTAATCTTTTAAAAAACATCCT
Source organism: uncultured Fibrobacterota bacterium (assembly GCA_964401455.1). Classification (GTDB taxonomy): domain Bacteria; phylum Fibrobacterota; class OXYB2-FULL-49-7; order CAYNYI01; family CAYNYI01; genus CAYNYI01. Next base: position 3,892 of record CAYNYI010000002.1, read on the forward strand.
TAAGCTCGTGATAGTCGCAGCCATAGCCTATGTCATCCTGAAAAATGAAATAGAAGAGATTCTGATTCTCGGAGATGCCGGAGTTGGAGGAATATTTAAAGTGATGGTTAGCATTGGTTTTAAGATTGGCATGTATATTGCAATAGCATTATTGATACTGGCGGTATTTGATCTTTTGTATCAGCGTTACAGTCATGATCAACAGCAGAAGATGACCGTTCAGGAAGTCAAGGAAGAAAGAAAACAATCAGAGGGAGATCCGCAGTTGAAAGCCAGGATTAGACAGCTTCAGACAGAGATGGCAAAGAGAAGAATGATGCAGGAAGTCCCTGAAGCTACAGTAGTTGTGACAAACCCCACTTTTATAGCCATCGCCATAAAGTATGAGATGGAAACAATGGAAACCCCGGTTATAGTTGCAAAAGGGAAAAGAGCGGTGGCCGAGAAAATCAGAGAAACGGCAAAAGAGCATGATATCCCTATTGTTGAGGATAAGCCTCTGGCAAGAGGTCTTTATGATGTTGTAGAGCCCGGGGATGAAATTCCGCAGGAGTTTTTTGCGTCTGTGGCGGAAATTCTTGCCTATATTTACAAACTGAATAACAGGGCGGCATAAGATTATGAAGGGTAAATCTTTATATCTTTTGTTGGTTTTTGCGGCGTCGCTGATGTCTCTTTTTTTAACATGCGCGGAGAACCCCGCAAATTCGGATGAAGAAGAAAACTCCGAGGACTCGGCTTATATAACAGTCCGCGCTCTTTCCGGAGACAACTATTTCGGAGACACGGCTGTTTTTACTGCGGCATTTCAGGAGGCCGTGAATCCGGGCAATATCCACTGGGACTTCTCCGACAGTGCCGTAAGCATAAGAAGAAACAATAATTCATCAAGAACAGTTGATACGAACTATATAGTATGGTCCGGCGCTCCCAATTCTGTTGACGGCGAGACCGTTGATACACTCAGGGTATATGCCGGTTCTAATGTATCGGATCCTTTTATCGTAAAAATTCATAACCTTGCTCCTGTACTTGACAGCATACTAATAGGCACAGGAGGAATGGGAGGGTGGCTCAGAGCCATAGCACCCGACGGTAATATGCGCTGCGTGCTTCCGGTCAAACCCGGTATAAGCTATAGGGTAAGGTTCTTTTCGTCGGATGATGATGGAAATAAGGTCACCTATGAAACCGATTCTTCGGAAGTTTTCGGCAATGAGATAGACAAGGACAGTTCTGAGTTTTCATGGAAGTCTGCAGCGTATGAGGCCTCAGATTATGACGCTAACATAGATTCGTTAACCTTGAGCGTGTCCAACAGCGGTCAGGGCGTGAGGAATTATACTCTTGTTTTTATTAATCACATAGAGCAGGGAACGGTATGGTTTCCCAGCTATCAGCAGAGTTCCGGGGAGCTGATAAAACTCTCGCTTTTCGGGGATGAGCTTCTTCGGATCGGAGAGTTCTCAACGATTAAGGATATTGTAGTTGACCCCGGAGAAAATAAGAGCACAAGCGTCTGGATAATAGAAAGAGCGGATTCAAGCCGTATTTATGAGATAAATGCCGACGGAGTAATAACCGATACGCTCAGCGGATTTTCCAAGCCCAGGAAGCTTTCATTGTATGTTAATGACGCTCTGCTTTATATCGCCGACGATTCTTCAAACTCCGTTGATATTTACAAAAAAGAAGAAGGTAAACAGCCCGCGAAAATGCTGTCGTCTATTTCCAGATTTAACGATATGGATGTCGATCAGCTCAGCGGGGATTTATGGGTAGCCACAGATACTGTTTTATTCCGGGTAAGAGACGGTGTTGTCGTCGATACAATCGGGGATGATTCCACGGAGGCGGCTTTCGGACTTGCCAAACAGATTGCCGTAACCTATAAAAGCGGCTGTATCTGGGTACTCGATACCAGAAACAGCGCTCTTAAAAAAATAGATATTGACGGAAATGAACTTTCGGTAGTATCCGGATTCAGGGGACCGGAGAAAATTTCCGCTAACTGGAATGATACTTCCTGCTGGGTGGCCGATACGGAGGGAGACCGTGTTGTCCGCATCGGAGCGGGAATCGGTAGTGCGGTTACAGTTTCCTCATCGGCTTCAGGGATAATGATTGCGGGCGGTTATTCACAGCCTTATGATGTGGATGCCGATCCCCTCAGCCCTCTCGGACCGGTATGCTGGGTTTTGAATACCCAGGTCGGGAAGGTTGTGGCGGTTGATACTTCCGGAACGGAAGTCGTGTCCCATTCTATGTTAAATATGGATGGATCCGAGCTTCCGAAGCTAATAGCTGTAAATCCGGGACACAGGTAAAAACGGGCCCTGCGAGGGGCCAAAAAAGAGAGAATCAATGAACGGAATAGCACTAAAAGGCCGCCGCGGTCTCAACGCCATTTTCGAGCACCGTGATCTGCTTATAGCTTTCGGAGTTATAGGTATGGTCATCGTTATGATTATTCCGCTTCCGACTTTTCTGCTTGATGTTTTTCTCGCGCTGAATATATCCGTTGCTCTTGTAATACTGCTGGTTTCCATGTATGCCGGAAAGGCTCTTGATTTTTCGGTATTTCCCGGTCTTCTTCTTGTGATAACGCTTTTCAGACTTTCTCTTAATGTCGCTTCAACAAGACTCATTCTTGCCGAAGCTGACGCGGGTGCCGTTATTGACGCTTTCGGAACTTTTGTTACAAAAGGCAATATAATCGTAGGTTTCATAATTTTCATTGTGCTTATAGTTATTCAGTTTGTAGTTATCACCAAGGGAGCGACAAGGATAGCCGAAGTCGCGGCCAGATTTACTCTGGACGCTATGCCGGGAAAACAGATGGCCATAGACGCTGATCTTAATGCCGGAATTATAACCGAGCTTGAGGCCAAGGACAGGCGGGACGAAATAAGACGGGAAGCTGATTTTTACGGAGCCATGGACGGAGCGTCTAAATTTGTTCGCGGTGACGCGATTGCCGGAATTATAATTACGATAATAAATATAATAGGTGGTTTTATAATCGGAATGGCAAGGCTTCAGATGTCCTTCGGTGAGGCCGCTTCAACTTATACTCAGCTTACAATTGGCGACGGACTGGTAACACAGATGCCCGCTCTTATAATTTCCACTGCCGTAGGTATAATTGTCAGCCGTGCCGCCTCAAAGGCGAACCTCGGGCATGAAATAAGCAGGCAGCTTACTCAGAGTCCAAAGGCTATTTTTATCTCATCAGGTGTAATGGCCCTTTTTGCCGTTGTTCCGGGAATGCCGTCTCTGGCGTTTGCGCTTCTTTCCGTTATTGCTTTCAGCGCGGGAATAGCTATACAGAAAGGAGTGTTTACGGCTCCTGAAGAAGAGGCCGAATCCGAAGCTGATCAGGCTGTTCCCGAGGAAGAAGAAAAACCAGAGGATTTTCTTCATGTAGATCAGCTTGAACTCGAAATCGGTTATGGACTTATTCCGCTTGTTGATAAATCTCAGGGAGGAGACCTGCTTGAGAGAATCAGTATGATAAGAAAACAGCTTGCCATGGATCTGGGTCTCATTCTTCCTCCTGTCAGGATAAGGGATAATATTCAGCTTAAGCCCAATGAGTATATAATCAAGATCAAAGGTGTCGAGATGAGCGGAGGCGAGCTTATGAGCGGCTCTTATCTCGCAATGGATCCGGGTAATGTTACAAGGAAAATAAAAGGCATACCCACTACTGAACCTGCTTTCGGCCTTCCCGCGATCTGGATTACCGAATCCCAGAAAGAAGCGGCGGAACTTTCAGGCTATACAGTCGTGGAGCTTTCGGCGGTCGCGGCAACCCATCTCACAGAGGTGGTAAAGAAAAATGCGCACGAAATACTCACAAGAGAAGACGTGCAGCGTCTTATAGACAATGTAAAGGAAACTAATAAAACGGTTATAGAGGAAATAAATAAAGCCGAAGTACCGGTCGCGGAAATACAGAAAATACTTCAGAATCTTCTGAGTGAGCAGGTGTCTATAAGAGACCTGGTAACTATACTTGAGATAATAAGCGACAATGCTTCGCATACAAAAAATACCGATGTGCTAACAGAGTATGTAAGATCCGGTCTCGCAAGAAGAATATGTGACGAACTCAAGGATGATGATAATGTAATATCCGTAATAACGCTTGATCCTCATCTGGAACAGCAGATGGAAACCTCGCTTCAGCAAACGGAACGCGGTTATCAGATGGTTCTTGAGCCTTCCGCGGTCAGGAAGATACAGGAAAGTGTTACTGAAAATCTTGAGGAAATGGCGGCGGCTAATGAAAAACCGGTATTAATTTGTTCTCCCCTGATAAGGGCACAGGTCAGACGTATGCTTGCTCCGTCTTTTCCGGAACTCACGGTAGTTTCATATAATGAGATAACAAGAGGTATCAACATAAAATCAAGAGGGATGGTGAGTTTAAATGAAAATTAAAAAATTCTGCGCTAAGACCGCCAGCGAGGCTCTCTTTATGGTTAAAGAAGAATTCGGTCCCGATGCCGTTATTCTTAAAACAGAACAGAAAAAGACAGGCGGCTTATCTTTGGGTAATTCTAAGAGAGTCGAAGTAACAGCTGCCATTGATGAGTCAAATTTTCATAAACCGGTCTACGAACCCGCGCGCGCCGTTGCCGCGGCGAAAAGCCCTTTGTCATCATACGGCCGGAATGCGGCGTCCGCCGCGCCTCCTGTACCGGAGCAGACGGCTGAAGAGTTTGTAAAATATGATTTCAGGAATAATTGTGAAAATATATCAAAGGAAACCGGAGAAGCCGCTGAATCCGCCGTGTCTTCGTCTGTTCCTTATGCTATAAACGATAAACAGCTTACAAGCGATATCCGGGAAATGAAAGAAGCCGTTAAGGTCCTGATGGACCGCGCAAAATACGGCCGTATGCCTTCTATGCCGCGCGCTCTCAGCGAAGTCTATTTAAGGCTTCTCGGGGAAGAAGTGGATGAAACATTCGTAAAGAATCTGACACATTCTCTTTACGCCAAGTATGGGCCGGACAATCTTTCTGACAAAAATTTTCTTTTTGAGAAGGCCGCCGCCAAAATAGAAGAAAGCATCAAGACCGCGTCAACTTTGAAAGCCCGAAGCGGAAGCCCTTCAGTGATAGCTATGATCGGACCTACCGGAGTAGGTAAGACGACCACAATAGCCAAACTTGCGGCTGAGTGCAAATTCGGCAGAGATATGAAAGTTGCTCTTATATCGGCTGATAATTACAGGATCGCCGCCGCCGAACAGCTTTCTATGTATGGTGAGATTACCGGTCTTGAAACAACCGTGGTCTTTTCTCCGTCTGAGATTAAAACCGCACTTCGGAAATACTCATCGCACGATATTGTTTTTATTGATACTGCAGGCAGGTCTCAGAGAAACGCGGGAAGAATGTTTGAACTTTCTGAAACAATAGAAGCCGCCTGTCCGGATGAGGTGCATCTTGTGCTTAGCGCCACTACCAAAGAATCTGATTTGCGAAGGATCATCGATATTTACACTGATTTGAGAATTACTTCTCTTCTATTTGCAAAGACAGATGAGACCTATTGTCTCGGGCCTGTTTTTAATGTGAGCAGAGACAGCGGAATTCCGCTTTCTTTTCTCGGGACGGGTCAGAATGTTCCTGATGATATTAAAAAAGCGGATGCTTCGGAAATTGCCGGAGAGATTACCGGAAAGGGTAAGTTATGGTAGAAGACCAGGCGGTAAAACTCAGAAAACTAGCGGCCTCGGCATCTCCTGACAAGGATTTGTCTATTTGCGGCGATGAAGAATTCTCAGCCCGGGTAAAGACTATCGCAGTAACCGGAGGCAAGGGAGGAGTAGGCAAAAGCACCGTCAGCCTCAGCCTTGCGATGTCAATAGCGGAGCGTGGTAAAAAGGTCTGCCTTTTCGACGCTGATTTCGGGCTTGCAAATATAGACATTATGCTCGGAATATCAGCGAGGCGCACATTAATGGATGTTATAAATTCGGAAGCCGATTTATCAGAGATAATACTAAGAGGCCCCGGCGGTATTGATATTGTTCCGGGCGCATCCGGAATAGAGGAGATGGCCAATATCGGGCTAAGCAGATTGAGCTGGATTATAGGCGGGATGCAAAAACTCGAGAAAGAATATGATTACATTATATTTGATACAGCCGCGGGTATATCCAGGACGGTGTCCACATTTGTAAGAAACTGTCATATGAATGTAGTCGTTATGACTCCGGATCCGGCTTCTCTTGCTGACGCATACGCGGTTTTAAAGCTGCATGGCAGCCGTAAGGCGCCTATTGGAGTACTTGTTAATCAGGCCGGTAGCTCCGGAGACGGCGAGGCTTCTTTTGAGAGATTGAATATGATAAACCGGAAGTTTCTCCGGAAGAAGCTTGAGTATCTGGGTGCTCTTAAAAACGAGAAGGCGGTACCCTGTTCTGTAAGAAGTCAAAAGGCTGTCTTAAAAGCTTATCCGAAAAGCTCCTTTTCCGCAGGAATTAGAACTCTGGCCAGAAGAATTGCCGGTACGGGCGCAGTGGAAAACACAGAAGGCGGTTTTTTTAAAAAACTTTCAAATTCTTTTTTGAAATAGATTTTTGTTTAAAAGAGATGCAGTTATGGAAAAAATAGTCAGAAAAATAGCCTGGATACTCGGAGTATTCGTGTTTTTGCTGTTGACCGTAATAGGGGTCTTCTCAATGCAGGAATTTTCATTTTCAATTTTACCTTTAATCTTCTTGAAGGCTTCAACCGGATTTATTATTTTCTGGTTATTCGGGATAATAGTCTCGGATACTGTAATTAAGGCAATAGTATCTTCTGTAAAAGATACTGATCTGGAAAAATGGGAAGGCGGAATAGTATCACGTTTTGTTCCTGACCCCGCCGCTGCTGCCGGAGAAAAAAACAATAAGGAAGATACTGAATAATGTCTGCTAATCTTGACAAACTATGGAAAGATTACCGGGAAACCGGATCTAAGAGTCTTAAAGACAAGCTTCTTGTCGAATATGCTCCTATAGTCAAATATACTGCATACAGGGTAGGGGTAAATCTGCCTCCCTCCGTAGATATTAACGATCTTATAGGCTCCGGAATTATGGGACTTATAAAAGCCATTGAGAAATTTGATCCTGACCGGGGTTTTAAATTCGAGACTTTTGCCGCCCATAAAATAAGGGGTGCGATTCTTGACGAACTTCGGGCCCTGGACTGGGTTCCGCGTTCCGTCAGACAAAAATCGCGTGATTTGCAGGGAGTTTATAAAAAACTTGAAAATGAACTGGGGCGAATGCCATATGACGACGAAGTAGCGACCGAACTGGGCGTGTCAATTGCTGAATTCGAGAGTCTGCTTCAGGAAGTGTCGCCCACCATAATAATTTCACTCGAGGAAACCATGCCCGACCGGGGCGGTGACGCCAAATCCCTGAAAATAATAGACACCATTGAGGACCCCGGTACATCTAATTCGCTCGCTGAGCTGGGGTTTAAAGAAACTAAAAGAATCCTGAAAGAAGCGATAATGGAGCTTCCCGAGAAAGAAAAACTTGTTGTGGCGCTTTATCATTATGAGGAACTCACTCTCAAAGAAATCGGCGAGGTGCTCGGTATTACCGAGTCCCGGGTTTCTCAGATTCACAGCAAAGCTATCTTGAAGCTCCGGAGCAGACTGCTTGCTAAAATTAATTCTTAAAATTATCGTCTTTTAAAAATATGAAATCAATAGATATGCAGGACGGGTTATACAGACTGCATCAGTCCGAAAAACTGGTTTCGGAACAGAACCTGAGACCTTCTGAAAATGAAAGTATAAATCTTAATATACAAAAAGTTGAAGACGGCGACAGGGCTGAGACTGTAAATGAGGGCCGGGAATCCGAACAGGAAAATATCCGTGAAAAAGAAGAACGGCGCAGACAGCAGGAAAATAGAGAAAAAAAAAGGAAAGAAAAAAAGGAAGCCGAAGAAAATATACGCCGGCGAACAACCGGTCCGGGCGGATTAATAGTGGATATTGATGCATGAACACCTCTGAAGATATCGAAAAGAAAAAAGCCAGGATAAAAAGAGTAGCCGAGAAGATTATCGGGCTCCCGACTCTGCCTACGGTTGTCGCCAAGATGATGGAGCTTGTTGATAATCCCAAAACTTCCGCAAACAGTCTTGCTAATCTTATCTCAACCGATCAGGCTCTTACGGCGAAGATTTTGAAGCTGGCCAATTCCGCCTATTACGGCTTTCCGCGCGAGGTCGGAACTGTCAGTCTGGCAATAGTCGTTCTCGGTTTCAATACTGTAAAGGACATGGGGCTTAGCGTATCTGTTTTCAATGCTTTTGAAGACAGTACAAATGATAATAAATATTTTGATCTTTCCCGCTTCTGGGAGCATTCTATCGGATGCGCCGTAGCCTCAAAAATGCTTGCCAGGAATTACGGCTTCCGTATTACCGGAGAAGCTTTTGTCGGCGGCCTTCTTCATGACATCGGTAAGGTCGTTGTGAACGGGTTTATGTATGATGATTTTGAACAGATAATGAAGAAGGTTTTTGAGGAGGATAAGTCGCTTATTGAGTCCGAGCTTGTGGTACTCGGAGCAACACATAATGAAGTCGGCAGCTGGGTCGCAGAGAAATGGAATATGCCCGGTCCAATAGTTGAAGTAATAAAGTATCATCATGATCCTCAAAAAGCAGAAAAAAACAAGGAATTCGTTCTTATTGTTCATCTTGCCGATTACCTCTGTCGAATTTCCAATATCGGTGTAAGCGGAAACAAGGCCGCCCCTGTGCTTACGGAAGAGGTTATTGCCCTTCTGGATAAATACAATCTTCCTTCCGATGCCGAAACAATTGATAATGCGCGAACGGACTTTCTGGTTGAACTTGACAAGGCGGAGACATTCATGAATTTTGTAAGAGGCGAGGAAGGCGACAAACCAGAATAGACTTTTTGGGGAGGGGATTTTTTCTGAAAGATGATATTGGAAAACTGGTGGACTGTTTTGAAAGGGATTCCGGATATTCTCTACCCCCGGGACTGAGCGATAAGGGCGAGCGCCTCTATACGCTCATGTCGGAGATGCTTTCTGAAAAAGAACAGAGGATTAAGGCTCTGCAAAAAGCTCTCTCTGACGAGAAAAGGGAGAGGGCGGATTTTCGCGAAGCATTCAATGAGCTGCTTTCAATTCAGAAAATGTCCGAAATAATCGCTTCGGCGAAGAATGTTTCCGAAATAGTCAGAGCGCTGATAAAAATAGTCCGGACAGTTGTAAATTTTGAAAGCTGCGGTTTTTTTGTTTTCTCCGGGGAGAGCAGGACGCTTAAGCCGCTTATACAGGAAAATCTTTCGGCTTCGGTATCCTCCGCTATACAATCGCATTTTGACGACGGGATTGTGGATTGGACCGTATCTTCAGGAAAACCGGCATTTATTCCGGATATGAATTCGGCTTATATGGAAGGCGGCTCACCCTCAAAAAATTTTATTGTGGTTCCCCTTATTGTCCGGAACGAAGGAATAGGAGTTTTTGAAATTTACACTTCAGCCGGAGAAGACACTGTAACATCCGGCAGGATGGAACTTTTAAATCTAATCTCAAACCAGGCCGCGCTGGCGATTGCCAACACGAGGCTCCATAACGACCAGCAGAAAAGAATAGTTGAGTTGAACGCTCTTTTTGAGATCAGCAATGAAATATCCATGATTCTGGATACAAAACCCCTTCTTGATAAGATCACCTCGCTTTCCTCGAAAAGTCTGGGAAATATGCCGGTTGCATTTTATCTTTATGATGATGATTCAGATTCTCTAAATGAGGCCGCGTCCGCAGAATTCGAAAAAGCCGGCGTTATCGCAAAGGTCCTGAACAGTGAAAAACTGATTCCCGGAATTTTCGGTTCAAAGGGCGTATTGATTATTGATGCGAACAGGTCATATCGTTATAAGCCGCTTTTGGAAAATACCGGTTTGAAGTCTTTTCTTCTTGTACCTGTATTTTGCAAACAGAAGAAAAAAGGCATAATCGTTGCCGCTTCAGGAGAAAAAGACGCGTCTGAAATTCGGGAAATTTCAGGTTTCATGAAAACAGTGGCCTCTCAGGCTTCTACAGCGCTGTTTAATTCCATCCTTTATAATGAGATTATGCAGGCCAATGTTTCTCTAAAGGAAACTCAAAACCAGCTTATTCAGTCCAGTAAACTCGCGGCTGTCGGCCAGCTCGCGGGGGGAATAGCCCATGAAATTAACAACCCGCTTCAGATTATTCTTGGAAGGGTCCAGAAAGCCCTCATGAAAACCAAAGAGGAGCATACTGCCGGAGAGCTTAAAATTGTGGAGGGTGAGACAAAGCGTATTGCCCGTATTGTCATGAATCTTCTTGATTTTTCCCGCGAAAGAAAAATATCCGGAGAATTTATTTCTCTGGATGCGGGTAAGGTTGTTACAGATACTCTTGCATTGGTTCAGCATCATCTTGACCAGGATCTTATAAACGTTGAAAAACTAATCCAACCCGGGCCGAATATTGTAAGAGGCGATGCGAATCTTCTTAAACAGGTTTTTCTTAACATTATAAATAACGCCAGGTATGCAATGAGAGGGGGAGGCACTTTAAAAATAGAAGTCCGAAGCACTATTGAAAATGTCTTACTTTCATTCTCCGATACCGGTCCGGGTATAAGCAAGTCTATACTCGGAAAGATATGGGACCCCTTTTTTACTACTAAACCTGTTAAAGAGGGTACGGGTCTGGGGCTTTCAATTACTTATAACATAATAGAAAAACACGGCGGAAGCATTTCGGCGGACAGTGAGGTCGGTAAGGGAACTGTTTTTCGGATTAAACTGCCGTTTTACCGGGGGAGGACTCTGGAATGAACTTTCTTTTGGTTGTGTTTTTTTCCTGTTTTTTTCTATACGCAAACGGTTATGTTGTGCCCTTAAGGGAGAAAACCGTAATATCATCATTCCCGCTTTTACCTAAAGATACTGTCGGCTTTGCCGGTAATGATAATATTATTAAAGCAGGCGGGGTTGTTAATGGCGGCGGTTTGGAATGGTTTAGAATATATACGTCTCCCACGGCTGACACTTCCGCCGGTTTTATAGAGAAGATGATGGTTAAGTATTTTGAGACGAGAGAAGACGCCGAACGATATCTGCTGAAAAAAAAGAAAAATGATGGTCTGCGTGATATGCGCCACAGAATAATTTCCCGGAATCCGCAATGGCGAAGGGAGATAATCCGCGCGATAAAGGAAGGACGAGTTTTACTGGGAATGGATTATGAACAACTTGCCGCATCATGGGGAGACCCTTTAAAGAGGAAGAAATTTTTTATATTAAATCTTGGCGACTGCGAAGCCTGCTTCTATAATGATGAAACCATCGTAATTCTTAAAGACGGTGCTGTTTCAGGATGGACAAGATGAAATGAGAGAAATATTGCAACAATCCAAAATACTTATTTGTGATGACAATGAAGATCAGCTTTTTCTTATGGAAAGTTATCTTCGCACCCCCGGGTTCGAGGTGGAAACCGAGAAAGAGTCGATTAACTGCATAGGCAGAGTAAGGGAATATAAGCCGGATATCCTTTTGCTGGATATAAGTATGCCCAGAATGAGCGGCATAGATATACTTGAAAAACTGAAATCAGAAAATCTTTCCGATGAACTTATTATAATCGTGGTTACCGCTGTTGCGGATCCGGCTCTTATGAAAAAGGCTTTTGAACTCGGCGTTTTCGATTTTATTGAGAAACCGCTTGATTCGGTAAAAATAAGGTTTCGGGTAAGCTCCTTAATTAATATTAAGCATGTACTGAATAAAAAGTATCTTGAGAAAGAAAGAGAGCATTTTATGCAGCTCGTCAGCTCCCTTTCTGATACTTTGAATAACCGGCTCTGCGCGACACACGGTTTTCTTCAACTTCAGCAGAAAGCGGCTTTGTCCGGAGATAAAGAGAGAATGTTGTCTATATCGGAAGAGATGTCAAAAGCTCTTTCAAAAACAACAGAGATAACACAGAAGCTGGATAAACTGTGTACCCTCAAGTCCGAAGTCTCGGTCAGAATGAGAAATCTTGACAGTCTCTTCAGAGAAATGTCAGAGAGATACAAAGACCGTTCCTTACGCTTTGAATATCCCGAGCCTTCCCTTAAAGTTGTCGGGAGTTCTTTAATGGCGGATTTGATAGAGCCTGTTATAGAGAACGCCTTTGAGGAGTCCGATGAAATAAAAATATTTGTTTCTGAAATACTGAAGGGGAGTATTACAATTACCGTTGAAGACAAAGGGCGAACTGTAAGGGAGGACCTTTTCGGAAGAATTACGGAACCGTTTTATTCTGACAAGGGCTCCGAGCATCTTGGTCTGGGTCTCTACCTTATGAAGACGCATCTTGAGAAGATCGGCGGAGATGTTTCTTTTCGAAACCTTCCAGACGGAAGCGGATTCGCCGCTGATCTGACTTTCATAAAGGATAATTGAATAACTATGATGTTTATACCGGAAGGCAGGACTATACATTTTCATCTGCTCGGCATATGCGGAACGGCGATGGCCTCCTGCGCCGCGATGCTCAAAGACTCGGGTCACAAAGTGACGGGCTCGGACAACAATGCCTACCCGCCGATGAGTGATTTTCTGAGAGAGCGGGGTATAGAAATATCCGGAGGATATTCACCGGAAAATGTTATTCCAAAACCTGACATTGTCGTTGTCGGGAACTCTGTGTCAAGAGGTAATCCGGAACTTGAAGAGGTGCTTTCTAAAAAGCTTTTTTACACATCGATGCCGGAGGTTATAAGGGAATTCTTAATAAGGGGGAAGCGGAGTATAGTCGTTGCCGGTACTCACGGAAAAACCACGACTTCCTCATTGACCGCCTGGGCTTTGGAAAAAGCGGGTCTGTCTCCGGGATTTCTTATAGGAGGTATGCCGCTTAATTTCAGTATGGGCTGTCGGCGCGGAACAGGAAAATATTTTGTTATTGAGGGAGATGAATACGATACCGCGTATTTCGATAAGCGCGCCAAGTTTTTTCATTACCTCCCGGATGTCCTGATAATCAATAATATTGAGTTCGATCATGCCGATATATACCGCAGCCTGGATGAAATATTGCTTTCTTTCAGGCGGCTTATAAACATCGTGCCGGGCAACGGCACTATAATCATAAATTCTGACGATAAAAATGCAGCGTCTTTAATTCCGTTCGCGTCTGAACGCTCAAAAACCATTACCTGCGGCTTTTCGGGAGATCCCGATTACAGAATATCGGAAACCGAATATAGTCCCTCACAGACATTTTTCAGATTTTCCGGGCGGGGGATAGATCATACTTTCTCCATACCGCTTTTGGGGCGGCACAATGTGAAAAATGCCGCTATCTGCGCAGCCGTCTGCCTTGAAGAAGGATCCGGATCCGGTCTGTTGGACGAAGCGTTCAAAGAGTATATCGGAATTAAAAAAAGGATGGAGCTGAAGGGTATTGAGGCAGGAATAAGAGTGTATGATGATTTCGCCCATCATCCGACAGCTGTTAATACAACACTTGAGGGAATTAGGCCTTTTACAGAAGGAAAACTGTGGGCAGTTTTTGAACCCAGGTCAAACTCTTCGCGGAGAAACATCCATAAAGCCGCTTTCGCGTCATCTTTTGAGTCCGCGGACAAGGTGATTATACAGGAAGTTTCGGATTACAAAAATATTCCGGAAGAGGAAAGATTTGATCCTCATGCCGCAGCAGAAGAAATCCGGCATAATAATCGGGACGCCTGTACAGCCGCCGGCCCTGAAGATATCGCGAAAATAGTATCTTCCGGCGCATCGGAGGGAGATGTGGTTGTATGTATGTCCAACGGGGATTTCGGTAATGTTCATAACCTTATACTGGAATCGCTCAGGCAAAGCAGCAAAGGCTGATAATGGTTTTTCTCCGGCATTTAATTATCAGCGCTTTTTTTCTTCTACCCGGGTGTTCTTCAGGAAATTCCGTTTCGGAAGAGATAAGGTTTATCGTAATATCTGATTCTCATTACGGAGAGCCCGGAACTTCTTCCCGACGGAACCTGCGGCATATAATTAAGTGGATTGAGTTTGAAAAAAGACAGGGGCTTGACTTTTTTGTATTAAACGGGGATATTTCTCATGATTCCCTTAGTTATCTTAAAGAGGGGGCCTCTTTTTTTAAAAAAACAGGGGTCCCTTTTTTTCCGGTACGCGGAAATCATGATCAGGTTTCTGACAGCGTTTGGAAAAGTATCTGGGGATTTCCCGCAGATACCACATTTGTCCTGGGTGGAGTAAATCTGATATTTTTATCCTCATCAGATGAATCCGGTAATTACCTTTGTCCCGATAACGCTTTTCTTCGTTCAGCCGTGAAATCCGGGAAAAGAGAAAATCCTTCTTTTATATTTTCTCATATAGCCCTGAATCAGGAATGGGCCCGCCATTCTGTTGACTGTCCGGAATCCGCTTCCATACTCAAATCCCGAAAAAATATTTTCCTCTTCTCCGGACATGACCATGACAGATACGGGGGCCTGAAAGACGGCGGGCTTACCGTTTTGTTTTCCGGGAGGTCAGGCGGCAGCTGGGGAGAAGCACCTCGCGGATACCGTGTTTTCGAATTCTCTAAAGGTTCATGGCGCTCATTTTATTTTGTACCGTCTTCGGGGGACACTCTGGGAATATATTCTTCGGGATCGGCAGGACAATGAAAAAAGAAACGGTTTACCTTTATAAAAAAAATTACAGATACTTTATAAAGGTTGTTAAGGAGTCTTTCCGGCTTTATCTTTTTAAAAAAGTCCGGGGAGAAATGGAGCTTGTTTTCTCCTGTCCGGCGGGAATCGGACGAAATCTGGATATGATGCCTAAAATCATGGAGGGTGACTGCAGGACACCCGAAGGTCTTTACTATATTTGTCAGAAAGAGATTCTGGACCCGGGTTCACTGGGAACGAGATGGCTCAGAATAACCTATCCTTCAAAGAAAGATGTAATGCGTTCTTTCTCCGAGGGGGTTATTTCCTTCAGCCGTAAAAAGCTGCTGCTTGATTCGATTAAACCGGGATCTTTTTCCAGGATAGAAACCCCGGCGGGATTCGGAATAGGTATTCACGGGACCGATGAACCTGAAACAGTGGGAACATGCTGCAGCAGCGGGTGTATAAGACTGTTGAACAGCGATGTTGAAAAACTGTATGAAACGGTTCCCGGGGGAACACGGGTACTTATATCAAGAAGAGAAAAAGGAAACAGTCTTATCCGGGGTTTTTAAGGTAATTGACAGATTCTTCTTCTGTATCGGCGATATGGAAAACGCGACCTATTTCCAGAACATTGAAAACTTCCAAAACGTGACTGTTAAGATTGAAAAAAGACAGTTTGCCGCCGGAAACTGAAATTTTCTTATGAAGAGTTATAAGATAACCTATGACATTAGAGTTAATGAATTCAACTTCGGAGAAATCCAGAGCTATCCTGGCGCCGGCCTCTCCGGATGTAATCTTATCGAAGAAACGCCTCAGCTCCGATATATCAAGTTTATTTAAACTTCCTCCCAGGCTTATAAGCGTGATTCCTTCGGGAAGCGTTTTCTTGTTCAATTCCATGCTTTTCTATACCGTGGTTAATTACTCTTATGTAAATATATATTATTGTCCGCTCCTGTCCATCTTCTTTTTTATACGTGCGGCCTTTTGTTTTCTGTTAAGCGCGGAATATATAAGATAAGCGGTATCCAGCAGAGCCGGATCTCTTTGGAGTTTCAGGGCCCTGTCTATAAGGGCTTCCGCCTCTTCCAGCCGTTTTTTGTCCGGATTTTTCGAATAAATAATATATGCCAGGTTATTGAGTGCCGCCGGATTGGCGCTGTCGGCGGAGACTGCTTTACGGAGGCCGGTTTCCGCTCCCGCGCTGTCCTTTTTTTCCAATAGGGCCATTGATATTTCCATGAAGCCTTCTGCATACTCCGGGCGTTTTTTGAACAATTTCAGAAGTGAGCGCAGAGATTCATCTGTCTTCCCGGATTTAGCGCATGAAAGCGAATGGAAATAAAGTTCCTGAACGGCATCCCGGTTATTCAGAATATAATTTCCAAGAAGTCCCGCGGCTTTTTCGTGTTCGCCTCTAAGATGAAGAAGAGTGCCCCTGATTCCCGTCATCCCGTTTTTACCGCATAAATTCCGTGCCGCTGTTTTTTCCGCTTCGGCTGTTTTTCCCGTATAGGCAAGACTGTAAATCAGCTTTTTGAACGAATCGCAGTCTGTTTTCAGTCCTCTTCGGGAAGCTTCAGAAAGAATCTCCGCGCATTTATGATATTTCCCGTCCTCGAAATAAACTGCTCCGAGTCCGCTGAAGCCGCAGGGTGAACCGGCCGAACATGCTGCGGCATAATATTCTTCTGCGCTGTCATTCATGTCACGCATGTAAAAAGTGTAGGCGTAAAGACACATTCTTTCGGCCGGAGTCTCCGGACCGAAGGAATCTTCAAGGTATTTTGCCGCGGAGTCGTATGAGCCGTCTTTCATGTAAACCAGGGCTTTTTTCCGGGATATAACATCATCAGAAAGGTATCTGCCCAGATAATGAATTTCATTCAGAGCTTCGTCCGTTCTTCCGAGAGCGGTATATATATCCGCCAGAAGGTATCTTATTCTGAAAAAATCATTGAAAACATTTTTAGCCTTTCTGCATATATTTACGGCTGAGGCGGTATCTTTGGATTCGAGCAGATTAACAGCGAGAGAAAGGTAATATACAGGTGCTGCGGGGTCTTTAAGAAGCAGTTTTCTATAAATAGACGCCGCATCCGCATGTCTGTCGCGCAGCTGGGCTTTTACCGCTCTTGCCAGAAGAAGTCCCTCGGAATTTTCTTCGTATCGAGATTTATCTTTATTTCCAAAATATATTTCCAGCATTTCAGCCGCTTCTTCTCTTTTACCTGTTTTTAGAAACGAAAATGCCGCCGGGGCCGATTCACTTTGCGTCGCCGGAGAAAGAGCGAATGCTTTTTCGTAAAAGATTAAAGCAGTGTCATGCCGTCCTGTCATAAAGGCAGAATTGGCTGCTGATATTAATCTGCTGCGCTTATTATATCCGGCCGTGTCTTTAAGCGCTTCACGGAATGCTTTTTCATATTGTCCCGCTCTGAAATACACATCGGTTGAATTACGAGCGCTTTTAGATTTTTCTTTTAGAAAGGGTTTTTTCTCATCATGAATAGCGGAAGAAAGCGAAACGACGGAGAGAAAAAATATGGAAAATAATATTTCAAAAAAGAGAGAATTATTTTTTAAAATATGCTTCAACTTCATCCCCGGATGAAAGTATGGGGAAATGTCTTGATAGTCCTATGGTATCAAAAAGGGAGTTTACGTTTTCCCGGGGATACAGAAGGATAAAGTCTCCTCCTTCTGAAACGGCGTCTTTTCTCAGTTTTGAAATTATTCCGATAGCGAGGCTGTTGAGATAAGAGGTTTCCGAAAGATCAAGCGCCACGAAACCTTTTCCGTCTCCGAGTTCTCTGGTGATGGTATTTTTCAGCTCAATAAGGTCTTCGTTTTTTGAAAGCTGCCCGGCAGACTTGATTACTTTATATTTTTCGGGGAGTTTGTATTCCATAGTCTAAAAAATTATTAAATTATAGATTAATGTGCAAGTAATAAAAGCACATGAAAAGTCGGCAGGAGCTCCTGCTGATTTAGAATATAGTATTTTCATTTAGCGCACGAATAGAATTATTTTTAAATTTGTAATATGCGTGGAATTATTCGCAATTTTAACGACATAAAAGGCTGCGGTTCCCTCATCGGTTCTGACGGGAAGGTTTATTCCTTCAGATATTCCGATATTTCGGGAGAAGGTTTCAGGACTCTGGATCCGGGCGAGGTAGTATCATTTAATAAAACGGACCCGGGAGAAATCTGCCGGGCAAAAGAACTGGAGAAGATTGATTATGGCTGGCACACCAATTTCGGAAGAAGGTTACCTGCAGCTTCAGGAAAAACTTAAGCATCTGAAGACGGTAGAACGCCCTGATGTTATACAGGCAATCCAGGAAGCCAGAGCACACGGAGATCTGAGCGAAAATGCCGAATACAGCGCTGCCAAAGAGCGGCAGGCACACCTGGAAAAAGCTATTTATGAGCTTGAAAGCAGAATATCAGAGTCGATAGTAGTTTCGGCCAATAAGAATGCCGACGATATTCAATTCGGCGCCCGTGTTACACTTCGTTACCCTGATGAGGATGAAGATGAGGAGGTTCTGCTTGTGGGTGAGGGGGAGACGGATGTCTCTGCAGGAAAGATTTCTGTTGACAGTCCTATTGGAAAAGCGCTCATAGGATTAAAAGCCGGGGATATCGCCGAGGCGGAAACTCCGGGAGGGAGAGTTATAATAAAAATTGTCGATTTTAAATACTGAGCGGCGGCATTATGTTTGATCAGCTTGTCAATGCGGGCAATATGTATATCGAGATGAAAGACGGAACAATCAAGCAGATCAATCCGTTCTCGGGTACAGAAGTGTGGTGTGTACCCGGCAGGGGGGTGGATCGTTTCGGGGCAACCGGAAAAAAAAACGGAAATCCTCTGCAGAAGCATGATCCGGAGGACTATTGTCCATTCTGTTCCGACAGGTTGAGAGAAACGCCTCCGGAAAAAAGCCGTGTGGTGTTTGAGAACGGAAATTACAGAATATACGAAAAACTGCCTGGGCAGGAATACCAAAAAAACACCCCGCTTTTCCGGAGAGTGGCGAATCTGTTCGAAATTGTGGGGATGAGGTATTGGGAATGCAACTACGAATATAAAATAAGCGGCAATAATCTTGACTGGATGACAGCTTATACCGGAACGCCGGAAGGCAGAAAACATGTTGAAGATACAGTCAGAACCAAGCTTACCCGTCAGGGCCTGTCTGAGAAAGAGATAAACGCAAAATCATACGATGAGATACTCGGGCTCTCACGCCCATTCTTCGCCGGTTCACATGAGCTGATAATCGGATGCCGGCACTACCGGGACAATGCTGAAACAGAAGAAGACCTTTTCTCATCCGGGGATTTCAGTCCTGAGGAGCATTATCAGTATATTTCCTTCGTTATTAACTCCATTGCCGATATATACAGTTACAACAGATATGTCCGATATGTGACGGTTTTTCAGAATTGGCTGAAGCCTGCGGGGGCTTCTTTCGACCATCTGCATAAGCAATTAGTCGGGCTTGATGAATGGGGCCTTTCTGTTGAGAACGAGATTCGGCTTCTTCAGAAGAAGCCGAATGTCTATAATGAGCTTATTGTGAATTTTTCAAGTTACCATAATCTGATTATTGCCGAGAATGAATATGCGATAGCTTTTGCTGAAATCGGACACAGATATCCGACCATAGCGGTTTATTCAAAAAGCAAAAACTGCCGGCCTTTTGAACACGGACCTGATGAAGTCCGGGGCTTTTCTGACCTTCTCCATGCATGTCACAGGGCCCTGGGAGGCAGCTTCCCGTGCAATGAAGAGTGGTATTATGCTCCGGTTGACGCGGTGGTCCGGATGCCCTGGCATGTCCTCATAAAACTGCGGACAATACAAAGCGCGGGTTTCGAAGGCGGAACTAAAATACATGTAAATCCTGTAAGCCCCTATGCTCTTCGGGATATGGTTGTGGACCGGATTTATGAGCTTCGGGACAAAAAAGAAGTTCATGTTGAAAGAATCGCTGAAGAATGTTCAGGCAGACCAAATCTCCTGCGCTATATTGAGGGTTAAACGGTAATTAAAGGGAGTCAGAATGTTTTATTCCATTATTTCTTTTTTCTTTCTGGACAGCAAATCAAACAGTGTCCGTATGTGGACGCTTTATTCATTTTTCGCCATTTTTTCTATTCTTTTACTTTTATTTACGGCGGGGATGACGGGGCTTTTGCTGTTTTCTAATTCAACTTTTGTTGATTGGATAATGTCCGTCAGGGGTGTTCTTGTAAAAATCGGGTTAATCGGTTAGACAGCGGTAACAAAGAGGCAAAAAAGCTGGATACGAATTCTGATAAAAGACTCAGTCTGAATGAAAAAATAGCGCTGGCCAAAAACCAGCTGCAGACTATCTTCGATGTGATTGAAGATGGAATGATGATCGTTGACCGCTCATTGAATATAATAAGAATAAACCGGATGCTTGCCGAAAGAGCGGGGCTCTCGCCAAAAGAGCTTATAGGCAGAAAATGTCATCGCGTCCTCTGGGGTAAGGAAAAACCCTGCTCCGACTGCTACTGCAATGCTGTTTTTACTATCGGGAGACCAATCAGGAAAAAGGAAAAAAAAATAGAAAACGGAGCAGAACCGGAATTTTTTGAATTCTCTTGCTACCCTGTAAACCAGGGCGACCATCCTGTAATGGTGATTGAGCATATAAAAGACATAACCGAAGAAAAAAAGGTCTTTGAGCATCAGATGCGTACCGAGACACTCGCATCAATAGGTATAATGGTTGCCGGTATAGCCCACGAAATCAATAATCCATTATCCGGTATTTCCGGTATTTCCGGCAATATGATAAAGATGCCCCAAAGGTACGGGCTTAATAATAAGGGAATCAGCAGAATAGAAGCCGTTTATGAATCCGCGAACAGAGCGGAAAGTATAATGAAGGATCTTTTAAATCTTTCAAGAAAAAAAGAGTATGCTGTGCGTTCAGTCAACCTTCGTGAACTTGTGGATCAGGCTTTGTCTTCGGTTCATTTCGAAGGCTATCGGACGGTAAATAAGACCATAACCGGCGAAGAAATGGTCCTGGCCTATTGTGACCCAGAAAAAATAAGGCAGGTACTTATAAATTTGATTAACAACGCGGCATATGCAGTTCTCAGTAGAAGAGAGGAATTTCCCGATGAAACTTATGAGCCGTCGATAAAAATAAATATCGGTAAAAAAAGTAAAGCGGCAGTTATATCTATAATAGATAACGGCTCCGGCATAGAAACAGATTATTTGAAAAAGATATTTGATCCGTTTTTTACTACAAAAGAACCCGGTCAGGGTACCGGACTCGGTTTGAGTATATGTAATAAGATAATTACCGAGCATAAGGGTTCGCTTAATGTTGACAGCACTCCGGGCCGCACAGAATTTATAATAGAGCTGCCTTTACGCAAAGGAAGGAATTACAGTGAAAAAAATACTGATAGTTGATGACGAAGCCTCAATACGGACGATGCTTGAGGATCACCTGGATCAGAAATATGAAGTTACCGCAAAACCGGATGCGGCGGCGGCTTTGAAAACAGAAGGTCTTGAAACTTATGATCTGGTTATCTCGGATATAAATATGCCGGGTATGAAAGGCTATGAATTTCTTTCGAAAGTTCGAATCATGCACCCGCATTTAAAGACCGTTCTCATTACTGCATATAATGTAGATGATTATGTCAGGATGGCAAGAAAATACGGTATCAGCAATATTATCGTAAAGACTATTCCATTTAATTTTGATGAGCTCTCTTATATTGTTGACGGGCTCCTGTCGGGAGAGATATTCGGTCTTGAGAGATATATGAACAGCGATTATTCCGTAGAGGGCTCCTTCACTGTCCGGAATTCCAATGACGCAAAAGAGATCAGAGAAAAAATAGTCGAGACTTTCAGTGAAAAAGTAGGTGATACCGGAGAACTGAAACTGATTCTGGATGAAATAATAACGAATGCGATTTATCACGCCCCCCGCACCCAGGACGGCCAAAAAAAGTATCGTGAATTTTCTGATGTTCAGTTGGCTGAGGATGAATATGTTACGATTGAGTGCGGCATCGATAATGAAAAATACGGCATTTCGGTTATAGATAATTCAGGCGGTCTCGACAAAGAGACTGTCCTTTATAAAATCGACCGTCATGTAAATGCCGAGGGCGTTCTTGATGATTCCGGACGCGGTATCTTTATGACCCGGATTTTCGCTGACAGGATGATAATTAATATTGACCCATCGAATAAAACCGAGATTATCCTGTTAAATTATTTTGATAAAAAATACAAGGGGTATAAGCCCATTTATATCAACGAGCTGTGAGGTCGGGGATGGATATTGTTTTTTTCGGTTCCCCTGATTTTGGACTTCCCGCTCTCAGTGCTGTCATGAAAAGCCGGCACAATATTCGGCTTGTTGTGACAAGACCGGACAGTAGAGCCGGACGCGGACGGGGCAAAAAAAGCACACCTGTTAAGGAGTTTTGTCTTAGAAAGGGTCTTAAATCAATTATCGAAACGAATGATCTCAATAATGACGCATTTATAGATCAACTCAAAAGATATCCAAACTCTCTCTTTCTTGTAATAGGTTTTAAAATACTGCCTTCGGAGGTGCTTTGTATTCCTGAAAAAGGCGCGGTAAATCTGCATGCATCCCTTCTGCCCCGTTACCGCGGTGCGGCACCGGTTAACTGGGCGGTTGTTAACGGAGAGAGGGAAACCGGAAATACCGTTTTTTTTCTTGATAAAGGGGTTGATACCGGAAACATAATACTCCAGTCCCCGACAATCATTAAAGAAAGTGAGACGGCAGGTGACCTTTACGAACGATTGAGTCTTATGGGGCGAGATGATGTTCTCAGGGCGCTTGATATGATAGAAGGCGGGACTGTTGAACCTTTGCCGCAAGACAGTAGAAAGGCCTGCCCGGCGCCCAAGCTCAGAAAAAAAGACGGCCGCATAGTCTGGTCGGAAAAGGCTTTGCAGCTTCGAAACAAGGTAAGGGGATTTAATCCTTATCCCGGCTGTTTCTCAGAACTGAGGGGCCGCAGAATAAAAATCCTTAAAGCTGAGAATACCGGAGTTTTAAAAACCGGATTCCCGGGTTCAATAGCTTGGGCGTCTGCGGAGGAGGGGCTCGGTATTAATACCGGAGATTATGTTTTGAAAATTATTGAGCTTCAACCGGAAAATAAGAAGAAAATGACTGCGAAAGATTTTCTGCTTGGTTCTAATCTCAGACAGGGGGAGATTTTGGAATGAACAGGCACAGATTTGCAGGACTGTCCGCGGCTGTTCTGATAGTGTTGATACTGTTCTCATGCAGAGAAAGAGTTAAGGTCGGCTCAAGGGTATCTTATAAGTCTCCTGACCTTCTGGAATTCCTTAAAACCGAGTCGGATTTGACAGTCCTTCCGCTTCTTACCGGTTTTCCGGATTCCCTTCAGGGTATTTCGTCGGCCGAACGGCTGGAATCGGATATCAAGGTCAACTTCAGAGACCTGAAAATTAAAAAATACAGTGTCCTTTATAATAGACTTAATGGAGAGTCCGAAGCAGGCGCCTTGTTGTCTTTAATGTCCGACTTTTTGGAAACCGGAGAAATACAAGGGGGGCCGGACAGTTCACTGGCCTCTTATTTTGAATCGAGATATGTCTTATTTTCGCGGGAAATTAAAAGAGAATCCGTTAAAAATTTTGATGGTGTCACTAATGAGAGATATGTTGTGGAATGTATGATTTATGATCTTAAATATCGTAAAAAAATATGGGCGGCACTGGTCTCCGCTTATTCCTCATCCATAGATGATACCACTATCCGGGACGGATACTATGCTGATCTTGTTTATTCTGAAATCGGGAAAGCCCTTCCCCGTGACCCGAGAAGGCATTTGATGTTGGAAAAAGAAAAAGAGTGGTAATGTGTGAAAGAGTATGTTAAACGGGAAGTAGAACTCGGATATCTCCGCCCCGCAGCCGATATAATTGACGATATGGAAAGAATTAGCGCCGAGATGGAAAAAAAAGGCTGGGCTTTTTCAGAATCCCGGGCTGATACCCTTATGAAAAAAATTCTGCTTCTTTATGAGCGGGATATATAATACTATTTCAGCAAAGTAATGCGTTTTGAGGCATCCAGGTCCTTATTCCTAATCTGTATAAGATAAATACCGGCCGGATAATTTGAGGCATCCCATATATATGTGTCCTCATCGTTCTTTTTTGCAAAACTCCGGCCAGGTCCGCCAACTCTGAAACCTTTGATATTGTAAATACCCAGGGAATAATTCTTTAAAGGCGATATTCCGGCTGTAGCGGACAAAAAGTTGATTTTTATCTGTATTTCTGAATTGAACGGGTTAGGGTATGCTGTTATCTGTAGAGGCATTTCTTCATCACTCTTATTATTTAGAGCGTTCTGAGGCATTTCCGGTTCTATAAGTGTTACCCTGTAAGAATATTCTGATGTATCCGCTCCTTCAATACCTGATACAGTCACATTATATATGGCGTCATCCTGTCCTGATATGTCAATACCCGACGGCATCCATACAATGGTATTGTCCCCGTAAGTGTTATGTGAAACAGTTTCGACAGTTAAGGAAACTGTCTTGTTCAGCTCATCTGTCATGGAGACAGCGGCATTTCTGAAATCAGCCCCGGGTATTCCGAAAGACCATCTGGAAAAGACAAGCGAATTAATAACATAGCCCGCGGGCGGCCAGGCAATAAAGTCGGGTATATCTTCCGGAATAGAATTACTTTCGTTGCCCAGAACCTATAGCGCGTCGGACTCTTCGGTGGATCCATGACCAAACGTTCGAGCCCTGGAATAAAGTATCCATCTGCGGTGTCCGCAAGCGCTGTTGGAGGAGCCCGCATCCTGAATATAACCGGTTACAGCCGAAGCTGAATGAATCCCGAGGTACAGATTGGATTTACCCGCGGCTTCAGCTCCTTTCTCGGTATAGCAGTCCCAGTCCGGTGGGGGAGAATGACTAAGGGCATTATTGGCCTTTATCATCAGGGCTGCTTCCCGGCATTTTGCATTGTACAGAGAATCAAAAACTATATCATCAGGTAAGCCTGTGGACCGGCGGAAAAAATTTATCCGGTCAAGAACCCTCTTTTGAGCCGTTTCGGATATATTTCCCGCATCGCAGGAATTAACATTTCCGCTCCATTGGAGCTGATCAATTGAGACCGATGTTGTTTCATATACATTGAAATAGTCAAAAAGCACCTCATTACGGCTTCTTGTACGGGTATTCCCGGCGTTGGAATTCCCGGCAATCAGTATGGAAAAAAGAAACAAGGTGTAATTTACAAAGACTGTCTTCATATTATTTAAATATCGGCTATATAAGCCAAACTGTCAAGACAAAATCATGTTCTTCGAAATATTTTTTTATATGAGACTGATTTTTTATTATCTTATTTGTAGAGTCGTTTTTTGCGGCAGTAATAGATCCGCCTATCCTAATTCGTACCGGAGGAAAAATGAAATTTGATATCTTCGACCACGGGAAATTTAAACAAGTCCGAATGCAGGGAAACGTCATTGCCGGGGATATGAATGATAAACTGAACGCAAAAATAACAGAGTTGACAAACAGTGGCGCTCATCATTTTGTTTTTAATCTCGAAGAGATATCCTATCTTGACAGCAACGGTATAAGCGTTTTTATACACTGTCTTTGCGATGTCCAGGAAAATAACGGCTCTGTCTTTTTAATAATTTCAGACAGCAAGGTTTTAGATGCTGTCAGACTTGTAGGTCTTGACCGGCTCATACCGGTATATTCCTCTATGGATGAATTTGATGATGCGGAAATGTAGCATTATAAGATACCTTCTTCTTATCTTCGGGCTTTTTTTTGCGGGTTGTTCCGGTCTCAGCGCCGTTCTTTATGATGCTAATGATTACCCGGTAACTGTAAGCAGTCTTAAGTTTGATAAAGGTGATGTGTTTAAGGTCCTTGATAAAGACGTTTACAGGGAAATCCCGGCAGAAGAGGTCGGGAAAATACTCATTGACTCAAAAGAGACGCGTTCATACAAAGGAAAGCTTTACTATCAGACAGAAATCTATCTGGTAAACGGAAATATCATACAATCCTATGAGCTTGAGGATGGTCGTAAAATAGGGGCTTTTGTTTGTGTTGAAAACAGTCTTTCCGCAAAAACCCTCTCGGGACCGGTAAGAATTGATCTTCGTAAAATAAATAAGATCGAATTTACAAAGGACTGATAATGGCTTCCGGCCGTATGGATCCCCGCGGCAAATACAAAGGTCCGGAAAAAGTCCTGATATTTACATCTGCTCCCAAAAACCATAAAAACAATAAGATATTTTTCTGGTTTTTATTTCTGCTGTTTACGCTTTCTTTCATGTATATTTCTTTTTCGCTTTTACTGAATATCTCAGAGAAGTCCTATGAGCGGGCAGAGGAACTTTTTTTATCCGGTAACTACAGGCGTGCCGCTTTTATGCTTGAGGAATTATATTCCGGATTGAGACCCGGCTGCGCGCAAAAAACGCTGATGGGACGTTCTTTCTATCAAGCCGCCCGGAAAGAATATATAAAAAATGACTGGAAAGGATATGGTGCCGATCCGGATGACTATATGAATCATCCATTTGCCGAAAAAGCACTCCTTTATTTATCTGATGCTTATGAAAATTGCGAAGGCAAGAAGGAAAAACTGCTTTCCTTGAAAGCAGCAGCGTCGCTTATGTTTGAAAAAGGCTGGTACAAAAAAGCTGCTCCGGTCTATTATCGTGTTTACAGAATAAGCGGCAATCCATCCGATCTGACAAATGCCGCCATATGTCAATACAAATCCGGACTAATTAAAGAATCGGAAAAAACGTTGCTTCTGGCCCTGGAAAAAGGCGACCCGGCAGCGGCCAAAAATCTGGCTTATATATATACAATTGAGCAGACCGTCTTGGGCTCTACATTGGAGAAGAGCAGGGAATACCTTCATTATTACATAGAAAAGAAACCGCAGGACCCCGAAATATTTTTTATAAAGTATCTCATTTTGTCACGCGGCTGAGACTATGAAAACTTTCTAAAAAGATCAGTAAGAGGTATAACTTTTACTTTTCCTATTCTTCTTCCGGTTTGGGAAAGGCTTCCAAGAACAGAGTTATCGAAATGTGATATAAGGTTGAAATATGAGCTCCGTATAACCGGTGACCATTTGATTTCGATGGGAAAAATCTTCCCGTTTTTTGTATAAGCGATATCAATTTCTTTTCCCCTGCTTATATAGCAGGTGGTGTAATAAGTATTAATATGGCTTGCGAGCGCCGATTCAGCCTTCAGCGACTTAGGAAGCGGAGGGCTTCTGAGGTATTTCTGAATACATGCAGAAATAAAAGGATCCCTAAAATGAAACTTACGCGGTCTCGCTGTCAGAGGTTTTAAAGTCTCGGTATTAATGCGCGGCTGTTCCCAGCATACCGAGAGATCATAAAGTCTTTGAAGTATTCTTCCGGTTTTCTGCGGTGAGACAGAGTCGGACAAAGATGAATATGTTACAGGATTACCGTATTTTCGGCTTATGGCTGAAAGTACCTCGGATACATCTTTTAAATCGGTGACCGACGTTCCGGCTTTATATGCCCACAGCATTTTTCTTATGAATGCTTCTTTTACTTCCTTTGAGATCCGCCCGTTTTTCTTTAAATCAGCGGCGGAAACAGGGAATCCGCCGCAGTCAAGATACTTTCTAAGACACCGGAGGATTTCTTCATAAGACTTTTTTTCCGGGAATATATTTTTACAAAAAGACTTGAAACTCATAGGTGAGAATTCGGTTTCTATGTATTTATTTTCAGGGTATTCAGTAGCGTTAATCTTAATGTCTTTTCTGATAGCGGCTTTACTGGAATTTATAAAGAAAAAGGTGTCTTTGCTGCAAAAATTTAAGTATTTGAGATTTTTTTTAATATTTGAAGAATTTGAGAATTCATCAAAAAAAAATATACGGGAGCTCTTATTTTTTGCGGAATGATTTTTGAGCGGGTATTTCATAAGAAAATCATGGATTTCTTTCAGTGATGCTCCCTGCGGTATATAAACTATGGAGCTCGGAGAAAATTTGGAATTGAGGAGAGCCTCAATTACTATTTTTGCGGCAGTCGTTTTCCCGGACCCGGGCGGTCCGTATAAAAAACAAGAGCAATATCCGGCTTTTTTTAAAAGCACCGCGTATTCTTCATTCAGGCGTTTCCTGGTTATTTCCGCCTTTTTAAGGTGACGGTCCTTCTGGAGGAATTGCCGGATTGACATCCTGAAAAGATTGTCGCGTTCAAGCTTTGTCATATAATAAAAATGCATTATATTATATACTTTCTACAAGATTAATAATTTCGGGGAGGGTGCTCATAAAAACAGATCCTGAATCCAGAAAAATTGAATTGTCAGTCAGAGAAATATCAGATTGTTTTGCACATTCGGACCCGGTCTCAGGTTTCGGCTCGTTCCGGGTGCGTTTAGGTCAGGAGGTTCATACAAGATTCAGAAAAAAAATGGAGACTCTTGAGGGCTATCTGCCGGAATATACTGTATCTTATTCCACCGAATTCAAAGATTACTCGGTATCGATTCAGGGAAGAATTGACGGTGTATTCAAGAAGGGCGAAAAGGTATATATTCAGGAAATTAAAAGCGCAGATCTTTCAGGTGACTGTGAATATGAGGAAGCCGACCCTAACCACAGGATGCAGTGTCTTATATACGCCTATTTCTACCAAGAGTCAACCGGCATGGATGTTTTTCCGGTTCTAATAATGGTTGACATATTCGAGGACACTGTTCAGGAAATACCCCTTGAATACAATAGAGGTGAGATTGAAAGGTTTCTCCAAAACCGATTGAGACAACTTTTAGAAGAGAGTCTCCGTAAAATTAATAAAGCCGAGAAAAAAAAGGAGGCCGCTTCACGTATTAGGTTTCCTTTTTCTGAAATGAGAAAGAACCAGCAAAAAATGATTGATGATATTTCTCCTGTTTTTTCTACAGGAAGACATCTTCTTATGAGCTCTCCGACAGGGACCGGCAAGACCGTTGTAACGCTTTTTCCTGCCTTAAAGGAGACTCTTAAAAAAGACGCGATCCTTTTTTTTGTAACGCCTAAAAATTCTCAGCATAGTCTTGCACTGGATTCTCTGAGGCGTCTTATTCCGGAGGGATACGGGGTTTATGCTCTGCAAATTTCGGGAAAAGAAAAGATATGCCCGGAGGAATATGTCTTTTGCAGTCCGCATTCATGCCGGCTGTTAAAAAATACTCCGGGGAAATCGGGGCTCGAAAAGATCGCCACAAATCTTAAGCTTGATACAGTCGTAACTACTGCTGATATCATCCGGACAGCAGCAGAAGCCGGAATATGTCCATTTGAACTTTCGCTCTATTTATGTGAGGAGGCATCTGCTGTAGTTTGCGACTATAATTATGTTTTTGATCCACGTGTTAGAATTCAGAGGATATTCGACGGCAGCCGGAAGGACATGTTTCTTATTGTTGATGAGGCCCACAATCTGCCCTCAAGAGGCCGGGGATACATGTCGGCATCTCTGTACCGAAGCAAAATAAAAGAACTGACAGAAAACCCTGTGCTTGAACAGTCAGGACTGTTCTCGGGTATCAGCCGTCTTCTCAAGGAAGTGAAAGATTATGTGGAAACTTCGACATTGCCCGATGAATGGGCACCGGCCGCGGAATATCGTTTATTCGATCCGGATGATTATTTTTTCGAAGAAATGCATCTCAAAGCAGAAGAACTTCTTATGAAGTATATAAACCTCCGACACGAAAGCAATTCAGGAAAAAAGTTCTTCATACCCGGAATAAAAGCCGGTACGCGCAGAAAAACAGATCCCCTTATCGATTTTTTATTTGGTCTCATACATTTTTGTTCTGTTGTAGAACAGCGATCAGAAAAGGTATACAGTCTTGCTTCTTCATCCGAAGACGATACCGGTATAGAACAGTTTTGTGCCGACCCTTCGGATGTCCTCGGGGAGTGCTTCAGTTTTTTCAAGTCGGCTGTGTGCATAAGCGCGACTCTTAACCCTCCGTCTTTTTATGCGGATTTGATGGGTATTTCCGGATATGATCCGCTGTATCTGCATTATGAAAGTCCTTTTCCGCCTGAGAACCGACTTGTACTGACGGTAGGGGACATCTCAACATATTATCGGGAACGTTCCGCTGCCGCTCCTTTGATTGCAGATTTTATAAGAAAAACGTTTTCATCTATGCGAGGTAATGTTTTTGTTTTTTTTCCGAGCTTCTCCTTTCTTCGGAATGTCGCGTCCTTTTTTAAATCCTCAGCCGAAGAAATTATTATTCAGCCTCAGGGAGGAAGCGGAAAGGCGGCTGATGAGATATTATTGAGGTTAAAAAAAGGTGAAGGTAAAACCTCTAAATTATTATTCGCTGTGCAGGGAGGGCTTTTTTCCGAGGGGGTTGATTTTCCAGGAAAATTATGTGAGGGAGTTATTGTAATCGGTCCGGGGCTTCCATATCCCGATTTTAAGACCAGACTGCTATGTGAGCATTTTGAATCGGGATATTCGTGCGGGCGTGAATACGCATTTATTTATCCCGGTATAACAAGAGTCGTCCAAGCGGCCGGACGCCTGATAAGGAGCGAGAAGGATAAAGGATTTATAATCTTTCTCGGAAGGCGTTTTGCCGAGAAGCCATATTGTGATCTGATAAATGATTTTTGGGATTCAGAAGCTGTTGCTTCCGGTGACGCGCCGGTACTCATATCAGAGTTCATGGATAAAAGTAATTAAGGCAGGTCTATTCCTATAAGGGTCATATCGTCTTCAAATTGCTTGCTCTTCTGGTTCTGTTCTATCTTTGTTCTTACAAAAAAGACGGCTTCCTTTATTCCGCAGGAGCGGCTATCACGAAAACAGGAATAAAGATTATTTGTACCCCATATTTTCCCCTGTTCTTTTTCCTTGAATTCAAAAACACCATCGGTAAATAAAAAAATTCGGGAGCCTTTGCGGTATTCGATTGTTTTTTCCGAAAAGGTGTTTTCCGGGAAAACGCCCATTATGCTTCCCTTTGTCCGGAGTTCTTTTGTAGAACCGGTTTCCCTGTTCATTAGTATCGGGTAGCAGTGCCCGCCACGGGCCATGGTTAATTCCCCCAAAGAGGTGTTGATTTTTAAAACAGCGGCTGTGAAAAATTTTCCGGTCCCCTCAAAGTTAAAGTTATTGCAAAAAGACTCGTTAACCAGGCCGAGAATTTCTGCGGGAGAGTCCGTTTTGGTAAAAGCTTCCTTGAAAAAAATATTCAAGGCGGGAGAGAGCATCGCCGAGGAGACTCCATGACCGGATATGTCATATATATAAAAATAGACAATATCATCATTTTTTCTGTATGTGTCAAAGATATCTCCCCCTATTTTGTCGCATGTCAGAAAGAAAAATGCCGATTTAATTCCACTAAGCGAATCAAGTTGTGATGGTATTAATTTATTATGAATTTTTTTAGCCAGCGAAAGTTCTCTCTGCTGTGAATCAAAAAATCTTTCCTTTTCCCTCTCAAGCTCCCTTACTTTGGTAATTTCTTTTAAAGTAATAAGGAAGTGTTTCTCAGAGCGATAGATGGCTGGATATATTGATGCGCGGAATATCGCTGTGGGCTTGAATGTCAGCCGGCAGTCTTCATTGTAGCAGAAAGAGGGGCGCCCGGGCGGGGGAAGAGCGCTTTTAATACTGAACTCCGAGACAGCTACCGACCCGTCAAGTATCAGGCCGTGCTTAGTGAGATTATCAGAAGAAATCAGAGAAGTATCGGCATACTCGATAAGAGTTATTCCGTTTGCGGAGGTCCTGAAAAAATTACCGTATTTCTCGACCCGGAAAATAAATTCATCAGGAAGGGTAATGTCTTTTTCTTCAATTATTTTTATACGCGCGTATTTTTTTATTTCAGTCTGAAGAAACCCCCCGTCTTCGCTCGGGTTGATTCCCGCGCTGTAGCCTGACCGGTCCGGCTGATAATTACCCGATCCGCAAAAATAGACTTTAAAAAAGTAAGGACTACTTATCTTTTTTACTTTGAATGAGATGATGTAGTCTTTTTGAGAAAGGTCAATGTCTTTTTTGAGAGGGATATAAGTAAAAGGCAGCCGCTTATCAAGCGTGGTCAATTCATTACCTGAAAAGCTGAAATTACTACCTGGTTTTATTTTGAAAAGAAAGGAGCGGTCCGAAATCGGTATTTCGTCTTTGAAGTATGATTCATATTCGAGCCTGCTGTAGTTCTCGTAGTAGCAGATATTGTTTAAATATCTTTTAACAGTGTTGCCATTGGCTCCGATTAATATTTTGCTGAAGTCTTCTCCACAATGATTTAATTCTCCCGCCTGGAGTTTGGAGTAAATATCCAGGCAGCTTCCGCGTGTTATTCCATTACGATCTATTATCAGAAAAATATCGTCGCTCATGGAGAAGTAATTATACTCATTAAAATTTTTAAAAGACATTATGTGGAGAATGAAACCGGAATCGGCCATCATATAGGTTTCAATATGCGTGTTAATTCCGAAGTTTTGAAAATAAAAATATTCTTTCTTGCCTTCTGTATTTTTAATTTTCAAACGGCAGTCACTGCGCCTTATTTCTTCTGCCATTTCCCGGGGGTCTTCAAATTTACGGATTTTATCCAGGAAAATAGACGTAATGTGTTTATCAATAACTTCTGTAGCCGGTAAATTGGTAAGGCGGGAATATGAGTTATTTATATGACTTATTGTGCCGTTTTTCCGGCAGGAAATAAATATTGAGCAGTCATGCTTTCTCGCCGTATCAAATATTTTGAATAATTTCTCAGGATTCATCATGAGGGACCCTGCTGAGAACTACTAAAGTACTGTCATCGTAACTATTTATCCCGGATTTATGAGGTTTTATAGTATTTCTGATATTTTCGATAAGAATATCAGCCTGTTTTATACCGTTTCCTGATATTAACTTGATTAAATTTTCCAATTTAAACGGGCAGGCGCCGTTTACTTTTATTTCCTCAATGCCGTCTGTATAAAGAAAAAGGCTGTCTCCATAACCGAATTTTCTTTCGATCACGGGAAAGCGGGAATTTCTAAAAAATCCAATTATTGCGCCATCAGGTTTAATAACTTCGGGTGATGATGATTTGGAAGTCCGGTATAAGGGATAGCAGTGTCCCGCACGGCTTATTTTAAATGAGTTGGATTTCGTGTCAATTCTTGTGCAGACAGCGGTTGCAAAAAGATGGTGTTCATCGAAAGGAAAGGTATCCATGAATTTTTCGTTAACTTCCCGAAGTACAGACTCAGGATCTTCCGGATTGTTTTTTACAGCCGACAGGAAAAAAGACTTGAGTGCTGTATTTATAAGCGCCGCAGGAATACCTTTGCCGCAGACGTCGAATATTATAAAATAAGAAGTGTGGTCATTCAAGGATACGGTGTCGAACAGGTCGCCGCCTATAGAGTTAGACGGTAAAAAGAAGTACTTGATGTCAACTCCGAGGATGTTTCCCAGCGCTTTATTTATGAAGCTTTTTTGGATTTTTTTTGCTACCTCGAGTTCGGCTTTTTGTTTTTCAAAGAAGGTTTCTTTTTCTTTTTCTATGCGCCTTACCTCGGAGATATTCTTAAGCACTACCATTAAAAAATTGTTTTTATTGGAATTTTCAAGTATAGTAGCGTGATAAATTAGAGAAGGGTTATTGATGAAACGGAGTTCGAAATTTTCAAGAAATTCCTCAGGTCTAAATTTCGCGGGACTTGTAAAAATCTCAATATCGGTGACTTCACAGTCCCCGAGGAGGCAGAAGCCAACGTTGTCTAATGTCTTGTCGGTTACGATATTAGTGTCAAGGTAATCAGAGTATTTTTTTCCGTCAATCGAAACACTTATATATGGTCCGGTTTTCTGAACACGGACCCTTCTGGGTTTGTCGAAGGATACTTTTCTATTTTGCCTGCTTCGGTATCTTGCGGCTTTTTTTATTTCTGTTATCGCCCGCATTGCTCTGCTTTCATATTCAATACCGCACAAAAAACCTCTCTGGTCCGGGAATTTTGATGTTTTTTGCTCCCTTGTTAAATCATATGACAGACCAAAAAGAAAAGCCTTCGCAATAAAGTCTTTTCCACCGCTTTTGATTGTGAAGTCTATTCTGATATTATTGTTGATTTGGTCGATCTTGTCCTTCATATATATCCAGTTATATTTTTCTAAATATAGAATAGAGTCTTTATCAGGTCTGCATTCAAGGTTAATATTTCCATTGGGGAGAACAGTAATATTTTCAGGTTCCTCATTCATCGCGTACCAATTGGAGCGATCATTAAGCCTTTTTTGAGAAAGCGGTATCCATTTGTCTTGGTTGGATGTATCTTCAGTTTCCCTGTACATACGGTTGTATTTTTTATATATGTTAAGAATATTTTTTTTTCCGGAAGTTATAAAATCCGAAATATTTTTATCAAAGAATAACCGGGCCGGAATTTTTATAAAATACTCGAATGAGTGCGAGAATATTTTTATTCTACCTTCTCTGTCAATAAAAACGAAACAGTCATCCGTTACTTCCGAGGTAAGCAGGTCTTGATAGAGATACCTGGAGAAAAATACAAAAAGGGAATAACCGCCTCCTGCTTCATATCTGAATAATTCTCCCGGGACGCATTGGAGATTGTTTTTTTTCGGAGTGCGTCCTTCTTTATTTTTTTTCAGATAAAATTTTGGTACATTTAGTTTCTTTCCGGTTCGTTGTTCCCTTTTGATTACAGCGATTGTTTTTTTTACGACGCTGCTATTATGAAAAACGGATGATATATCTTTTCCCCGGAGGTCCTGCAGGGAAAATCCGGAACGGTAGTCATAGCTGCGGCTGGTTCTTATAATGGAGTCGTCAGGTTGGCATAGAAAATAAACAGACATATCTGTTTTGTGCTGATCAAAAATCTCAAAAACCTCGTCAGCACCAGATGGAAGCAGGGAACTTGTCATAAGGGAAATATAATTAATATCGAAATAAAATTCAGTGATCTGGCTCTATAAAGGCCTTTTTCGGGAGATAACCGGCTGTTTCATAAAAGTTATATATTCTAGCTTTCGCATTTTTAAAGCAAAAAGAAGAAATGAAATAATAAGCGTTATAAATGCGGAGAAAAAATAGCCGTATCCGTAATAGCGGGGTCCGGCTTTAATGGAAACCATAGTAAATAAAGCATTTGATATCAGAAATAATGCCGAGGTACCGAGGCACAGCTTTCTAAAATCAAAGTATAGAATTATTATTGAAAGAATAAGGAGGAGCGAATGGATAAATGCCGTGAGTGCTCCTATACGCAGAACCGGAAGCTGGTCCCAGTTCATTTTAAGTATTTTTATTATCAGCGGTGAAAAGATAATAAACGCAGCTGTTACAGCTCCCTGCACCTTGAACAGTCTTTGAATGCTGAGGAATATACTTTCGGTCATAAGGTTTTTTTTCTCATTAATAATCCTGAGGGGAAGTCTGTTCTGTATAGCTCCGTAAAAATCTCTGTAATGATTGTAAAAAGAAGTTTCCACTCTTATAATAAAAAGAGAAAGTGCGGGAATAATTGAGAGATAGGCCAGATACATAGGAGCGTCATATATCTTGGAATAAAAAAACGGGCCCTGCAGATTTGTACCTGTGCTTTCTGAAAACCAGAATATGAGCTTATCTATCCAGATCGCAAGATTATAGAAAAGTCCTATGAAAATAAGTCTAGGATATTCAGTGAAATAATGGAAAAACTCTCTGTTCAGGTTCTTCCGTAGTTTGAATTCGGAAAAAACCGCCTTTGACAGTAAAACAAGAATAAGTATCTGGCCGGATGCAAAACCTCCTATTAGCCCTGTTATACCGTAATGAATTCCGAAAAATAATCCCGCAAAGGCCGAAAAGAAGGAGCCGGATGCGAAAGCCCTCAAAATGGACCGATAATTTCTGAGCGCGCTTAAGAAAATCATTGCCATCCATATATTACACACCGCCGTATAGAGTATTGTTCCGGCAACTTTTGAAGAGAGATCAAGTCCGGTAAAGCTGTAAAAAATCCATGCCGTTATGCTTTGAGATATGGTTACCGCCGCCGAACCGTAAATATATGTCGGCAGAACCGCATCATAGTCTCTGCTGAAAAAGCGGTCAGAAAGGTATCTTGTTATAACCATTTGAAGCGTCCCGGTAATTATGAGGGAAAAGGCAAAAGTATATACCAGTACGGTTCTGAAAAGAAAGCTGGTTTCGGACTGAAATCTTGTATAAGAGAAAAATCCGAGTATTCCGACGGAAATTACGGTAAAAAGCCAGGGACCGGAAGAAACCGCGGCGGCGTACAAGTACGCTTTTAACGACCCGGAATATGTTCCGTCTCTGAGAATTTTCTGCAGTCTGAATCCTATTCCCGCCAACTAATTAATTCCTGAGATAAGGTTTTCATAGATTGAGTTATATCTGGCAAGAAGGTCCTGCTGATGATAGAACCGTTCAACTCTCTGCCTCCCGTTCCTGCCCATTTCTTTCCGCTTTTCATCATCGAGAAGAATATCAATAACCGCATCGGCGGTCTCTTCCGGGGTGGCGACATTTACTACCATCCCCCCGGGTCCTAAAGTGTCATTTTCCCCTTCAAGCATTTCGCGGCATGCCCCGACATCTGTCGCAACTACCGGAACTCCGGCGGCATTAGCCTCAAGAATCACTATGGGCTGTGCTTCGCTTACCGAAGTCAATACGAGTATATCTATTTCCGGCATTATTTTAATAAGGTCTACAGTGCCGGTAAAAACTATTGTGTCTTCCAAAGCAAGCATATGGATGAGTTCAAGACATTCATTGTAGTATTCAGGTTCTTCATCTGTCGGTCCCATGATCATAAGCTGGCATTCAATCTTGTCTCTGATTATTGAAACCGAGCGTATAAGTGTCTTTATGTCTTTTATTGCCACAACCCGGCCGGCGAAACCGATTACTGGTACGGTTTCCGTGTTTTCTTTTTTCTTTTTATTCGAATGAATGAATTTCTCAAAGAAAATTCCATTAGGTATGATCTCACATTTCTCAGGAGGAGCTCCGTCTGAAATCTGGGCGGCCATGTTTGAGGAACAAAGAGTAATAATTCTATTGCTCCTTTCATAAGCGAGCCTGCTCATTGCATAAAATGTTTTTTTCCACATTTCTTTGAAAAAATCGATGTTTTTAAATACCCTTTTTTCATTTCCTCCTGTTATCCATGATGCTTCTTCTATCTCCATATGACGTTCTCTTGTGTATATACCATGCTCTGTTATAATAAAAGGCCGGTTGTATCTGATAGAAGCCGCGGTTCCGGCCGCTCCGGCATAACCGGTTGAAACAGAATGATAAAGCCTTGCTTTCGGAAATTTCATGTAAAACATCCTGAAAAAAGGCATCATAGTAAAACGCCATGTCCAGAAATAATCCAGAAACGATTCTTCGGAAGCTTCTTTGTTGTAATGTTTCAGCAGTATCTTCCAGGTTTTTTCCGAGAAAAAGATTTCTTCAAATGATGGTGATTTTTCCGAAAAAAAAAGTTCATTAAAAAGCGGCTCAAAGCGGCCTTCTCCGCTGTATATTGAATTAATGAGGACCTCAAAAGAAGACGGCCAGTTTCCGGACGATTTTTTAAAATCCGGTATGGAATCATAGTGATAGTCATGAAGAAAAACTTCATGAAACTGTTTTACATTGGCGGGCATCTTGTATTTAAACCCCCTTATTTCATCCCGTGAAGCTGATATATGAACTATTCCGAAAGTTGTGTCGGGCAGGTTTTGAATAAGCTGATTAACCCAGGAGGATACTCCGCCCGTAACATACGGATATGTGCCCTCAAGCATAAGGCATACGTCTACCATTATTTCGCTCCCACCTTTACAAGGAGTGCTTTTCGGCAGTTTTCGGCGATTTCAGTATTAGCCTCATTAAGGAAAATACCCAGTATCTCTGAAAAACCTCCGGAGAAGTAAGAAAGACGTTCTGAGATAAGTTCTTTAGACTTTCTATCTGAACTGTTATAAACTCTCCTCAGGTTTTCCGGAATGACATTTCTTAGAGCTGCCTCAGGAATTCCGCATATAATTTCCGCTAAAGCTCCCGAATAGTTTGTATCATTGCCCGGAATTCTCGGAGAAGAAAGCAGATTGTTCAGTAAGTCGTAATCAGATGAAATTATCAGCGTGTCTGCTATTATTTTGGAAAAATCAGAACTATAGTTTTTATAAATCATCTCAAAAAAGTGATTTGTCGCTTCCCTTGTTCTGTCTGTTTTAATAAATACCTTTATTAATTCCTTTACAAGTTCAGTTTGATTTTTGAGTGTTTTGAGGACATCTGTCCAGTTACTCCGGCATGACTGCGAAACTGCTGTATGCAGAAGAGATTTTATCTCAGGACGTTTTTCATTGAAAGCAAGACGAAGGATTCTGGCCGGACAGAGAGAAGCTGTATCAATTGAGACTGTGTGCGCCGCGAGATGCCTGACTCCCGGGTTTTCA
Organism: uncultured Fibrobacterota bacterium; assembly: GCA_964401455.1. Taxonomy (GTDB): domain Bacteria; phylum Fibrobacterota; class OXYB2-FULL-49-7; order CAYNYI01; family CAYNYI01; genus CAYNYI01. The sequence continues at coordinate 42,236 of CAYNYI010000002.1, forward strand.
GACTCCAAGAGAGAATTGAGGCATTCAGTTATGTTTTTTGAAACGCCGTATTTTTTTATATAAGCCGGCAGAAAATACAGTGCTGTCTGTTTCTTCAGTGTGGATTGGTCATCATCTGATCGGAGCAGTTTTTCTATGAAGGGGCCACTGTTTGTATTCGTATTTGTGCAGATAAGTATAGAACAGGCCGGAGTAAATTCCGGTTCCTGTTCCATTAGTTTTGACGCGAATTCCGCAACTTTGTCTGATGTTATATTTTTAAGAGCTGTAAGAGCAGCCTCACGTATGCCGTATGTTTTCCCGTTGCGGGCAAGTTCAAATAGTATCTTTTGGTCTGCCGGTTTTGCCGATTCGCCCAAGAACCGTATTGCCGTAGCGACCGCGTCATTTTTACCTTTTTTAACGATTCTGAGTGCCGCTTTTCTTTTGTAATTGTCTTCTATGAATTCAAGCGAGCTCTCTGCCGGAAGGCTTATAGCCGGGAAGAACGTGTAGCAGGCTTCTTTCATTAAAAAATATGCGGCGGCGGATCTGTTGTCCGCTCTAAGAGCATTCAGTATCTGTGCTTTTACCTCTATGGATTTTTCTTTTTTGTAGGCTTTTATAAGTTTCCGGCCGATTCTTGATGAAAATCGTCTCGCGAGGGCCCAGACCGAAGCTCGTCTTATATCGGTGTAGCTGCTTTTGAGCATTTTGTAAAAGAAAGAGAGAGGAACTTTGAAGTCATCCCCGAGAACTCCCAAAGATATAACAAGACTAAAAAGAACTTCTTTGTCGAGTCCGGATTCTTCAGAATAATCAAGAATAAAATTTACAGTTCTTATGTCTCTGTATATTCTGAAAATTTTTAATATTTCGGTTCGCACTGAGGGTTGATCGGTTCTTTTAAAAAGATCCATAAGCGGAAAGATAAGGCTTGGCTCCTTTTTGCTTTTAAGCTGTTTTAAAACTTTCGGCAAGACTGTATCGTCTGAAAGTGCTTCTGTAATAATTTGTTTTACGGCTTCAACAAGATTTTTCCATGAAAGCTTTGTCAAAGATCTGCTTATTTCATGCCGTATGTTCTGATCCCCTCGGGAATAAAAATACACATAAATAAATTTACGTTGACTTTCGGGAAAAGATGAGCTGGATCTTATTAGAAAAAGGCATGCAGCGATAGCTCGTTTTTTTAGAAAATAGTCCAATACAGGAGCCAGAATCTCAGGTGAAGGTTCACGTTTTATTATATTCAGCGCTTCCTGCCGGGTCTCCCAATGAGGGCTTTTAATGAGATCTATTAATTTTTGAGAAGAATTCTTATTCATACCCAAGCCTCTTTCTGGCGGCTGAAAATCTCCCATCTAATAATAGTCTTCCGGCTTGTATCCTTTATTATTTTAGACTCATCTGTCTGTTTAAAGAAATCCGTGAGCTGTCGATATCTGCGCATTCTGAAAAGCGCTTCAGCTTCGAAGAGATAGCCGTTGAAATCTTCCGGAACTTTTAGGCGGTATTCACGGAAATAATTCAGAGCTTCTTCCGGATTATCTAACTCAAGGAATATTTTTCCAATTAAAAGCTGAACTTCATCGCGGGAAGATCCGAACTCTACAGCTTTTTTATAATGATCAAGGGCTTTATTCAAAGCGTTTCGCAGGGAGGCACCGGTTGGAATTCTCAGGTATGAATAATCATAATAGAGGTCCGCCGCCTGTTTATGTAGTCTGGGGTCATCCGGTTTTTGTTCGAGTTCGGACTCAATATTTTTTAAATCTTCTATCATTGGGGTTTCTATTTTTTTTATAGCGGAGACAGCGGCATATTTTACCTCAAAAGAGATGTCCTTGACTGCTTTTTTAATTATTCCCACTGAAGCCCGGTCTTTTATTCCTGTCAGATAACTTATTGCTTTAAGCTTTTCCCTGATTCTGCCCGAAGAGGAAATCATGTCGTTAAACGGCTCAATATTTAATTTCTCCCGCATTATCTTTTTTTGTTCATCTTCTGCGGGTATATAGAATTGATTTTTTATAGTATATGATATATGCTCATCGAATTCTTCGGCGGCGTTTTCGCGGATATTGAACTTTGATGACAAAATATAAGTGGAAAATATCAGCCAGCCTCCCAAAGGGAAAAAAAGAATAATTGCTGTAAAACTTCCTGATCCGTATTTATGGTTCAGGTGTATATAGATAATGGAAAACAAAGAGCATAGAATATGAGCAAAAACAGCTGTTTTTATATCGGACTGGATTATAAAATACAAAGCCGATAAAAAAAATAGTGCGGAGAATATAAAGGCCCATGATTTTTTGATATTCATATTCCGGCCCTTTTAAACAGAGACTCTACGTCTTTGTCTTTTTTTTCCGGGGAGGCGGTCTCAAAATTCATCAGCGGAACTAAATTCTCCTTATCCCTGAAAAAGTTGTGTAAGATAGATTTCAGCTTATTCAGGAACGCCTCCGCGCCCCCTGAATCTGTGCCGGGCAGAAAAACAACGTAAGAATTATTTTTCTGACCCAGCGAAAGAAGATCGCTGGATCTCAGGGATTTTTCAATAAGTTTTTGAAATAACAGAGAGAACTCTTCCTTTTTGAATTCTTCGGGTAACTTATAAGTAATACCGATAAGAGAGAACTTTCTGCCATATCTTTTAAAGCTCTCCAGCTCGAACCCAAGCATTTTTTCCATATAGGCGAATTTAAAACACCCTGTGTCAGGGTCGAATATTTCTCTTCTTTTACGGTTTTCAATATCGGCTATTCGTTTAAATGAAGAGGCAAGCCATTCCGAAATAGTCTTGATAAAGTCCATGGTTTCTCTATTATACGAAAGGAACTCCATATCATTTATAAATATTATACCGTAAAAACCTTCCGAGGGCATTGGTATGGGAAGGGCGCAGATTATTTCATCGTCTGTTGTTGACGGCGTATAATCTTTGTTGTTTATTTCTATATTTTTCCATACAGGAGTATTTGTTTCGAAAGCTTTTTGAACAAGATAGGGATAAGGCGGGTACAGCTTTTCCTTCGGAAGGGATTCTCCGCCGGTGACTGTCTCGGGAAGGAGCTCTTTTTTATCCTTCAGCCTGTAAAAAACACACTTTTTTATTCCCAGTTCCTGTTTAAAGAAGACAAACATTGAAAAAAGCAATTCTCCGGGGGCGTTTTTATTCATGACCTTTGAAAGCCTGTACGCACGGCGCGCGGTATTTTTATTCGTAGAAACTTTCTTCTCGTATTCGTTATGAAGGTCTTCCTGAAGTTTTATGGTTTTCTCAAGAGACTCTATTCTGTGCTTCTGGTTTATATTAGATTTTTTGATATGATTAATAACTTGATCGCGCCTGTCTATTGACTGGCTTACACCATAAGCGCCAGCAATGAAGGCGATAGGCAGTATTATGATTTCAAACTCAAAAACATGTTCCAGGTCAAGGCAAAAAGGCGAGTGATAGAAAAGTACAAGGTACATTGTGCCAAAAAGAAACGCAACTGCCGTGGATTTTTTAATACCATATTTAACACTGAAAAACAAGACGGGAAGCCAGTAAGGGTGGGGTATTACACGTATGAAGCCTATATTGCCTCGTAAAAACAGCAAATTAACCGCAATCATTCCCGCAGCGGCGGCAACTACTTCAAAAATAATTTTCGATGTCTTCAATTCTCTTTCCTCGCTTTTCAGCTGTTTCAACTATGGTTCTCAGCAAGTCTTCTCTCAAAAAGGGTTTTCTGAGAAACTTCATTCCGAGCCCAAGTATTTTTCTTGAAATTTCAGGGTAAAGAAGTACCGGTGAGGCGATTATCTTTTCTGTGTTACCGGAAACTTTCAGGTCGGGTTCACTTCTGCATATATCCAGAGCTGTGGTATCTCCCGTAAAATAGTCCAGTATCAGAATATCGGGTTTAAAATTTTTAATGAAATCTCTTGTCTTTTCATTATTTCTCTCAGTTGAAGTATATGTCTCAACCCAAAAGGAGGTGTCCCTCAGGAAAAATCTGACAGGATAGCAAAGAGAACCGTCGGAGTCAACGGCTGCAACTTTTTTTCCGGAGATCATTTTATGGCTTTCGTCATTTTTTCCGCGGCAATCTGTAGAAATCTGCTAAGTGATTGTTCTTTTAATGATCCGAGTCCGGGGGTAACAGAGATACTGCTCTCCCACAGTACTTCCGATGTAGCTGTATTTGTGAGTCTCGAAGTAAGCCCTACGACCGGCTCCTCGCCAAGCCCCTTTTTGTATTTGTATTCTGTTACCGTTCCGGTCAGGTAAGATTCGGCACCTGATTTTTTTGCTTCGGAAAGGTAATCTATTTCATCAAAGATTCCAGCGTCAGAGATCTCATCTTTTTCTGATTTCTTATATTCTCTTAGCAGTATTGTGCCTTTGCTTCTTAATTCGGCTGTAAAAACGGAAGTCGCTATTTTCCCGGCATTTGGATCCGGAGTAAGATTCTCAAAAGGAAAAACAAGCACCAGTCCGGCTGCGGCAGGATTAAAGCCTTTTTTTAAAAACTGCCTTTGATGAACACAGCCGCTGATGAAGGTGATTAACAGGATCAGCGAAAAAATTTTGATTTTTTTCTTCATTTTTTTCTCCTCATATATTTTTGGAAAGATTCAAAATCAGTTTCCGGTCCTCTTCAAAGAAATCCCCGGATTCATAAGTAGAATAAACTCCCTTTACGAACAGAGCAAAATTTACAGAGAAACACAGATATGCTTTTAGCTCGGTATAGGAATTAATTCCTGCATTATTATCTGAAAGCGAAAAATCCTTGTGATAGCCGGCCGTTAGACCTTTATTTAATCCGGCGGGAAGATTCATGATAATTGCGGCGGCCATTAAAGAAGAGGCGGATGCTTCGGTGCGGGTGTAAAAAGGTCCGCCTGTTACCATGACGCATCTTCTGATACTGTAAGGCAGGGTGGTGCTCGGCTGCCGGAAGGGAAGGGGAGAACTGTAAGATGTCCGTGAGCCAAGCAGGCAGTACTCAAATGATGCGCCGGCCCTTTCATTGTCTCTGTTCTTATGCCCCTTCTTATAATCATAAAAGGATCCTGAAAAAGACAAAGAAGCTTTTTCTGAAAGAAGCCTGCTGTAATAGAACCGGCCTTGACTGTAGCCCGCTTCTTCAAGGTATTCGGAAGCGGAGAGCGTTGAGATGGTTTCTTTTTTTAAATTAAATTCTAATGAGTTGCGGCCGGCGCCTCTGTAATATGAGATGCCGCTTAAAAGCCAGGAGCCTTTTTTGGGAGTGAAGAATATGGAAAAACTCCGCCCGGGGCTGTGGAGCCTAAGTTTTAACGGCATACTGTATAAAGTGTCACTGGTCTGATCAGGGCCTTCAAATATATCACATCTGATCCCCAGAATGATATCAATATGATGTGCAGGACTGCTTTTATAAGCGGTCCTGAAGTATTTTTGTCCGTATATTCCGGTTTTTGAAAGACCTGTCCCCGTAGCGAATTCCGGGGAGGACATATATAGGTTATTCCAGAAATAATGGTCCGACGGCAAAATAACCGATGAGGGAATTGCTGAAAAGAGACCGGAAAAAATAATTATAAAAATCGGGTTTAGAGGCATATTGAGCATATTATACTTACTTGTATTTAATTTTTCAATCTAAAATGTATTGCAGCATCTGGTTGGCCAGATCCCATCTTCCTTCATTCTGAAGTTTAGCCGCCTGATCTTTTATGAAAAAACTGGTTTCTTTTTTGCTTAGACCATTGAGGTTTTTTGCGTAATCCAGCACGGAAAATAAAGCAAAGGTTTCTTCTTTGCCCGCGAGAAGTTCAAGAGTGCTGTTTAGAAAGAAGCTGAAGTTCTCATCTTCCGGCGATGTTTTATAAAACTCACCAAGCGCTTCGCGTATATAACCGAGTCTGAGCGCGGCAAGCATAAATATTTCTTTTTCCTGTCCTTTTCTTTCTTTATTTTTGAGCAACCTGAAAACTTTGCGATAATAAATGTTTGAGTTTTTGCCTTCTTGAGTCAGGATTTCCGCTAAAAAAATGATATCTTTGGCCCCGGCGTCGTTATTTTTCAGCAGTTCTGACAGAAAAGGCTTTGCTTCATGAGGAGTTTTACTCCAGAATTTTCTTGAAGCCAGAAAGGAGAATATTTCCGGATTATAATAACCGGACGGAGCGTATTTGCGGTATATATTCTCCGCTGCCGCGGGGTTGTCATTCCAGATGCCGGCGAATACGGCTTTTTCAAAAAGGTCCGGAGTCTCATGCCCGGATTTCAGCAGGGATTCATATATTTCAGAAGTTCTGTCAAGACGTCCCGCAGCTTCGTATGCCTCAGCCGCTTTAACAGCGAAATCCTTGTTTGATTCAGGATCTTTTTCATAGAGGTGGAGACATATTTTTATAAGAGGCCCGGTTTCCCCTGTTTCTTCATATAGCCGGGCCAGTTTTTTCATTAAAAAGTCTGAGGAGTCGCTTTCTAATGCTTTTTCATAGTATTTTAAAGCTTCCGCCGTGTTCCCCAGCCATTCGTATCGGAGCGCTGTTTCTTTCAGTATTTCTATTCTTTTTTTCCCTGTTAGCTGCTTTGAAATACGGATGAGTTCCTTTATCTCCCTGTTTTTATTTCCGTTCCACTCATAAAGAGACGCAAGCTCTGTTCTTATTGCCATACTGTCCGGGAAAGTTTTTAGAAATGATTCAAGAAAACCTGAAGCCTCGCCGGGTTTTCCGATTGAGGCAAGGTATCTTCCGGTGCGTAGATGTAAATCCGGATCATTCCGATGCTTTAAACAGGCGTTCTTCAATATATCCGCCTTATTCTCCGGCAGTCCTCTGTTACCGTAAAAATCGGCTGCCTCAACATAAGCGTTGACAGAATACTTGTTTTCCTTGAGAAAACGGTTTATTATCTCGTGCGCCTTTTTTTCGTTATTCTCATATAAAAAAATATCAGCTGCACGTAAAAGTAATTCCGGGGTCAGCCCGCCTGATTTGAGTATAATACTGATGTCTCCGGTTTTTCCGGAATACGGGTAGATTGAGAAAAGTTTTTCTATGAGGTGTGGCTTGCCTCCTTCTGCCACTATTCTTACCATCAGAAGCTCTCTTGCGGAATCATAGCGGCCGTTAACACTATAAAAGAAATACAGTTTGCTGAAATGTTCTTCCCGTCCGGTTTCTTTAAATATCTCTTTTACAGCCTTTGCCGCCCGATCGAAATCACCCTGCCACTCATAAAGCTCTGCAAGCTCTCTATTGTAATCAGCTTTTTCAGGGTACAGTGTGCTAAGTTTTTCCAGCACCTTTATTCTTTCCGCGGTATTTCCCATTCCGGTATAAAGTTCTTTCAGCGCTGTAAGGGCGATTCTGCTTTTCGGGTTTTTTGATAGAGCTTTTTCAAGTTTAAGCTTTGCGCTGTCAAATCGGTTAGCCTTTGTCAGAATGACTCCCATCGTTTTCTCGGAAGGGAGGATTATATATGCCGCGGCAAGCATAGAGAAAATAAACAAAAACAGTCCGGTTTTAGGGATTTTCACTATTCCGGCTCCACAATTAACTCAACTTCCGATCCGGCTGTGATCGGATTTGAGGGTTTTGTCATAATGAGACCGTCCTCAAGCGTCTGCACTTTTGCCGGTATTCCGGCGTATGAGGCTTTCAGTTTTACCCCGCCTTTGTTTCTGAAAATAAAAGAGGCGTCGTTCCAATTTCTAAAAACAGTTTTTACGGCTCCTTTATTTTTGCTGTATGACAGAATCTCCGCAGAGGTTCTGCTAAGTACAATTCCTTTTTCTTTTTCTGCGGGGATAAAACGAATAACTGCTTTCCCGGCCTTTTTCAGAAAAACATACAGGCTGCCTTTGAAAATTCTGAATCCGGTAATATTTTTGCTTGCTGCTTCATCCGGAATGCCTTTCCAGTCATCAAACCGTACAGTCAGACAATTTCCGTAATCTTCTATGACCCAGCCGTTATCGCCTCTATGTATTCTTGACGACATAAAGCCGTTTACCAAAGCGGAATAATCGGAAGCGAACATAGGACTCAGATCTTCATTTTCGAGGCAATGCCGATATATCTTTTTAAGGGCGTTCAAAGATGAAAATTTCTCGCCGGAATAAAAATGGTAATAAACATTTACCGGTCTGATTACAGCCGGACTTCCGGTGTTTTCAAAAGTTTCTATAACCTGTTGAAATCCGTTATAGGGGCCTTTCCAGACATTTGTATATATGGCGTCATTGCTGTTGCTGGTGTAAATCTGTCGCCATTTCCCTACCTGTCGGATTAAGGGGGAAAGGTGCGCAACAGAATTGAACTTCCTGTCATATCTCGCCGTACCCCCGTTCATATTAAGAAGACCGGCTTTGTCCGCGTGGTAAAGAGCGTCGCTTTCCGGCCTGCAGTTGCCAGACCAGAATATTATGGGGCAGGTCTTTTTGTAAGGGGTCGCAAGTGAGTCCAAAAAAGCGGCGGAGCCGGCGATTTCTTTTTCCATATCCACTTCAGGGTATCCGGGTATCGGAATATTATAATGTTCGTAAACTTTGGCCGCTTGTTTCTTTTGTTCATTGCTCCATACAAAAGGATGGGAAAAAGTATGTGTCGCGATTTCTATATTTGGCAGCGAGGCAATTTTTTTAAAAACTTCAATCCTGGTATTGCTTCCTTTATAGCGCGGGTCTATCATGGCGGTAATAAATGATGCGCTTACAGGCAGGGGGTTCTTTTTAAGTGCTTCTTCAAGTATTACTTCTCCGCAGAGTTTACCCGGGGATGTTATTGAAAGCGAAGAAAACCCGTCCCCGTCTATATGAGAATAAAAGATCCGTTTGCCGTTTCTGATGCAGAAATCCATTGCCGGTTTATTATTTTTACCGAGCGCTTCGTTAAAAAAAGTAAACGGGTTTATAGTGAATCCGTATATTGTAATATCATTTTCCGCTCCCGGGTAAGCCTTCTGCTCCATCAGAAAATCACCAAGGGCTATAGATCCTTTTCTGCCTGTTATACAAGCATCACTCTTTGACCGGGAGACGCCTTTTACCATAAGTTTCAGCCGGACTTTATTTAAGGGGTCAATATTCCTCGCTTTAAGAATCTCTACAGCTGGCGCTTTGAGCGGCTTTTCGAAATTAAAAAAAGCAGTGTCTTCATAGAGAATTCTGTTGCGGAGCGGGTCTTTATAGTAATCGCCGTCATATCTTATGCCCATTCCCGAGAAAATATTCCTGACAAGAACTTCCGGGATTTTTTTTCCGGTTTTTCTGTCTGCCGACAGGCCGGGTGAACCCCAAATTATTATTCTCGTTCCTTTTTTCAAACAGCCGTTTAAAAAAATCGCATATTCCTCTGCATTGGAAATTTCGTCTGAATTGAACCAGCTGAAAACCGCAGCGTATTCCCCGGGTTCGACAGGTTCCGGGATTTTTCCGGATATGTCAAGATATTCAAGCCGGAAACCCAGATAGTTAAAGGTGAATTCGAGATTTCTATGGCACGGAGTATTTTCGTATGATTTGTATGCTTTGCCGTCATAAACCGCAAGTACTTTAGGCGGAGGAACAAATATTCCGCTTTGCGCGTAAATAACGAAAAATAATAGATTAAAGAGGCATTTTTTCACAGCCGAAGTACTCCTTTAGACTGATTTCTGAATGAAAGGGCAAAAAGCCGTGTTTTCTGCATTCGATGAGTGAATATTCCCGGAGCCGGCTTTCTTTGTTTTCCATGTAATCAAGCACCAGCACCGGTTTTCCTGATGTTATTTCCGGATTATTTTTTATGAATCCTATTCTTTTCTTTCTCCAGTTTTCATCTGTCTTGTTATATGTTCCCGTGTCAAAATCATAGGCGGTATTGAGGCCCTCAAGGCAGTATACGTCAAAAAATTTTCCGATTTTTTTAACCGCCCGCATTCCGTTATTGGATATGAGTATTATTTCGGGAAAGGTCTCTTTGACTTCGGCAATAAAAGAAGCCAGGGAATCTTCGCATCCTTTGTATTTGAGCGGATATTTCTCCTCAAGAAATAACGGAGAATCGATTGTGTCGAAAAAGAGCGCTTTATACCCCTTCGAGAGAATTTTAGGAATGATTCTTCTTATAAGAAGCTCCCTCCATTTACGGGAGCGAATATCAACGAAAAAGTCATTTTCCCAGTTCTCATTTTCAGGTCCTATGAAATCGGAATTTTCTATAAGGGGCCAGTACCAGCGGAACTTTTCCGCCTCACCTATGCTTACATATCCGGCAAAAAGCGTTCCGCTGTTTACGGGAGGGAAAAACCCACTGATATCCGGTTCAACCACCGCTATATGGCATTCATTGAGATTTCGAAGTACCTCAGGGTCTTTTCCATAATAACATGCCCATGAAGCGGGTTTATCGAGACCTGGTCTTACTGTTGTATTGCGGCATGAATAAAAAAAGCTCATAAGCAAAAAGGCAGAAGCGACGGTTTTTATTAGACTCATAATGATTGTTTTCAGGAAGCCGGTTCTTAGGAACGCAGTTCGGAATCATCTGTTACTATTCCGACAGCTTCACTGTAAAGTACGCTAATCGCTACAGCTGAAAGAGGGATTGTTATAAGTAGACCAAGTCCCATAGGAATCAATCCCGCAAAATTCAAAATAAGAAGAATTATTGTGAAAAAAGCATAACGGGCAAAATTTCTCCCCGTAATATTTCTTGATTCCTCCATTGCCTTCCAGAAGCCCATTTTTCGGTCTATTATAAGCGGCGCGGCCAGAATATAGGAAATGCAGAAATAAATGCCGGGAATGACGAGAATGAAAAAGCCGACAATGATAATAGCACCGGCTGCGATCACAAAGAGAGCCATTGGCGCGAAATGTTCAATTATCGCAAAAAAATCATGAAAATCGGTTTTCAGGCTTTTTATGTGCTTGAAGCTGACGATTATATACCCGCCGCTCATTATTGCCGCAAGAACAAAACCAGCGATCGGGATAACAGTAAGAAGCGAAAGTATTACGAGGTATCCGAAGAAATAGAAAAAGTTATCCTTAAGAATATTCCAGCTGGTATTCAGTACCTCAAATGTATCAAATTCTTTGTTCTGCAATAGACCTCCGGTTTAGTCTAAAATAAACAAAAGAGTCCGCTCTGTCAAATTAAAAGCGCTGATTGACTTTGCCTATTGTAAATAGTATCTTTTTACGTCTATTTTGTTAATTGTCACAACCATTTGGAGAAGCAATGTCAGAAATGACTTATAAGTCCTCGGGTGTTGATATTGAAGCCGGTTACGAGGCGGTCGGCCGCATTAAGAACGAGGTTAAGTCCACTTACACTAAAGGTGTTATCGGTGATCTCGGGGGCTTCGGGGGTATGTTTTCCGGAAAGTTCGAAGGTATGGAAGACCCGGTGCTTGTATCAGCTACAGACGGAGTCGGTACTAAATTAATGGCTGCTTTTGAACTGGACCGACATGAGACTGTAGGAATCGACCTCGTTGCCATGAGTGTTAACGATGTTGTGGTATGCGGAGCAAAACCGCTTTTTTTTCTTGATTACATTGCTGTAAATAAGCTGGAGCCCTATAAAGTCGAGAATATAGTTAAAGGCATTACAAAAGCCTGCCGTGAGACAGGAACCGCTCTTATCGGAGGGGAAATGGCTGAGATGGGAGCTTTGTATAATCCGGGGCACTATGATCTTGCCGGTTTTTGCGTGGGTGTGGTGGACAGAAAAGATATTATAGACGGAAGCAGGGTAAGCCCCGGTGATGTAATCTACGGACTTCCTTCGTCCGGAATCCACTCCAACGGATTTTCTCTTGTCAGAAAGATTCTGGATCATGCTGAAATGTCGTTCAGCGCATACGGAGAAAAACTTCTCGTTCCCACGCGGCTCTACGTGAACGATGTAATGAACGCTGTTGAAAATTTCAAGGTCAATGCTATTGCCCATATTACCGGAGGCGGTCTTCGTGAAAATGTTTCGCGGGTGCTTAAAGAAAGATATGATGCGGTCATAAGAAAGGATTCCTGGAATGTTCCTGAAATATTCAGGGAACTTCAGGAGATGGGCAGTATCGAAGAAAATGAAATGTTTAAAGTTTTCAATATGGGAATTGGTCTTGCACTTATAATGCCGCCTGAAGATGCGAACAGAATGAAAGGCGGGAAAATAATCGGAAAAATCACCGAAGGAAGCGGAGAGGTTATTATAAAATGAATAAAAAGCCTTTATGTCTGATAATTATGGACGGCTGGGGAGTTGCTCCCGCCGATAACAGAAACGCTCTGGCCAAAGCGCACACACCCGAACTCGACAGGCTTTTCGAGAAATACCCGTCATCTGAGCTAAGGGCCGAGGGGCTGAATGTCGGTCTGCCCGAGGGCAACCAGGGGAACTCTGAAGTCGGTCATCTTAACCTTGGTGCCGGAAGAATAGTAAAACAGATGCTTGTGCGCATCGATGACGACATTGAGTCCGGAGAATTTTTCAACAATCCGGTACTGCGGGAAACTGTGTCTTACTGTCTTGAAAAAGACTCGGCACTTCATCTTATGGGGCTTATTCAGGATCAGGGAGTACATGCCGTGACTCGTCATGCGGCGGCGCTACTCCGCTTATGTGCGAAGGAGGGGCTCGGGAAGGTTTTTATTCACGTTATTTCGGATGGCCGGGATACTCCTCCGCGCTCGGCAAAGGAGCATATAACAGAACTGGAAAAAGCTGTGAAAGAATCCGGAGTCGGAGAAATCGCGACATTGACCGGACGCTATTACGCGATGGATCGCGATAATAATTATGATAGGGTGAAGATAGCTTATGACACGTTGACTTCGCCGGGAGAGAATTCATTCCCCGGCTGGCGTGAGGCGCTCGAAGATGCCTATGGCGCGGGAGAGAATGATGAATTTATTAAACCCCGGATTGTAGGAAGTTTTAGCGGAATAAAAGACGGTGACGCTGTTATTAATTTTAATTTCCGCCTTGACCGCGCCCGTGAGATAACTCATGCCTTTACAGATTCGGATTTTTCCGGTTTTGAAAGAAAAAAGATCGATTTAAAATACACCGCTTTTACCTCATACTACGATGACGGTGATTTCAGTGTCGCTTTTCCGCCGGCTTCTCAGGACAATATTCTCGGGAAGGTGCTTGCCGATAACGGTCTCAAGCAGCTTCGCTGCGCTGAGACCGAGAAATACGCTCATGTCACTTTTTTCTTTAATGATTCCGATGAGACTCCTTTTGAAGGTGAAAAGAGGATCGTTGTCCCTTCTCCTAAAGTCGCGACATATGACATGAAGCCGGAGATGAGCGCGTTTGAAGTCCGGGATAAACTTCTTGAAGCTATTGATTCGGAAGAGCATGATGTAATAATTGTCAATTTCGCAAACGGAGATATGGTAGGGCATACAGGAGTTTTCGATGCTGTCGTCAAAGCGGGTGAGGCTGTCGATAAATGTGTCGGAGAAGTTACCGGGTCGGTTCTGTCAAAGGGAGGCTCAGTAATAATAACTGCCGACCACGGCAACGCTGAGTGCATGATGCTTGATGACGGCAGCCCTATGACGGCGCATACTACTAATCCTGTACCTGTCATTATCTGTGGAACAGAAGCCGCGCAAATAAGGAGCGGAGGAAAGCTTTGCGATGTCGCTCCCACAATGTGCCGGATTCTTGGGATTGAAATTCCGGAAGAGATGCAGGGTTCACCGCTTTTTTAAAAATATGCAGCAGCTTAAACTTTATAACACCGCATCACGCACTAAAGAAACTTTTCGGCCTCTCGAAGGTCGCAAAGTAGGGTTGTATACTTGCGGGCCTACTGTTTATAACTATGCCCATATCGGAAATCTGCGAACATATGTTTTCGAAGATCTTTTAAAACGTACACTCCGGATTTCCGGTTATGATGTAAACCATGTTTGCAATATAACCGATGTCGGTCATCTGGTATCAGACGCCGATGATGGTGAGGATAAAATGCAGAAAGGTGCAGAGCGTGAAGGCCGCTCCGTGTGGGATATTGCAGAGCATTATACGGAAGCCTTTAAGTCCGACATCTCTAAATTGAACATTCTTGAGCCCGGGGTATGGTGCCGGGCTACAGAACATATAAAAGAACAGATTGGGCTTGTCGCGACCCTGGAAAAAAAAGGCTTTACTTATAAAGCGGAAGACGGGATTTATTTCGATACTTCAAAATTTCCCGATTATTCAAAATTCGCCGGACTTGATCTTGAGAATATAAAAGCAGGCGCGAGAGTTAAAATGACGGCCGGGAAAAAAAGTCCGACAGACTTTGCGCTCTGGAAGTTCAGCCCGGAAAAGGGTCCTCAAAGAGCTATGGAGTGGGACAGCCCTTGGGGGAAAGGGTTCCCGGGGTGGCATATCGAGTGCTCGGCCATGGCAATGAAATACCTCGGAGAGACGTTTGATATTCATTGCGGGGGCATAGACCATGTACCGGTTCACCATACAAATGAAATTGCACAGGCCGAAGCCGCGACCGGTAAAAAATTCGCGAATTTCTGGCTTCACGGCGAATTTCTTATTCTGGATAAAGGAAAGATGTCTAAGTCCGGAGAGGATTTTCTTACTCTTAATGTCCTTGAACAAAAGGGTTACAATCCGCTTGCCTACAGATACATGCTTCTTATGGCGCATTACCGCTCTCCTCTCAAATTTAGTTTTGAGGCGATGGAAGCGGCGGCTCATGGGTACTCATCTCTTTTAGAAAAGGCTTCAGAAGCCTGCCGTTGCAAAAAGCCGCCCGATCCGGCAAAAGCTGATGAATATAGAAATAGATTCTATGATTCTATAAACGATGATTTGAATACTCCGAAGGCTCTGGCAGTTCTTCAGGCAGCATTGAAAGACCACGAACTGGGCGGAGATGCTTGCAGGGCTTTTATATCGGAAGTCGATAATGTTCTCGGCCTGGGCCTTGATGCTGTTCTCACGACGCGAGAAGAAACTCCGACCGAGATAAACGATCTTCTTGAAAAAAGAAAAACCGCCAGAGAACGAAAGGATTTTGCGGAAGCCGACGCTATCCGGGATCGTCTCAAAGACCTGGGGGTTATTATTAAAGATACTCCTGAGGGGGTTATCTGGCATAAAATATAGGGATTTTACAGCTTATTTATATCGGAGGAATTATGGCCACGAAAAAAAACGAAAAGAACGATGAAAAAAACAGGATCGACGAGATAATTGAGAAAAAAAATCTTGAGAACCGAGAAATATATATATGGGGTGGAATAGATGATGAAAGCGCCGAAAAGGCGGTGAAAAAAATAAGATACCTTGATTCTCTTGAAAAGGCCGATATCCGTCTGTTCATAAACAGTCCGGGAGGAGTTATTTCTTCGGGTCTGGCCATTGTTGACGCTATGAATTCGGCGGCTTCCGATGTTTCTACAATATGCATGGGGCAGGCTGCTAGTATGGGAGCCGTTTTGCTCGCAGTGGGGAAGAAAGGTAAAAGATTTATATGGCCTAATGCGAGGGTCATGATTCACCAGCCTCTTATTTCCGGACAGATGTTCGCTCCGGCATCGGATATCGAAATTCAGGCAGAAGAAATGCTCAGAATAAGAGAAAGCCTGAATAAAATTCTTTCCGGGGCAACGGGGAAAAAACTCGAAGAAATTGAGCATGATACAGACAGGGATTTCTTCATGGGTGCTGATGAATCCATCAAATACGGAATTGTTGACAAACACTGGAAAGACTGACTCGCCTGAGTCTAAACCGGAGCGGCGCCGGTGCCTTGTGTTGATGTAATAATACCCGTCCGTGACCGGAATTATTCGGTTCTGCGCGCGATCGGCTCTGTGTTAAAACAAAAAGCGCAGTCATATAGAATTACCGTTGTTGATGACGGCTCTACTGACGGAACTTCTGATGCTGTCCGTTATTTTTTTTCTGATATAAATTTCATACAAACCGGAAAACGAGGCGTAAGTGCCGCAAGGAATACCGGGATACTAGCTACCGGTCTGCCTTATATCGCTTTTCTTGACAGCGATGATGAGTGGAAGCCCGGTAAGCTTGGTTCTCAACTTGAGTATATGGAATCTCAGACAGGCTGTCAGATATCACAGACGGAAGAAGTCTGGATAAGAAACGGACGCCGGGTCAATCCAAAAAAATATCATAAGAAAAAAGGAGGCAATATTTTCAGAGAGTCTCTTGAGCGCTGTATGATAACTCCCTCTTCCGTTATCCTGCGTAGGTCTCTTTTAGATAAAAAAGGTCTGTTTGATGAGAGCCTACCCGCGTGCGAAGACTACGATTTCTGGCTTCGAATTACGCATGATACCCCAATCGGTCTGGTCCGGGAAAAATGTCTTGTGCGTTACGGCGGCCATCCGGATCAGCTATCTTTCAGTATAAAGACTCTTGACCGCTACAGAATAATAGCTATGATAAACCTCATACAGGCCCGGGTTTTATCCGCTGAAAACCTTGAATTGGCAGTGGCTGAACTTGAAAAAAAAGTTTTTATTTATACAAACGGATGCCGTAAAAGAGGAAAAAGCAGCGAGGCTCTTTGTATAGAGAAAAAGTATGAAAAAATAAAGAGCGAAATACTTAGTGGACTATAGTGATACTGTCTCCGGGGAAAACCAGCCGGGGATTTTTTATACTGTTAATTTTAATTATGGATCTAACGGATGTTCCCGGATAGAGCCTTGAGATGCTTTCAAGTGTCTCGCCTTTTCTTATTATATGAAAAATCTTTTTGGTCTGTTCCTGTGCAGTAAAAAGAGGGCCGGTATTCTCTGATGCATAAGCTTTTGTCGCAGCTTCTAAAGGTAATATAACTGTCGTGCCGGCGGGCAGGTGCCGGTCTCTTCTGAAGAACGCTTTTTTCAGCCAGGGGTTAAGTTCTCTTATCCTGTTTGCTTTTGCTCCGGTTTTTTCAAGCAAATCAGAAATTTTTTCCGGAGCTCTCAGTGTTATAAACGGTTTATTGTAGTCTGGGCTTTCAGGGATGTCCAGAAGGTATGTTCCGGGGTTCGACGCGATTTTAGAAATTGCAAGGAATTCAGCATAATAATTTGAAGGCGCGAATCCCAGACGGTCAAGAATTTCCGCCGGATTATCTTCGGGAATATGTTTTATATCGTTGGCATTTTCGCCCCTGTTATAGGCGGTTACCGCGATTTCTTCATGATGAAATTTATCAAACAGTTTTCTTAAATGTTTAGCATAGGCTCCGGCTGCCTTAAAACGGTTTTTTCTTTCGTCAACATATCTGTTCACCTTGAGTCCGTATCTCCTTCCTGTCCATTTAATAAACTGATAAGCACCGACCGCATGGGCTTTTGAGTAAGCCTTGTCATTGAAATTGCTTTCGAGAAGCGGCAACCAGAAAAGCCTTTCCGGAAGTTCGTATGATTTTAGTGTATCCTTTAGGAACAAGTAGCCCGCTGAGGCCGCGATACCTTCCTGTATTCTTTCTTTCATACCCCGCATCAGTATGAGATCCACCCCCTCTGACGCGGCCTTTATTTTAAGGGAATCATATATTTCTTCTCTCCGGGGATTGTCTATTACATAAAGTATGTCCAGCTCTTTGCGGGAGGCAATGAAAGACCGGCTGGTATCAAGCAGAAAAAGACTCTTCCAGAAATGTATACGGGCCGAGAAACCGTCTTCCCTGAAGTTTGTGTCTGGCAACGCTGCTGATTCGGTGCTTTTTTCGGCTGGGCGGGCGTTTTCGGTAGTTTGCTCCTTACCCGAAGCTTTTTGTAGGGAGGTCAGGTTTATAAAGGATACCGTAAGAGCCGTAAAAGCCGCCGTCGCGATTACAATATTATACAGTTTTTGCATGCTAAACTTTAAGGTCTCTGCAAATTTCTTCCGCCGCCGCGTAACCTTCGGCTGCGGCTTTTACGGCGGTTTGTCCGCCATTCACAATATCTCCTCCGGCATATACCTTATCGCGCACTGTACGGCATGAACCTTCACCGGCGACGGCGACGGTTCCCCATTTGGTAATCTCTATTCCTGTAAGGCCCTCGGCAAGAGATTCCGGTATCCTCTGTCCGACAGCTTCAACTGCGAGTTCCGCCTCAATAATATATTCGCTTCCGGGTATGGCCTCGGGCCTGCGTCGTCCGTCTTTTTCAGGTTTCCCGAGTCTTGTCCTGACCGCTTTAATACCTTTGAGATTTCCGTTCTCGGAGATGTACTCTACAGGCTGGGTAAGTACCATAAAGTGTACTCCTGCATTCAGAACATGGTTTCTTTCTTCCGGCCAGGCGGGCAGTTCACTGAAAGACCTTCTGTAAAGAATATATACATCGTCGGCGCCATTATCTTTGGCTGCCATAGCTGCGTCCATAGCACTGTTGCCTCCTCCGATAACCGCCACGGATGAAGGCATCTTCCTGGGAGATACTTTCATCTCTGTGAGAAAATCCAAAGCCCCTATAACACCGTTCTCCGGTTTGCGCGCACCGGGAAGAGGAGTAGAATCCTGCAGGCCCGCTGCTACAAAAACGGAGTCAAAGCCTTCATTTAGAATATCATCAAGAGAATAAGAACGGGACACAGCTTTCTCTGTTCTCCATTCCAGACGCGAGGGGTCGGCCGCCTTCAGTATTGATTCAATTTCGCCCGCTGCGGCGGCGGCCTCGATTCTTTTCGACGGTATTACCTGTCTTACAAATCCGCCGGGTTTCGATTCCTTTTCTATTATAGTCACATGAAAACCTTTTTCCAGAAGTCTTTTAGCCGCCGCCGCCCCGGCAGGACCGGCTCCTATTACAACGGCTTTTTTCCCGTTATCCGGCCCCGTCTTAAGGCCGGTTGACCCTTTTCTGCGGGTTTCGGCGCAGATATATTTTTGTATGTCATGAATAGGTATCGGGTTTGCGCTGGTTATATTCTCAACGCATGCGCCTTCGCAAAGCACTTCGACTGGGCAAACCATCGAACAGATTTCAGGTATGCCGTTATGTCTGGTCAGTACCTCGTATGCGGCGTCTGTTTCTCCTTTAGCCATTTTCTTTATAAAGGCCGGTATATCGATTCCGGCCGGGCAGGCTTCGCGGCATGTGGGGGCCGCGCAGTCACGGCATCTATCAGATTCGGCAATTATTCTGTCACGGGCCATTTTACGGTACTTACGGTAATTCTCTCCGTAAATTTCAGAATCTTTCATTACGCATCCCGTCTGTCCGCTGTCGCGCATGATTTGTGTGCAGCATGAACAGGCGACGCATGTTTTCATCGGGTCAAGACTGTTCTTTTTGATAATATCAGAAGCAAAGTCCGGATAAGCGAATGCCTGCCTTCCGAAACCGGCGATAGACGCTTTACCGCTTTTTATAGTGGCCGCAGCGAATTCCGGTCCGTATTGCCTCAGCCAGGTATAACCGGTACTGACCATAGGCAGATCAGGGTATTCCTGCTGCAGTTCTCCGACAATATTAACAAACCTTTCAATACCCACAAGAGGATGTTCCGCCGGAGGGTTAAAACCCGCTATCGGAAAGTCATAGGGACGGCCGTAATGCGGCTCCCAGTATGGGTTTCCTATGCTCAGGTTTATGAGAGGCATGCCCTCTTCTTTGAGTATTCCTATAAGCTTTTTTGTCTCTGTCAGGTCGGGTTTTTTGTGGTCTTTTTTATTCACTCCGAAACCGTATGGATGCCTTATCGCATCATAGGCGTTTAATCTTGTTGTTATGAAAGCTCTTTTTAGTTCTGAAGCACCGCGGGAAGCGAGTTCTCTTAAGAACCTTGTCCGGTTTTCAAAATCCTCTCCGCCGTATATGCTGTTTTTTCTTGTAAACGAAGCGTGAAGCTCAGCAATCAGGTATCGGTGACAGGCTTTAAAATCTATCCCGTCAAAACCGCATTCTTCCGCTTCTATCGCGGCTTTAATCCATAAATCCTGAAGAGATTTAAGGTCATCGTCGGAAATAAGAGGATAATCCGGATCCAATCCAAACTGTTTGTCAAGTACCTCGGAGTGGTGCGCGATTACGGGCGCGGGTGTTCCGTCCGGTTTTGAATAGCGCCCGGAATGTGTTGTCTGCAGTACGCATACCGGCTCGTAGCCGTTTGTCTTAAGACCGGTTTCTTTTACTTCAGCGACAAGCTTTTTATAGGTGTCGGCATTTTTATCGTTAATCCACAGCTGTCCCGGATTTGATCTGCCGTCCCGTCGCACGGTTGTTGCCTCAAACCATATTATTCCGGCGCCTCCTGCCGCATATCTTTTATATCTTCTGAAAGAGAGTGCCGTGGGTGAACCGCTCTCCGAAGAGTCGTAGCCTTCCATAGGCTGAATCAGCATTCTGTTCGGGATGGTAAGGTTCTCAATTTTCAACTCTTTCTTCAGGGGGGAAAGATCATGGTCGGAATCTATTCGTATATTCAGTTCTTTTATGGCTGAATCGAGTTCTTCTCTGGTTTTATAGCTGAAAGTTTTGTGTGTATTGCGGTCCGGCATAGCTTTTCCTCCGTCGTTGGTGGCTTTGTTATTAATCGGGGTAAAAGATAATATATTCAATTGCAAATATTGTAGCAAAACACCATCTGTGTCCGGAGCGGTTGATTATGAAGCGCGTATCAATTATCTTATCTGCGGCTGGATTTTATGCTTGAAAGAGGAGTAATAATGAATAAAAAAACCGCTCTTATAACGGGTGCCGGAAGAGGCATCGGACTTGGAATAGCCCTGGAACTTGCGAATGCGGGGTATGACATTGTCATAGATGACGTTCATCCCGAAGAAGCTGTCAGCGATGCGCTTTCCAAAGTAGGATCGGCAGGAGCTTCCGTATTATATCTTCGGGAAGACATATCGAACGCGACCGGAAGGGAAAAGATAATAGCCGGCATAAAAGAAAAATTCGGAAGACTTGATCTTCTTGTTAATAATGCGGGGGTTGCTCCGAAAGTCCGGGCTGATATACTGGAGGCTTCTGAGGAGAGTTATGACAGGGTTATGGCTATCAATCTGAAAGGGCCCTATTTTCTTACACAGGCAGCGGCGAACTGGATGATTGAACAAAAGAAATCAGATTCCTCGGTAACGCCTATGATCGTAAATATCGCTTCTCTTTCTTCTTATACATCGTCGCCTTCCCGCGGTGAATATTGCATATCAAAAGCCGGAATAAGCATGGTTACACAATTATTCGCGGACCGGCTCGGTGAGTTCGATATTCCCGTATATGAAGTAAGACCCGGAATAATTATGACCGACATGACTTCAGGAGTCAAAGAAAAGTACGATAAACTTATTGCCGAAGGCCTTACTCCGCAGAAAAGATGGGGGCTTCCCGAAGATATCGCCAGAGCTGTAAGAGCTTTTGCCGAGGGCCGATTTATGTTTTCCACCGGACAGGCCGTGAATGTTGACGGCGGATTTCATCTTAGAAGACTTTAAACGGAGGATATAGTTTTGAAGAAGACAAAAATGCGAATACATGGCTGCGAATATCCCTTATATCGAATGAATACTCTTGTAATAGGAACCGGGGCCGCGTCACTTAACTGTGCCGAGAAGCTCTACCGGAGGGGGATGAGCGATATGCTCATCGTTACCGAGAAAGTCGGCGGCGGTACCTCGAATAACACAGGGTCAGACAAACAGACTTATTATAAAACTTCGGTTTTCGGTGAAGAAGCGGATACTCCTTTTGAAATGGTTAAGTCGCTTTTTAACGGCGGCGCAATGCATGGTGATATCGCTCTCACCGAGGCGACATTATCAGCTCAGGGCTTTTTCAATCTGGCGAATATAGGTGTGCAGTTTCCCCATAACCGCTACGGCGGATTTGTCGGATATAAAACCGATCATGACCCAAAGCAGAGGGCAACTTCGGCCGGTCCCTGGACTTCGAGTCAGATGTTCACATGTCTTTTGCGGGAAGTGCGTTCTCACGGCATAGAGATAATGGATAATACAGATATTGTCTCTCTTGTTGTCGAGAAAAAAGGCAGCAGAAAAAAAGTTGTAGGTGCTGTCGGTATAAATAAAAAACAGACCGGTAATAAAAAAACGCGGGGGCTTGTTCTTTTTCAGGCCGAGAATGTGGTCTTTGGTGTTGGAGGGCCCGGCGGAATCTATAAAACTTCTGTTTATCCTAAAGTACATAAAGGTGCTATCGGTCTTGCGCTTGAGGCAGGAGCAAAGGCTCAGAACCTTACTGAAAGCCAGTACGGGCTTGCCTCAATAAAATTCAGATGGAATGTCTCGGGAACATATCAGCAGGTAATACCGCGCTATATAAGCACCGCCACTGACGGGAGCGATGAAAAAGAATTTCTGAATGAATATTTTCCGGACATGGGTACTCTGGTCACGGATATCTTTTTGAAAGGTTATCAGTGGCCTTTCGATTCCAGGAAAATTGAGAATTACGGTTCTTCTCTCATAGATGTTCTTGTCTATATTGAGACTGTAATCAGAGGCAGACGCGTTTTTATGGATTTTAGAGACAATCCCCGGGGGGGGAGCGGCTTAAAACCGTTTAATTTTAAGATGCTCGACCCCGAAGCTTATGAATATCTTGAGAATTCAAAGGCGCTTTTCGGTACCCCGATACAACGACTTAAGCATATGAACAGTATGGCTATTGATCTCTATAAAAAGCACGGAATTGATCTGAATAAAGAGCCGCTTGAAATCGCTGTTTGCGCTCAGCACAATAACGGCGGTCTTACCGGAGATATATGGTGGGAGTCAGAAAACATTAAAAACCTTTTCCCGGTCGGAGAGGTCAACGGCTCTCACGGTGTTTACAGACCGGGAGGCAGTGCCTTGAATTCCGGACAGGTAGGGAGTCTTAGGGCGGCTCAGAGAATATCTGAAAAATATTCCGGAAACATCGGCACCATCTCATCATTCAAAAAGAGTGTTTCCGATGTTATAAAGAGGGATGTGAAATTTATTGAAAACAACCTTGATAAAAAAACCAACAGGCAGAACTCCCTCAGGAAGGATTTCCAGGAAAGGATGACCCGTTTCGGGGCGCATATACGGGATGAAAAAAATATAGAAACCGCGGTAAGCTCGGCGCGAAAATGTTTGAAAGACGCTGAATCCGGAGTCGGCGTATCGTCACCGGGGCAGCTACCGGAGGCATTTCGCAACCGGCATCTCGCTCTTACTCACCTTATATATCTTGAGGCCATAAAAGAATACCTTTCCAGAAAGGGCGGCTCAAGGGGTAGCTACATGGTAATGGATCCGCGGGGAAAGAAAGTCCTTGATAAACTCGGCAATGAATGGAAATTCAGGGAAAACAACCCCGCGTTGGACAGCCTTGTCCAGGAAACCTCATATTCCGGAAACGGCAGAGTCAGGCATAAATGGGTCTCTGTGCGTCCGGTCCCCGGGGATGATTCATGGTTTGAAAATGTCTGGAATGATTTCCTGAAAAAGAAAGTTTTCGACTGAGTCCGGGATGAATAAAAGAGTTAAAAAGGTCCGATACGACAGGAAAAAAGACGGTAAACTGATTTTTGAAAAATTCAGAAAGTCTTTTCTTAATAAAAAATTCCCTGACGATGAAAATGCAGCTCACCTTTTCCGAAAAGACCTGGATCGGCTATTCGCTAATTACTCTGATCTCTTTTTCTGGATGTATTCGCATATCAGCGAAATTTTTCTCCACCGGAATATTTACCGCAATATTGTTCTTAAACCGCAGTCTTTTTCAACTTTTGAAAAATTGAAGGAAGAATGCCGGAACGGGGCCTTGTATTATCTGCCGAATCATCAGTCAAATATAGACTCTCTTGTTATCCCCTGGATTGTAAATCTTATGGAGCTTGCCCAGCCGCTTTTCTGCGCCGGTGATAATCTGGCTATGGGCCGCTCGAAATTTTTGATGCCCAGGGTAAACGCTTATCTTATCGACAGGGCCATGATGGACGACCGTGTAGAGTGCCTTGATCCTGTGCGTAATACAAGAAAATACAGACTTGGATATGCGAAACTG
>CAYNYI010000003.1:0-60203 GCA_964401455.1 uncultured Fibrobacterota bacterium
CCTCCGATATCCAGTTAATTATTTCATAAATTTCGGATATATCCGAGGGCAGAACAAGATGCCTTATCAGTAGGCCTCTCACGGCGTTCGAATCCGTATCAAGCTTCAGCGGACCCGTTTGTCTGTACATTTCTATTACTGTTTCCCGGTTCTTTTTTGGATAATCTGAAACTCCTGAATAAATCTTGGAATTATTAGATGACCAATACTTCATGTCCGGAAGATAGATATCAATAATCCCTTCCAGCAGTTTCAGTACTTCGGTATTTTCATACCCGCCGGAATTATATATAAGAGGAATGACGAGACCTTCACGAGAGGCAAACCGCACCGCTTTGAGAATCCATGGAATAAAATGCGCAGGAGTAACAAGATTGATATTATGACACCCGGCTTTCTGCATGTTCAGCATTTTTTCTGCCAGCTTGCCCGTGGAAATATTCCTTCCTTTTCCCCTGTTAGAAATCACATAGTTCTGACAAAAAACACAGGACAAAGTACAGTGACTGAAAAAGACAGTCCCTGAACCAGCTTTACCGGATATCGGCGGTTCTTCACCGAAATGCGGAAAAACAGAAGAAATCTTTAAACCGTTCCCGGCTCCGCAAACCCCTTTTTGACCTTTAACACGGTTCACCCCGCATTCACGCGGGCAAAGCCTGCACGAGGAAGCTGATCTGAAGGCCTCCTTGATACGGCAATCCCACTCACTGTCAGAAAAGTCTTTGTATGAACCCGCCATTACTCCCTGCTGTCCAGTAAAAACCAATAGAAATATAGAACTTTACAGGTAACTTTTTGTAGATCTTTCAAATAAGCAGAGAATCACCTTCAATAATATAATCCTCTATTTCATTTTCGTCATTGAAGGATTTAAATGGAACAAGGCATTCGGCAATTTGCCCGTCAGCGAAAATCCTGAAATTACTGAGAAGCCTGAGCGGCAAAACATCAATCCGGTAAGTTTCTGAAAAATCAAGAATGCTGTCGGAAGCTTTTTCGGCTATAGCATTTATAATCGAGCGGAACCCGACAATATCCCTCCTGCCGATCTCAGGAAATACCTTATAGACTCCCACATAAGCAATTTACTTATATTTAGCCCTTATTTTGTTCTCTTTTTAAACCCGGTTCGCAGCCTCTTTATTAAAATCGCAATGAATATTCCGCGCCCCCCCACACACACCCGCGATCCCACAGACAATGACCTCCCAAACTTAGTCCGTTTACTCTTGACAAATCTTCAGGGACTATTTATGTTATTTCTTGTTCGGAACAATTACTATGGTGAGAACACAATATGTTGAAATCTCTTAACGGAAAAAAGACCCCTTTAAAACATGCTGAGGCTCTCAGGCTTTCAGAAAAGCTCGCATTGGAGAGCCGATTATCTTCTATTCCGGAACAATGGACTGAATTCGCCTTCAGATATGATAATGGTAAAGAAAAATTTAAAATCAAATATTACCCTAAAAAATCGGTCCTTGTTTTCGATGGAAAAGGCGGCGAATTCTATAATTCCATAGTTGAAAAATATCCGGAATTAAAAGCAGAAGAAGCAGAGCGGCTGACGGAGAAAAAATATAATCTTAAATATCCATGCGCCGGTACGGATGAATCGGGAAAAGGCGATTATTTCGGTCCCCTTTGCACTGCCGGAGTCATGTTAAGAGAGGACCAGGCGGAAATTTTATATAAAGCGGGAATAGTGGACAGCAAACTTATAAATTCAAGGCGCGGTATAACAGAAGCAGCCACGATGATAAAAAAAACAGTCGATTCCGCTCATATAGTAATAAGTATGCTCGTCCCCAAAGATTATAACCGGCGCTATGAAAAGATCCGGAACCTCAATACTCTTCTTGCAGAAGAGCATGGGAACTGCTTCCGTACGCTCTTAAAAACAGAAAAACCCGCTTTTTGCATCGCGGATAAATTCGCGGCCGAAGAAGTTATAAACAGATTCACCTCTGATTTACAGGTGAATATTTTTCAAGAGACAAAAGCCGAAAAATATACCGCTGTGGCGGCGGCAAGCATACTCGCAAGAGAAGCGTGTCTCGAATGGTTCAAAGAGACGGAGTCTTCCGACGGGCTTCAACTTCAGCGGGGAGCATCATCTCCCCTGATTAAAAAGACAGCGCGCAAAATTTACGCAGCCGGTGGGACTACCATGCTCGCGAAATATGCCAAACTGCATTTCAGCATTACGCCCCGGATTTCTCAGGTTTAATAGTCTCCCTCATCATCGACATCTTCGAATTTCTCCGGTTCAACCCCCCATATCCCGTCGGCATATTCTTTTATAGTACGATCGCTTGAAAACTTTCCGGATCCGGCAACATTCATAATAGATGAAGCCGCCCACCCTGATTTGTCGGCGTACCGTTTTTCAGCCTCTTTCTGGGCGTTTAGATAAGAATTAAAATCGGCCGCTATGAAATACCTGTCTTCTTTGTAAATACTGTCAATCAGGCTTTTGAAAAGACCGGGTTTCTCCGGATTAAAGAAGTTGGTATTTATAAGTTCCAGCACCTGTTTAAGCTCAGGGGATTTATCAATATATTCGCCGGGATTATAATTACCCCTCATTTCTTCAATTTCTTCGGAAGTCTTTCCAAAAATGAAGATATGATCATCCCCTACTTCTTCTTTTATCTCAATATTCGCGCCGTCGAGTGTTCCGATAGTCAACGCCCCGTTAAGAGCGAATTTCATGTTTCCGGTTCCCGATGCTTCGAGACCGGCTGTGGATATCTGCTCCGAAAGATCTGATGCCGGAAAAATCTTCTCGGCGAGAGACACCCTGTAATTTTCCAGAAAGAAAACTTTAAGAATATCATTCGTCTCGGAATCATTGTTTATGACTTCCGCGACCGAATTAATAAACTTGATAATAAGCTTGGCCGTCGCATATCCGGGTGCGGATTTACCCGCGAAAAATATGGTTCTCGGAACAATTGAATCCCGGCCATTTTTCTTTATCCTGCTGTATAGGACAAGAGCATGAAGAGCGCACATTAACTGCCTTTTATACTCATGCATCCTTTTTATCTGAACATCAAACATTGAATCCGGATTAACATCAAAATCAAATGCTTCCTTAAGATAAGCTGAAAACTCACGCTTATTTTCACGCTTTACGCCCATCCACAGTTTTTGATATTCAGGATTTTTCGAAAAATCCGAGAGCTTTCTCAAATCGCTGAGATCAAGAATCCAGTTATCTCCGATTTTTGACTCAATCAGCTTCGAAAGTCGCGGATTGGCCTTACGAAGCCAGCGTCTGGGGGTTATTCCGTTTGTTTTATTGTTAAATTTCTCGGGCCAAAGCTCATAGAATTCTCTAAATACATACTTCTTGAGAATCTCCGAATGCAGGGCAGCCACACCGTTTACAGAATGCGATCCTATTATGGCAAGGTACGACATCCTTATCATGGGGTCAGCGCCTTCTTCAATGAGGGACATGTGTCTCAGCTTGCCTACATCTCCGGGATATTTGTTGGCGACCTGACGAAGGAAAATTTTGTTGATCTCATAAATTATTTCCATATGCCTGGGAAACATCTTAGAGAAAAGCGAAACCGGCCATTTTTCCAGGGCCTCAGGAAGTATAGTATGATTAGTGTAAGCCAAAGTCTTTGTTGTAATTTCCCATGCCTTTTCCCAGTTAAGTCCTCTCTGGTCATGAAGTATATGCATAAATTCCGCTACGGCTATTGAAGGATGAGTATCGTTCAACTGAATCGCGATTTTTTCCGGAAGTTTTTCGATGTCCGGGTTATGGATAAGAAAACGCCTGATAATATCCTGTATGGATGCAGAAACAAAAAAGTACTGCTGTTTAAGACGAAGCTCCTTCCCCTCCTGAACCATATCATTCGGATAAAGCACTTTCGAGATAACCTCTGTCCTTACTTTCGACTCACAGGCTTCCATGTAATTTCCATGGTTGAAATAGTCCAGTTTAAATTCTTTAGTTGCGCGAGCCGACCAGAGCCTGAGGTTATTAACGGTATTATTTTTATATCCGGGAATCGGAGTGTCATACGGAAGCGCGATAATATCTTCGGTGTCCACCCACCTAAATCTTTTTCTTCCTGAAGGATCGTTATACTGCTCGCTTCTGCCGTAGAATTTGATTGTCATTGATGACTCCGGCCTCGGGAGCTCCCAGGGGTTTCCGTTTCTGAGCCATTCATCGGGATATTCGACCTGATAACCGTCAACTATTTTCTGACGGAAAATTCCATAATCATACCTAATGCCGTAACCGTGAGCCGGAATTCCGAGTGTGGCCATGGAATCAAGGAAACAGGCGGCCAGCCTTCCAAGACCTCCGTTTCCGAGCCCGGCATCGTATTCTTCCTCACGTATTTCCTCTAAATCGAGCCCAAGCTCCTGAAGCGCTTCGGCGCATTCATTAAAAATACCGAGATTAATAAGACTGTTCCCAAGAGAACGGCCGATCAGGAATTCCATTGAAAGATAATAGACTCTTTTTACATTCTTTTTATGATATTCCCGCTGAGTATGCAGCCATCTGTCAACCATTCGATCCATTACGGTATTGGCAATGCTGAGATATCGGTCATAATCGGTAGCGGAATATTTGTCCTTGGCCTGGCGATATTTGAGATTGTTTCGAAAAGACATCTTAACCGCTTCCGCAGTCATACCTTTGTATATCTCGTCCTGGACTTTCCTGACTTTTTCTCTTGACATTATCTCTCCTTTTTTATCTCTTATTTATATTTATCTAAGCTCCGGAATAGTAATTATAAATTCTTTTAATGGGAATAAGGAAGAATTTTAATTAAGTCCTAAAAAATACGCAGGGGGAAACCCGTTTCACCCCAAAATTACCGCGCCGGCAACCACTCTGCCGCCTTCATAGAGGACCGCGGACTGCCCCGGCGTAACCGGTCCACATCCCTCCGGGACGGCGAGTTTCATACCTCCGGAAGAGAACTCTATTATTTCCGCCTTTACAACCGGAGCTCTATACCTGATGCAAAGACCATACTCTTCACCTTTTTCCGGGCATTTTCCGGTATAATTGACCGGACCTGTGGAAAGCCTTTTTTTAAGCAAGTCTTCCCGCTTACCGATTTCAATGCGGTTTGAAGACGGCTGTACTCCCGTAACAAACATGCGCTCTCCAAAAGCTCCAAGCCCCTTACGCTGTCCGACAGTATAATTTATTATACCGGAATGTTCTCCTACTTTTAAACCGGTATCGTCTACAATATCCCCCGGGATTGACTTAATACCTTCATGCCTCAGAAATTCGCGATAATCTCCACCCGGTATAAAGCAGATATCCTGACTCTCCGAAGGTTTTTCCTCTTTTATACCTGAAGACAGGACTTCTTTAAGCGCTTCTTCCTTATACATTTCACCAAGCGGAAAAAGCGTCTTGATAAGCGAAGATCTTTTAACAGAATTTAGAAAATAGGATTGGTCCTTTTCCGGATCGAGCCCCCTGTAAAGCCGGCCGTCAATGACCCTTGCATAGTGACCGGTTGCCATATACGGAAAACCGGACTCTGACGCGGCTTTTAAAAACAATCCGAATTTGATATCCCGATTACATAAAACACAGGGGTTTGGGGTACGTCCGGCAAGGTAGCCTTCAATAAAACTGTCCATTATTAATTTTCTGAATTCTTTTCTGTAATCGCGGCAACGATGCTTAATACCAAGCCTGAGGCAAACCTCGGCCGCGGAACGCACAGCCTCTTCTCCTGTCTTAAGGCCCTTTGCTTCGCCGTCGTGAAGCAGCATGGTGAGCCCCTCGACTTCCAGCCCCTGCCTCTGAAGAAGGAGTGCGGCAGCGGATGAATCAGTACCTCCGCTCATAGCGACCATTACTTTGCGGCTGTCTGCGGTTTTCATTTTTTTTAGAATCGGTAACGGTTGGTAATAGGCATGCGCCGGTCTTTTCCAAAGGCGATGGGAGTGATTTTAATACCCGGAGGAGCCTGACGTCTTTTATACTCGTTTTGATAAATCAGCGATAATACTTCACGTACCGTTTTCTCCGGTATTCCTGTATCCACAATGGCTCTTCCGTCCATTTCTTTCTCAATAAAACAATCAATAATCCGGTCCAGAACATCATAAGGGG
The DNA here is from genome assembly GCA_964401455.1 of uncultured Fibrobacterota bacterium. Taxonomy (GTDB): domain Bacteria; phylum Fibrobacterota; class OXYB2-FULL-49-7; order CAYNYI01; family CAYNYI01; genus CAYNYI01. The sequence continues at coordinate 6,134 of CAYNYI010000003.1, forward strand.
GTAAACTGTCACTGTCTTTTTGATTTTCGCTGAGTTCGGCGCTCGGCGGACGCTTAATAATTCCGGAAGGAATAATATTTCTTTTGTTAATACGGTTAATATACGAAGCCAAGCGATAAACAAGTGTCTTGGGAACATCTTTAAGAGGAGCAAAACCGCCGGCCATATCTCCGTAAAGTGTGCAGTAACCGACAGAAGTCTCACTTTTATTTCCGGTTGTAAGAACAATGTCGCCAAACTTGTTTGAATATGTCATAAGGACAGTCCCTCTTATTCGCGCCTGCAGATTTTCTTCAGCGGTATCTTCCGGCATACCCGAGAAATCCGGTTTCATGAGTTTTTTAAAAATATCATAAACTTCCTGAACCGGAACTTCCCGAAACCATACTCCAAGATTTGAAGCGAGCTTTTCCGCGTCAGACTTTGTCCCTTCGGAAGAATAAACGGTCGGCATGGAAATGCATTTAACATTCTTCGACCCAAGTGATGCGGCGGCTAAAGCGGCAGCCACAGCGGAATCGATTCCTCCGGACAATCCTATTACGGCGCTTCTGAAGCCGTTTTTTTCTATATAATCACGAATTCCCAAAACCAAAGCATTGTAAACTTCAGCCGTGGGGCCCATATTATTTTTGCTTCGAGAGATTTTTACCGGCTTTATACCCCCGCTCTTTTTAATATCAGTGATCAGCATATCCTCTTGAAACCGGGCTGCTTCGGCCTGCAGTTTTCCCTCACCGGAAAAAACCATGCTTCCACCATCAAAAACCAACTCATCCTGCCCCCCTACAAGGTTACAGTAAAGAACCGGCGCGGAGCATTTCAGGGCTGTATTCCTCAGGACCTTCTTCCTTTGGCTGATTTTACCGGCATGAAACGGAGAAGCAGAAATATTTACTAGAAAGGATATCTTTTCTTTGAGAAGGGATTCAACCTGGTGGTTCCTGTCCCAGATATCTTCGCATACGCTTATCCCGACAATGCCGCCGTTAACAGGTACTATACCATAGACGGAACCGGGTTCGAAATATCTCTTCTCATCAAATACCGAATAATTGGGAAGAGCTATCTTTTTGTATTCATGTACTATTTTTCCGCCTCGGAGAACAGCGCATATATTATAGACTTTTCCGTTATTAAAAACCGGACAACCCAGAAAGACTGTTATACCTCCAACTGCCGCGGCAGCGGCTTCCCTGAGCGATTCTTCACAGTTTCGAAGAAAACCCCTGCGCATAAGCAGGTCTTCGGGAGGATAACCTGAAATCGCCAGTTCAGGAAAGACTGCCACTTCACAGGACTGACTGCGCGCATTTTTAATACATTTTTGTATTTTCGACAAATTGCCCGGCAAATCACCGACAACAGTATTTATCTGACAAAGAGCGGTTCTCAAATATCCTCTTTCCCCCTGCCGGAATTATTTTCGCGGATTTTATTCATATAGTTCTTTTTATCATCAAGCTTTTCTTTGCGAAAAGCCTCAAGCAGGGCCTTTTTCCGGTTTATAATATTACGGGCTCCGGCATAATCCCCTTTTTTCATCATTTCATCTATCTCAGCATCAAGCTTCTCAATTTCATTTGAAATTGAGTCCGGAACTTCATCTTCCGCAAAAAGGCTCAGCTGTCGGTCGGTATCAATCCCGCTGATCGAATTTTTTGACTTTTTCATCTTTTTCGATAAACCTTTTTAATATATCAGGAACAATATCGATAATCTTGCTCAAATTCACATCTTTTTCGGTAACCGGCATAACCTGCGCTTTTCCATCGGGCCCGACCACTATAAAAGCAATCGGTTCTATAACCGCTCCTCCGCCGGTGGCACTTCCGCCTGAGGGAGCTTCTTTGGCTGAATTATCTCCTCCTCCCGCACCAAAACCGAAGGAGACTTTCGTAACCGGAATAATCGTTGATTCTCCTGCTTTTACAGGCTGGCCCACAACCGTTTCGGTCCCGGCCATATTTTTGATTTGTTCAAGAACATTCTTTACAATTTCACTGACCTCCGCCATATTATTCCCCGCTTTCCTTGTGTTTATCCTCCGGACATTCCCCAAGTCCGTAATATGATTTATCAAGACCTTCCGAATCACAGAATTCAATTAGATCAATCCTTAGAAGTCTGTAACAAAACGCGCTGATAAGCGCATCATCAATATATCCGACAATTGGAAAATAATCCGGAATGATATCGAGTGGATTCAGAATATAAAGAAGAGCGGCACCAAGGGCCGCGGCGGAACGCCCCGGCAGATGATAATGCCCCTCTTTCCATGCCGCAAACATTTTCCAGAGAAGATCGGTCTGCCTTACGAGCTTACCTATTTGAGGATTATCGGCCGCAGCTTCTTTAAGTGTAATCAGCTTCCGTCCAAAATTTTCATATATACGCCGAAAATCTTCGCGTGAAATGCCTTCCCGCATTTTCTCGTAAAAACCAAGAACCCGCCTGCGCAAACCCTCATTCATGCTTTTTCCGGGATTTTTCATAAATTGCTCAATTCCGGTTAGAAAAAACTTTATCCGCTCCGACGCCGTCTGTATTCTCTACTAAATATATTATAAGCGTTACCAGAGGAAAAAGCCTTTTCGATTTAATAAGTTTTTTTCCCTCGTTCACGGGGTCAACACATGCCCCGCCGTCAGCGAAATATCGATTATAGAACATCCTCAGAAAAGCCCTGTCGGCAAACGCGGCTTCGCTGATTCCGGCAACTGCAATGGTATATTCCGATTGTGCCAGGGCTTTATAATAATCGTCATAACCAAGCGGGTAAATTGCTGCATCTATCCCGGCTTCGGAAAGCACAGAAACAATTTCGTCAGCGATAATAGACGATACCGTATCGGACATTTGAAAAATTACAGAACATTCTTCAGGAAGCAAGCCATCAGAAGCGCTTTCAGAGACAGCGGCGGGAAAATCCATATTTCCGCCGACAGTACCGTTACCAAAAATTTTATATGGCAGCAGGCCGTATACATCAAGAGACTCCGAAAATAAAGCGTGAAGCCCGCTACTGTGTCTGTTAAGCGCTAAAAAATAATTCTGTTTACGAAATTCTTTTATGGTGAAATCGTATTTTCTGCTGCTGCGGAGATAATCCAGATTGTCATAATTATACAATTCGAACGCGTCTATCTTTCCTTTTTTGAGAGAGGATATTTTATTATCAATATTCATCTCTTTGAGAATGATTTCCGGCATTGCCGATTTAACTTCTGAAACAAGCCGGATGCCCTCGTCGCTTAAATCTATTAAATAATCTCCCCCGGTTACAACCCGTTTTTCCCCCGGGCTGAAATACTGAATCCCGGTAAAAGGATCAAGAAATGCCGCCGGAAAAAAAGGTCCGGGTTCTACAAGCTCAATCTCAAGGAGTTCCCGGGATACCGGTATAAAGCCATCAATCGAATAGGAAGATCCTGATTTAACAGAACTGAATCCTTTAACATTTCCGAAAATAAGCGATGAGTACGATTTATACCACCAGGATTTTTTCTTCCATGATTCTAGAAAAGAGAAAGCATCCGCTTTGCGTCCCCCGGGAAGACGGTAATCCGGGTTAATCTTCATCCTATACCTTTTCTCGCCGGAAGCAGCGATGGAAAGCGCCCCGTTTTCACCATCCACCGGCGGAGCGAGAAATAGCGCGGCATATTCATATGGAATATCAAAACAGAATCCCTCTTTAAAGTACTCAATTCCTCCTAGGTCAAAAGCAGGGGCTATTCTGTAGTTTTTCTGCGCATTGACAAAAAAACACGTTGAGGCAATAACAACGAGTAATTTAGCTATCAGTCTCATTTTAGAAAATCCGGTGATTTACTCAATCATTTAATTCTTTTGAAACACGCATACTCTAATATATATTTTTAAATTCAGATGAAAAAGATAATTAAAATAATACCGATACTCTTTCTGCTCCTGGCAGGCACCTATTTTATTTCCAAAAAAATATTCTATTCATACTTTTGGAAAGCGGGCACAGAGCTGGCTGAATTGGAAAAATCAGGCAGGCTTTCCAGAAACTTCGGGGCAGTCTGGAAGGAGATAAACCGGCAGAAAAGAATCGATAATATCAACAGCCGTGCCAGATTCTCTGAAGAAAAGGGGCGCATACTATACAGGAAAACACCTGAACCGGAAGAAAAACAGGAAACAGCCCTTACGCAAACTGATACTGTAAACTACCCCTCACTTATGGCTGTGGGTGAGCTCAATCAGCTTGGCGAATTCCGAAAAAAAATATCGGTAACCGACAGAATAAATAAAACCCTGGCGGAAATAGTAACAACTCATAATTGCGCGGAAATCTCCGAATTTCCCGAAGCACTAAAATCCGCAGTAATACTTTCCGAAGATAAAAACTTCTATAACAGCAAAACGGGACTGGAATTCAATTCATATATACGCGCAATTCTAAAATGGATATGGAAAAAGGTTCGCTTTAAAAGCGCAAGGATTGGAGGGGTAAGCACTATACCGCAGCAGGTCTCAAGACTGCTCCTCTCAAAATATGATTCACGCGGCTACCGTTTTGTAGAGCGAAGCCTTAACCGCAAACTCAGAGAAATGAAGATAGCCTGCGCGCTAAAACAGCTCTATACGGACGATGAAATACTCCAGGTTTATCTGAACCACTGCGTTACTGCTGAGAAAAGCCTTACCGGTTATAAAGATATTGCTGAGCATCTTTTTGGCAAAAAGCTTGATCAGCTCTCCGATGCCGAGTGCATTTACCTCTCGCGCATAGTGAAATGGAACCGAAATATCCCCTCAAAGATTAAAAAGCAAACCACTGTTGACCTTCCGAGAATAGCCGCGGAACTCGGCTGGGACAAAGAAAAACAGAATAAAGTTCTTGAAGAGATCAAGGATCTTGAATTTAATGAATTTAATGTAATTAAGACAAGCCACCACCACATTATAGATCTGGCAAACGAATACTGGCTTCAAATATGCGGCAAAAACGGGATGAAGAATACTGAATTAAGTGAGATGAATCTTCTTGCTCCGGAATCCCTAATCAGGAGAAAAGGCGATCTCACCATTTCACTTCATATAGACTCCGATTTGCAGAATGAAATTGAAGAGCTGGTTGACAAACGCGGTTACGGAAACGATACTCTGATAAGGACAGATGTCCGCGCAGGGAGCTTCGGTGAATTCATAGGTGGAAAAAGACTTCCGCCCGATACCGTAGATCTTATATCAACCGCAAAGAGTGACACCTTTTTCACCGAACCCGGCTCGGTAATCAGGACAAAAGTAAATAAGGGTGACACTCTAATAAAAAACATAAGATACAGCAAACGCTCCGGAAAAATACGCAGATCGGTTTTTATCTACAAACGGGGCATACTTAAAGTCAACGGCCAGTATTTCGCTTATGCTGTAATAGACGCTGAAACAGGGAGGATACTGGCCTATTACTCAAGAGACAGAATCGGGAGCAGTCTCAGTTGCCTTAACCGCTATCCTCTGCCAAACGGCAGTTCAACTGCCAAACCTATACTCCACGCATTGGCTATGGATCTTGGCATATACAAACCATCCACTCTCATTTGCGACAGCAATGAAGTAGCCTGCCCCGCCCCGTGGCAACGCAGTTTTCTCAAAGATAAAAACGGACATATATACGGTATGCAATATTCTAATACCGGAAACAAGAAGCCTTATAAAGTAGCAAACCATGACAGAAAATTCCAGGGTTGGGATTATCCATACAAACATTTGGCGGAGTCCAATAATATAGTCGCTGTAGAAACAGTTTATCGTCTCAACGATACGGTATTCAATAATAAATGTGAAATAAATGAGGGGGCGGGCGCTTTATCCGGTTATTTTTATAGACTCGGGATTCTGGAAAAAATGCGTGAGAAATTCTGTGGCGAAGAAATTACAGGCGTTCGTATATATAAGGAACTGGCAAGAATAAGCGGAGCGGATGCCGACAGTCTGACCTACAATCACCGTAGATACCCTTTCGGAGACAAACTCTATTCTGTTGCGTTGGGGACTCTCGAACTGACCCTTCTTCAGCAGGCTCACCTGTTTAATATCTTCTATGAGGGCCGCCTTATAAACAATCCTGAAGAACACCCGTCACTGTTTATAAAGAACGCCGTTTTTAACGGGGATACCGTGCGTTTCAATGACCCGTTGAAATCCGTAAAACCTTTTTCGAACATTCAGAACATAAGACCCGCGCTGCTTGGCATGCATAAAAGGCTTACATCCAACACCTATGATCGCCTCGGTAAATTTGATATGCCGTTTCCAAAGCATGCTCGGGCTGAAGATATCAAACTTTCAAATTATGCGAAAAGCGGGACTACTGACGATATAATAAGACCATATAACGCGGACAGCAGAAGCGGAGAAAAGACAAATTACGGACTCTGGAACGCTACTATAAGAGTCTATCTTCCTGCCGATTCCGGTAAACCGAGAGATATTACCGTAGCCTGCGTAGGAGAATGTAATTTAAAAAACACCGGCCCCCGGGACGGTAAAACACTGCATAAGTTTATAACAAAAGCTTTACTTGAAAAATACGGCCGCCCTTCCCCGGATGGCTTTTACACACAGTACGAAAAACATATCAAATTACTTCCGACAGACACTCTCTCATACTGTCCGGAAAAGAAAAAAGAAAAAACAAAGGGTATAATGGAACTTTTCAGGAATTTTTTCTGACAATCACCTGTATCTGCGCAAGCGCTTTACCCATTGTCTGATCAACGGGAAATCTTAACAGCCGGGAAAATACACCCGCGGGAGAGGGTACTCGCGTTTTATTGGCAAAATACTGCAGAGCGCTTGTAAATAGAGCCGCGGGAACAGCGATAAACCTCGGCCAGAACCCGTGATTTATTAGAACTCTTTTATAATTATTCTCACACACCTTTATGCTGACCATTTCCGCTCCCGGCAGGCGTGAGACCATGTCTATCAGGTTGTGTGAAACAGGCGACCAACTCTTCTTTTTTGAAATAGTAAACGTCGCTTTATGGTCTTTATTGAACAGACTCGGCCAGTAACCTTGTTCGTAGAGATCCTCGTCAGGGACAATAAGGACAAGATGTCCTCCCGGTTGCAAAAGTTCCCACCATGTTGAAAGCGCCGAAACGGGATCTTTCATGTGTTCAAGGCAGTGAGCGCTGAATACATAATCGAATTTTTCATCTATGTATCTCGTTATTTCGTTTGCATCACCGTCTTCAACGTCGAAGCACCGGGCTGAAGAACATACCGGGTCCTTGCCGGAACCAATATCAATACCCTTACCTCTAATAAGAGACAGTTCTTCTTCATTGAAAAGTGCGCGTGTTTTGGAAGCCTCATTCATTGCAGGTAATATAATAATTTTTTAATTTAAGTAAGAGGCATATTTTTGTATATTATTACCGCATTTTTATAAAACCTCGATCTATGAACAGGATACGGAACAAAATGAGAAAAAATTTCAGAGAAGCAGTAAAAGAAACCATAATCCTTGGCGACGGAGCCATGGGAACCGAAATATATAAGAAGGGCTTTTTCGTAAACCGTAATTACGACCTGCTGAATATAGAGTCTCCCGACACAATTAAAAGTATTCATACGGCTTATATAGAAGCAGGAGCAAACTTTATAGAAACGAACACTTTCGGTGCAAACAGAAATTATCTGACACGGGCGGGGGCCCCCGATAAAGTTGCGCAGGTAAACAAGGCCGGAGTAAAGATCGCGAGGGAAGCGGCCGGAGAGGACATATGGGTAGTAGGCTCAATGGGGCCTTCCGGACTTCTCCCCCCTCCGTTCGGTAAAGAACCGGAAGAAAAGATTTTCGAGATTTTCCGTGAACAATCCAAAGTCCTCATTGAAGGCGAAATCGACGCTTTGTTTATTGAGACTTTCAGGGATATGAAAGAAGCGGAGATCGCTGTAAGAGCAGTCCGGGATATATCAAAGGATATTCCCCTCGCTCTTCTTTACAGTTTCAGCATGATCAGAAACGGGATATACAGCGACATAAATCCCGAGCATTGCGCGAAAGAAGCCGCCGGGCTGCCTATAGACATAATCGGTGCGAACTGCTCAGGCCCCAGAGACATTCTTGAAGCCGTCAAAACTTTCCGCGAAGCGACCGATTTTCATGTCGCGGCGATGGCGAATGCGGGAATACCTCAGGAAATGGACGGAAGAAAAATGTATATGGCGAACCCCGAATACATGGCCGAATATGCCATGAGGTTCGCCGACAGCGGTGCATCAATAATTGCCGGCTGCTGCGGCACCGGTCCGGCAACAATCACAAAAATGAAAAGATATCTAAGCAGCCGGATTCCGATAAGAAGAACCTCGCACAAGACTATAAAAATAAAAGAAGATGAACCTCTTGATCCGGTACCTCTTTCCGAGAAAAGCAAATTTGCCGCGGATCTGGGAAAAAAGTTTCAGATAAGCGTTGAACTCCGGCTTCCCGCCAGCCTTGATCCCTCCCGTGCTTTAGACGGAGCAAAAATGCTTACCGACAACGGCATTGACATAGTAAACATACCTGACGGACCGCGGGCCATGGCCAGGATGAGTCCGATGTCTCTGGCCGTTCTGCTCAAAGAAAAAGCAAGAGTAGAGTCTATTGTGCATTATTGCTGCCGGGACAGAAACCTTCTCGGAATGCAGATGGACCTGATCGGCGCGCATATGATAAATATAAACAACTTATTGATAGTAACCGGCGATCCTCCCAAAATGGGTAACGCACCTGACGCCACCCCGGTTTTTGACGTAGATTCGATAGGCCTTTTAAAAGTAGCCGCCAATCTAAACAGGGGTCTGGACATCGCGGGTAACAGCCTCGGTTCCGCGGCAAGCCTGGTTCTCGGTACAGGATGTAATCCGGGAGCTGAAGATTTTGAAAAAGAAGCGGAAAGGTTCGGGAAAAAGATAGAAGCAGGCGCGGAATATGTATTCTCCCAGCCGGTTTACCGGGACACCTTTCTGAAATCTTTTTTAAAAAGGACATCAGCTTTCCCGAAAATTCCATTTTTTACCGGAATTCTTCCACTGGCGAGTCTCAGAAACGCGGAGTTTTTGCATAACGAAGTACCCGGCATGAGCATACCGAAAGACATCCTGAACCGCATGGCTTCTCACAAAACCAAAGAGGCTCAGCACGAAGAAGGAATTAAAATTGCCAGAGAGATGCTTGAATCGGTCATGGATGACAAAAGGGTAAACGGCGCATATATATATCCGCCTTTCGGCAAATATGAAGCAGTCCTTAAAATAGTGGAAGGCCTTATCTGAGCGGAATGGAAAATCCGCATATGCAAACCGCAACTCCGGGTCAGCAGCCGCTTAACACATTCGACACTTTATGGATTATATTTTTAGTGGTCCTCTGGGCCGGCAATTCAGTAATCGTAAAAATAGCGGTCGGAGGAATACCTCCATTCTATGCTGCTTTTTTCCGCTTCGGAGCCGCGCTGCCTTTCATAGCGATATACGCCCTCAGAAATAACAACGACATAAGAGTCAGCTTCAGAGAACTTGCCGGAATATTTATTCAGTCGCTCATAGTAGTCTCTCAGATATTCTTTTTCAATTACAGCTCAAGATACACAACGGGAGGCAGAATCAGCCTTTTCCTTTTTATGTATCCTCTGCTCGTGCCTGTCCTCGGTCCCCTATTCATCAAAGAGGAGAGCTTCGACAAAAAAAAGGCGGCCGGTATGCTCATATCCTTCACAGGCATACTGATTGCTCTGCGGGGGTCGTTTTTTTCAGAAGACGGTGCTTCTACTCTTCGAGGAGATATTGCAGCTATTATAAGCTGCCTCATTCTCGCGGTAAACATCGTAAATAACAAAAGGCTGGTAAGGACAATAGACAGATGGAAGGTTCTTTTCTGGCAAATATCCTTCTCAGTTTCGTTTTTTATGATTTGCGGGATGATTTTTGAAAGCATTACTTTGGCTGCCGTACCGTCAGAATCATGGGCCGCTGTCGCTTATCAGGCTTTCGCGGTTTCTGTAATCTGTTTCATGTCCTGGCAACATTTAATCGCGATCCATAACTCATCCGAGGTTACCGTTTTCTTTTTCGCCACACCGCTTTTCGGTATGCTTCTTGGAATGATTATTCTCGGGGAACCCTTTGACCCATATCTGCTAACAGCAGGAATAACCGTTGGCGCCGGCATATACATGGTAAACAGAAAATGAACTCTGAAAAACCTCTGATAAAAATTTTCGAGCGAATAGCCCCTGCTTATGAGCGGACAAACCATATGCTTACTTTTTTTATGGACAAACATTGGCGCAGCCGCGCAGCCGCGCTTTTGTTTACATCCGGAGATCATCCGAGAGTACATGCCGACCTGTGCAGCGGTACCGGAGAAACAGCGCGGATTATTAAAGCCCGCTTTCGAGAAACCCGTGTTATTTCCGTGGACATATCAGAGCATATGCTCAAAACGGAAAAAACCGGCAAGGAAAAGGACGGAATAATGTTATGCAGAGCGGACACTTTTTCTCTGCCTTTCAGGACAGATTCCCTTGATGAGGTCTCAATAACCTTCGCGCTCAGAAACCTTGAGACCCTGGGTGGATTAGAAAAAGCGTTCAGGGAAATAAGCAGGATTCTCAAACCGGGCGGGCGTCTTATGACAGCGGAAACGAGCCAGCCGTCATCTTATATTGTAAGGTCGATTTTCCATTTTTACGCAAAAAAAGCTGTGCCTTTTTTTGGGGGAATTCTTTCCGGATCCCGAGAAGGATTTAAATATCTCGGGGGAACAATGAAAAATTTCCACGACGAAAAATCTCTCTCCCAAATAATGCAAAGATCAGGATTACAGGTAATAAAAACCAGAAAATACTTTTTTGGAGCGATTGCCGTCCACATATGCGGAAAACCTTGCCAGGATTAAAACCAATATCCTATATTAAAAGCAGGAGAAAAAGTTATGAAAAAAATATACCTGGATAATAACGCCACAACGATGTGCGACCCGGAAGCCGCGGCAGAGTCCGCGCAGTTCCTCGGGGAAATATACGGAAATCCCTCAAGCCTGCACAATTTCGGGATTGAGGCCATGCGTAAGGTCCGTGAATATTACGATACCCTCTACGAAGCTTTTAACGCATCCGATTCCGATGATATTATAGTCAATTCCTGCGGAACTGAAAGCAACAATACTGTTCTAAAAACAGTTTATGACACTTTCATACGTACCGGAAAACGCAGGAAGATAATTACTACCAATGTAGAACATCCTGCGATAAACGAGCCGCTCGAATACCTGAAAGAACTCGGAGCCGAACCGGTCTTTCTCCCCGTTGATAAAAACGGTGCAGTAAGCGCCGAACAGGCGGCGGAAGCCATTGACACCGATACCGCACTCGTATCGGTGATGTGGGCAAACAATGAAACGGGAGTAATAATGCCGGTAGAGGAAATACTTGAAATCTGCCGTTCCAGAGATGTCCTTTTCCACACCGACGCCACACAGGCCGTCGGGAAAATAAAAATGGATTTAACAAAATTCAAACCTGATTATCTGACTTTTTCGGCGCACAAATTCCATGGCCCTAAAGGCGTTGGAGGACTTTTTATAAAAAACGGGGCTCCGGCCCGTCCGCTTTTATACGGCGGCGAACAAATGCGCCGACTCCGGGCAGGCACTGTAAATACTTTGGGGATAGCCGGAATGGCCATTGCGGCTAAAAAGGCCGCCGATTCCCTTGAATTCGAACAGACCGAGGTTCGCCGGATGCGCGACCGCCTAGAAGCCGGACTGCTTGAGATCCCAGACACAGTTCTGAACGGACATCCTGAAAACCGTGTCCCTAATACCGCAAACATAAGTTTTCTTCATATTGAAGGCGAGGCGATGCTTTGGGACCTTAACGAAAACGGAATAGCCGCCTCAACCGGAAGCGCCTGCTCCTCAGAAGAGCTTGCGCCTTCCAGCGTACTTTCCAACATGGGGAGCGACCCTGAAAGGACCCACACAGCGTTAAGGTTCTCGCTAAGCCGTTTTAATACAATGGAAGAAATTGAATACACTGTAAATACCGTTAAAAAAATAGTTAACAGACTCAGGACGATATCCGGAAGGAAGGGATAAAAAATGGGTAAAAACGATATAGCCGGCTTCAGCCTATGGGAATCATATTCTTCGGAAGTAAGGAAAAGGATGAACAATCCGTCTCATCTCGGAAGTTTCACCGATGAGGACGCTACTAAAAGAGGGCTTAAACTTGTGAGTGTCATGCACGGTGCCGAGACATGCGGTGACGCGGTTGAGCTTTTTCTTCTTGTTAACGATAACGGGGTAGTCCGTGACGCCCGTTTTCTCTCATTCGGATGCGGTACGGCGATCGCCTCAAGCGATATGATGTGCGAGCTTTGCCTCGGAAAAACAATAGATGAAATTTCGAAAATCACAAATATAGATGTTGAAAAGGCTCTAAGGGATTCTCCTGATAAACCCGCTGTACCCGGGCAGAAGATGCACTGTTCAGTCATGGCTTATGATGTTCTAAAAAAAGCGGTTGCGGATTACAAAGGGGTTGATTATCAGGAACTTATCGACAATGAGATTGTCTGCGAATGCGCCCAGGTCACAAAGCAGACTGTTGTTGACGCTATCCGCAACAATGACTTAAAGACAGTGGAGGAAATAACATCCTATACAAAAGCAGGCGGTTATTGCAAATCCTGCATTCGTCCCGGCGGGCATGAAAAGCGGAGCGTATATCTCATAGATATCTTGAATCAGACAAGAGCAGACATGGAACGTGAAAAAAAATCGTCCGAGCCGGAAAAGACCTTTTCCGAACTCACTCTTCCCAGAAAGCTGCGTTACCTGGAAGACATCCTTGATGAATATGTGCGTCCTGTCCTAAAAGCCGATGCCGGGGACCTTGAAATCGCCGACATGGACGGCAACAAAGTGCACATAGAATATCAGGGTTCCTGCGCTACATGTGCGGCCGGGAAAGTTGGCACAAAAGACTTCATAGAAAAAACATTGAAAGAAAAGGCCGATCCGGAAATTGAGGTTGTGGTGGACTGAAATCAAATCAGAGCTGAAAATACCGGGAAGTGATATTGAAAACTTTTCCAGAACATTCAACCTGCCACGATAAAACGTTTCTTGACAGCCCCCCATTTAGCATATTATTCAAGTATATTCTAAATGGGGGGCTGCACTTATAACTGCGTTTACTGCGGCGGCAGGAAAGAATCAATAAACAACTCTCTTCATAGTGATCATGAGGACTTCGCGAATTATGACAGTAGTCAGCAGAAAATGTATAGCTGTCTCAAAAAATGTTATAGAGAGGTTGCAGAAAAATTGAATATGCGTATTACCCTGAGCGGCGATGTTGTCATATGAATAAATTTTTCGGCCGTTATCTTATCTCCGAGGTGCCCGGTAATGCGTTCGGGGTTTTAAAAGAGTGTGCTTATAAAAAATACACCATGCAGAACTTATTAATTCATAATTAACATATTAATATAAGATCATCCCAAAATCAGGATTCCGACACTCTTTCAAAAATAAAACAAAAAAAGTATTGAAAAAGACATCGTAACACAGTAAAATATAATGCAGACCACAGTCATATAGACTTTCAAACCATAAAAAGGAGACAATACTTGAACCTCAAAATAGCTATCTGTATTGCAATATTTCTTCTTTCATCCGTTTGTGTGTCGTCCGGCAAACCGGATGTAAATAATAAGGAAGTCGGACGGCTTGCGTCGGAATTATTTGGAGGGTTTCATCTGATAATGACAGATATAAAAATAGAAGAAGGTAAAGACAGCCTTTATCAGCTTTCCGCCGATTATACATGGGAACTCCCCGGATTTTCCTATAACGCCTATAAAACGTACCTCCAGGAACTTAATAAAACCCTCAGAGCGGGAAAATGGGATTATGATTTCAGTATAAACCTTGAAAGAAAGGAATTTCCGGATGCGCCCGCAGAGGTCCCGGATATTCCCATGGTTATACCGGAAAAGAATTTTATCGGCAAACATCTTCTAGACTGCCATGCAAACTCCGGCACCGTTAGGACGCCGAAATTCTCCATCTTTTCTTTCGAAAAAAAATACAAAGGCGGCAAAACAGAGACTGAAGATGTAACCGGCTGTTTAGGAAGCGTCAGAAACATCAACCTGATGCGCGCCGGGGGGAAAGCCGATTTTCTGGATCTACGCCAGAGAAAGCAGCTTATGAATTTTGATTTCAATGGTGAAAATGCCCCCAGGCTCACATTTATTATGCGCGGACTCGGAAAAAATGACATAAAGAATCTTGAAAAGCTCGTTCTACGGCTCGACAAAAAAAGGAACTTTAATCTGGCCAAAGCCTGGATTCAGAACCCGAACCAGACACTGGATTATCTTGCCACGCTTTCCAGAGTAGCTGATAAATTTGATCAAGAGACCGTGACAGCCAGAGCGAAAGCAAAATTGAGAGTTTACAAGACAGAGAAAGAAAAACAGAAACTATTTTCAGAAATTCTTTCATTTTTTCTTTTTATGACAATACCGGGCGCGATATACACATTCTCTACTTACCGAAGATATGGAGAAATTGATGGACAAAAATAACAGAAAAAAAGACACATCAAAATTCATAACTGGAACCATTTACTTAGTGTTCTTAATGGGAGCTATGAACCTTGGATTCACCGCTTTAATACTTGCCGAATATCTCGGGCAGGACCGCGCCGCGACCTATGAAAGCTATAACAAAAGTGCTGCCATGCACGCTGATCAAGTCAAGGCGGATATCATGAATAACAAGGAGGTTAAAGATGTCTCGCTGGACAACACTCCCGAGCATATTCCTTTCGAAGATTTCACTGAAGAAGACGCGGAACTTTATGTCGGGAGAGTGGTCAGAAAAAGTCTGTTTCAAAGCGCAACCTGGATATTAGGTCTGCCCTTTTTTATCATAGCTCTTATTTACTATAAAAAGTACTCCTGGATTCCCGAAGAAACTCTGAAATACAGGGAGGCTGTAAACGGTGATTATGATAAATTCGGAGGCAGGGTGAAAATGTTTATTGATCTTGTTATGAGCAAAAAAATTCCGTTTTATTATATCTCTCATCAGGTGAACGGTTATGAAGTACGGCGGGAGCCCGACGCCGGAATGAACATTGCCATGGTTTTTATTTTCAAGTTTGTATTACCGTTAATGATTGTCGCCATCGGAGTAATGCTGACTATCATGCTTTTCCCCTATATGATTCATAGAGCTTATTACACTAACTATCTTTATCCGGAAAAAGAGCTTGAGCTTTGGAAAAAAAGATATGATAAAATGCTCAAAGAGCAGGCCGCCTGATTTAACAAGGATTAAATTATGAAAACAATTATAAGTGTCCTGACATTATTACTAACCGCCATGCCTGCCCTGCCCCAGAGGAACCCCGATCTCCCACTAAGAGAAAACGGAAAGTGGTATTATAAACTGGACAATAATAAATACGGGCCATACACCTGGGTTAGTGAGCTATATAGAAACAATGAAAATTGGCTTTTTATTTCCGAGAATAAAAAAGATAATAAATCAGAATATTATTCCCATACAAATATGGGCGGAAAAAACTCATACGGCCCTTATGATTACATAAACTACCGTATAGCCGGAATATCCCCCGGAGGCAAACATTTTTATTTTATGGGATTTAAGGGTAACAAGGAAACGAGTGATCAGAAATATTTCTTTATTATAGACGGCGAGTCTTATGGACCTTATACAAGTTTAACCCGCAAAATAAAATTCTTCTGTGATGATGAGATATGGTGCTTCAAGGCTGTACGGGACGGAAACTTCAGAGACCGGTGGCACACCGGAGGTAAAGAACGCCTGTATATTATGGGAAAGGAATATGATATTCTGACCAAACCCGCCGGATTCTGGGTGGAATCCGCGAAAAAACTTTCCAATACCAGGTATGAAATTAAAGTCAAAGTGGATGTCGGGAGCCGCAGCACAATCAAGACTGTTTATTACGGAGAATAAGCGTCCGCTTTTCTGTTATTGCTTACATTTACGCCGCACTCTACAATAACTGGATAAATATCGATATCCACCTCCGTTTTCTGGCCGTTATAGTTTAAACAAACAAAGCCCCCCCTGCGGGCACACATGATCTTCTTTTAATCCTTTTCTCATTGCGGTTATACTGCAATTTTTTGTAAATTATTTGTTTAGAATAGATATTACAAACTTTCCAGTCTTCAGGGGATAGTTAAACTTTCACAAGGTTATGTATTGTATTAAACAATTATCAAATTATTAAAGATCAGAGATAAGGTAAAAATTATGGCAAAACATTCCGCTCTCAAAATCGTTAACCCCCTGCTCGGCCTTCTTATAATCAACCAGGCCTTAACAGGCATTTTTCATCTGTACCTGTCCATCCGAACGTTTACAATAATGCACGAATGGGGCCGGTTGCTCCTCTCTACTATGGTCATCGTGCATGTCGTGCTTAATTGGAGCTGGGTGAAGGCTCAATTCCGGCAGAAAAGGAAAGATCGTACCATTGAAAAATGAGGCAGATATAATATATAATCAAAACAGCACAAAATGGAGGTAAACCTTGAAAAAATGGATAGTTCTCATTGTTTTTACATTATTGGCATGCGCGGGTTGCGGCCGTCGGGAAGTAATGGTTGAATCCGGAACATACGAAGGGTCTGTTCTAAAAGTAAACCCGGATGAGAAAGAAATTTATGTTTCCCTTGATAAGAAACGTGTACTTGAGCTTTATTTCTCGGAAAAGACAACCGTATCGCGCGGAGAAGAAAAGACCTCGTTTGATACTTTGGAGAAAGGCCATTCTGTCCGTGTAGAAGTAGAGAAAACTGATGAGGGAATGGTCCCGCTGAGAGTCATAATATTGGATTAATAGTTACCATAATAATCGCATCAATATAAATTTAAAGGGAAAATTTTACAGATGAATGAAAAACATTTTATAATCGTGGTCGTGAATATGCGGAAGAAAGAAGCCGTTACCGTCCAGAAAATACTCACAGAGTGGGGATGCTTAATAAAGACACGCCTTGGGCTCCATGAAGGTATTCTTGAGAACTGTTCGGAAACCGGTACAATTTTTCTCGAGACTGTCGGTAAGACCGAACAGATAGAAGAACTTGCAAGGAAGCTGAATCTTCTGTCCGGAGTCAATGCTGAACATGTTACGGTAAAAACAAACTGATTTCAGGATAAAAGAACAGGCTCCAGAACGGGCCTGACAGCCTCTGCCCACCCCTTATTCGCAAGAGGATTCGCCGGGCTCGGATGAATAATCTTCAAGCATTCAATGTCCATGCCCGACCGGGAAACGGTTTCCGCCAGCCTTTCGAAAGCGAAATTCCCAATCGCTACCGCACGCTTCGTGCCCAAAATTTCCATATGCCTCCGCAGAAAATCATCACAGATCGAAAACAGTACGTCTCTTTCGGACTTTCTGAGCTTATCCGGAGTAACATTTTTCCCGGCTTCATCGAATATTCCAAGCGGGCAGTAATTATATACAAAATTATTTTTAAAAAATTTTTCAGGTGTCCCGAACTCCTCTTTAAAAAAACCCCACAGCCTTTTCCCACTTGGTTCCCGTCTTTTTATATCAAAGCCGACTACCGGTCTTTTAGGGTGGACATAAAGAGGCTGGTGCACTTCTCCGGAAATTCCAAGCCAGTTCTTAACCGAGTCTATTTCTCCAAAAGGAATTCCGGTCTGAAGCATCCCGACAGGGCCGGGGTTCATTCCTATAAATATATTATCAGCCGTTCCTGCGTACTTTTTTATATAATCGCTGTAAGGCCCGAAAGCATAATCCAGCGGATTGTAAATGTAGAAATTTCCGCCGGACGGAAAAAACGAAGAACAGGCCCTGCTGAATTCAACGGTCAATTTTAGAAGACTGTCCTTTACCTCCATAAAGTCATCCTTTATCGATTTCGTCTATGAGACTACCCAATATGCGAAGTCTTTCGCTTATCAATTCATCATCTTTACTGAGGCACTTTTCAAAGAGTTCAATATCACCTTCGATTTCCTCATTCTCGGTGCAGACTGCCACATTCATGGCATTTCCCTGTATTCCGATTCTTTCAAGGACCCGATACTTGTCATAATCTTTTTCATTTTTCCGGTATCTTTCCATGAATACCTTTTTAGTTTTGCAGATAAGAATAGCCAGATCAAGGACCCGGTGCAGCGGCATTTCTTCTGACTGCCTCGACCATTTTTCCCCTGTATGGCGCCAGATTTTGGCCGAGATATCAACCTTCCCCCGGTCGTTCCACTGTGCGAGTCCGAGCGAAAGCCCCTTTGCATCGGAATTTCCCGCCAAACGCCGTCAATTTTATCGTATTCTTGGGTTTATGTTTCAAAAAAGCCGGTACATTCATAAAAATGCTTTCTAAAGGCAGCTATTATTAGCTGAGTGTGCTTATAATTTACTAATATTTTTAATAAAATTCAATTTATTCATAGAACGGCAATAATAAAAATAATAATTATTGACTATAAGAACGGGTAGAAGTATATTAAACTCGCAACGAACCTTATTTTAAATGAAAGAGGCAATCTAATTAAATTCACAGACCTCGGCCTTTCCGCGCCAATTCTTAAAGCGCTCGAAGAAAAAGGCTACAAGACCCCCTTCCCCGTCCAGTCAGAAACAATACCGGAAATACTAAAAGGCAGCGACATAATGGCCGCGGCACGCACAGGGACAGGGAAAACCGCCGGTTTCACTTTACCGATTTTACAAACACTCTCAAAAAATGTCCGCCCCCAGTACTGTTCAGTAAGAGCGCTTATAATAGCGCCAACCCGTGAGCTTGCTTCGCAGACCGCAGACAGTGTCAGGACTTACGGAAAATACATGCCGCTTAAATCCACAGTCGCGTTCGGTGGATCGAATATCCGCCCGCAGATTTCCGCACTGAGAAGCGGAATAGATATCCTGACTGCCACACCCGGCAGACTGCTTGATCTTCATAACCGCGGAGCTGTTAATTTCAGAACGCTTGAGATTCTGGTGCTTGATGAAGCAGACAGAATGCTTGACATGGGATTTATCGGAGATATAAAAAGAATAGTATCAAACCTGCCCGCAAAAAGGCAAACACTTATGTTCTCGGCAACTTTCTCGAAAGAGATAACAAAACTTGCCGAGACATTTCTGAAAAATCCTGTAAGTATTTCAGTCAGCCCCCCGAATACCACGGTCGAATCTGTAAAGCAGTCTGCCTACAAGGTAAACAAGAACAGAAAGTCCGACCTCTTGATACAGCTGATAAAGGATAATAACTGGGAACGCGCGCTGGTATTCAGCAGAACTAAAAGAAGTGCGGACAAACTCGCGCGAAAACTCAAGCAGGCATCAATCCCTTCGGATGCGATCCACGGAGACAAAAGCCAGTCAGCACGCACAAAGACCCTTTTAAATTTCAAAAGAGGGCGCATGCGAGTTCTTGTCGCTACCGATGTAGCCTCAAGAGGGATTGACATAGCGGAGCTTCCGCAGGTCGTTAACTATGACATGCCTCATGTACCCGAGGATTATGTCCACCGTATCGGTCGGACCGGCAGAGCCGGAGCCGAGGGAGAAGCAGTTTCTTTTGTAAGCCCGGAGGAGAACAGCCTTCTGTCCAGCGTCGAGTTTCTGATAAAAAAGAACCTTACCGTAATGGAACACGAGGGATTCGATCCCGGCGATATAACACCCTTGCGCTCACACAGAAAAGTTAAGCCCCTGAACAGAATGAGAAATTCAACCGGATTCAAAGGCAGAAGAAGAGTTCCGGCAAAAAGCAGCCGCAGTGGCTGATTCCTGAATCAATATTATTCTAATGACACGCTGCAGGTTTCGGTTTCTGCCGAAACCTGCGACTCTTTGCCGCTCCGGCATTTAGCAGACTAACACTATCTTTTTTTTCAGAAATCCGCCCCCCGGCTTTTAACCAAACCTTAATAAGAGAAGTTGTGAAAACGGATTTGTCCGGGAAAAATGAATAAACATGAAAACAAAATTTCAGAAAGCAGGTTATTTTTCGGAAATTTGTTTTTTTTCTACGTGATCTAGAAATTCCAGGTAGTGATGGTTGATCTCTCCGTATTTTCCGACTATCATTTTAGCGCCGAATCTCACGAGAATCGTGTTAAAATCATACTGAAAGACCCTGCTGAAATTAAAGACAAGCGCGTCAAGAAATATATTCAAACCGATTCTTAAACTGTCCGACATAGTGCGTCTGAAAGAATAAAATTTTTTATAAGCTTTAATCACTGCCCGCTGCAGTTTCAGAGGATTCATGTTTTTGGGCCGAAACACGATGTACATGCCGTTATAATAATCCCAGTTTTTATGATAAAGTCTTTTCTGTTCTACAAGCATATCGTAGACCTGTGTGCCGGGAAAGGGTGTAAGGATCATGAACTGGAGTGTATCAATCTCGTGCTTTACCGCGAATTCGAGAGTTCTGTTTATTGTATCTAAAGTATCGTTATCTTCTCCGAACATAAACATCCCGTGAATATTTATTCCGTATTCATGGAATCTTCTTATTGCGTTCTCAATATCCGATATTGTCTGCGACTTTTTGTATGCTTTTAATGTTTCCTCTTCTATGGATTCAAATCCTATAAAAACACGTGAACATCCGGCGTCGCGCATTTTTTTCAGAAGTTCCGGCTTCTTTGCCAGATCCGCCCTTACCTGAGCGGACCAGGTTACAGGAACGTCTTCTTCGAGAAGTTTATCGTAAAGTTCCTCCGCTCTTCTTCTGTTTGCGGTAAGATTATCATCGTAAAAAAACACATTTCTTGTTTTAAAATGCTTAAGAGCGTTCTTTATCTCCCCTATTATACGGTCAGGGCTCTGTGTTCGGAATTTCTTTCCAAATATTTTTGTAACAGTGCAGAAATTACAATCGAACGGGCATCCGCGCGAAGTCATTATCGGAATATAATCCATATTCTCTATGTTTTCCAGAAGCCCGTAATTTATCAGGGGCAGAGAATCAAGATTCTTGATATGGTTTCCGTATACCAGTTTATCCGTGATCTTTCCTTCGACAAGATCAAGAATTATTTCTTCGGCTTCTCCTGAGATAACATGATCCGCCACCTCCAGAAACTCGTCCGAAAGAAGGGACGCGTGTATACCTCCGATCAATATTTTACTTGAGGGATAAAGCTGTCTTAATTGCCTGGCCAAAAGTTTGGCGCGGTTCGCGCTTACTGTAAGAGAGGTTATGCAGAATATATCAGCGTCAATTTCAAAAGGATCTATTCTTCTACCTAATACATTCTCATTGAGTATTCTTACATCATACCCGTTATTATGCAGTATGGTTCCAAGATAAAACGGCCCCATTAAAGGCAGTTTCATATAATTGTCAAATACATTGGCGCTATCGCCCAGCGGTTCTATAAATACAATGTTTTTATTCTTCATTACCGGCCTTCTCTGATATCAGTATGCTGATACCTATCAATATAAAAACACTCCACCAATATTCGCCTCCCAAAGCGCCGGTAATCAGAAAAACAAAAGAGACCGAAATAAGCAGTAAAGAAAGTAGTATATATTTTTTATGTTTTTTACAAAAAATAAAAGCGGCCATAAAGGATATGCCCATAAAAAGAATAAAAAGCGGCCATAAAAAAGACATTGACGACCAGCTGGTAAAATTAAGATAAAGCGCAAACAGAGAAAAACATACAAGATATACCCCGGGAATCAGATAAAGCGCTTCTCTCCCCCCCCTTTTAATAAAAATACCTGTAAGACCGGCGCCCAGCATTGTCACAAGCAGTGGCCAAAGTTTTGAAATAATACGGTATCCTGATATGACATCCAGGGCCGTAAGAAAGCCGACTATTATTAAAAGCAGAGCGAATCTTGTATTAGAATTCGGAGTTTTATTGGACATTTAAGTTTCCCTTTATACAGTTCCGGTTTAACCAATATCTAATGAAAATAAATGATATAATATTTTCATCAGAAAATCAAAAAAAAATAAATCGGAATAAATCAGAATATTATACAAAATACAGCAGAAGCCCCCGGAATCCTTAAGAGCGTGTGCCAATGGAGTTTTCTATATCAGCGCTTTCCGGTTCTGATGTCTCTATCGCATTAAAATCATTTTAGATTCAAGAAATTTTTCGCCTGTTTTTACACGGACGACATAAACTCCCGCCGGTACCCCTGATGCGTCCCAGGTGTAACGGTATTCACTGGAAGATTTTTGTGATAACCGGTCTCGACCGGCAACTACCTGCATACGCCCTCTCGAATCATATATCCTGAGCCGGGGGCCGGCGTCTGCGTATATACCGGAAACGGTTATGACCGCAGACGGATTAAAAGGATTCGGCGACACAGTAATCCCGGGCTTCAAAGAGGCGACCGATCCCGCCCCTGAGGCCTCTACGGCGGTCTGATCCGGAGTATTGTCTATTTGTTTTACCGGCATCTCTCCGTAAAAAACATTATCATCATCGGGATCGAAATCATAGAAAGCAGATCTTCCATCCTTCGAGAAAGAAGCATACATGCTGTCAACGGGCCAGCGTCCCCAGGGTGTTCCTATGCAATTTCTGAAGTCCTCCCAATTAACTGCTGAGCCGTTTACAAGATATTCTGAAGGTTCAGGAGGAGTGATAGACAGGACATCCCCCAAACAGGAAGTGTATGTATATGTGTTTCCGGAAACTGACACTGCGTTATCCTTTACATCGGTCTTAAAAGCGGAAAAAGAAGCATGCCTGTCTGAATCGGAAACTTCCCAAATTGTGACAGGCCATTGCTCCGTAAATTTTCGGATAGTACCGCCGCCCGCGGAAGTCTGATAACTATGAGATCCTGAAAATACACCTACGGCGGAGTAAACGTCTTTTCCGCTTTCAGATGAATTTCTGAAAAACATCCACCGGCTGTCGGAAAAATCCGTTTCATCCATTCCGCCCGAATAAAAAAGAAAGGCATACCCGTTATCGGAATCCCCTGATTCATTATTGAAATAATTCATAAGCGCGCAGTCCTCATGCAGAACCCCTCTGCACAATCCACGCGGCCGGTGCCCTTCGGGTTCTGGAGAAGGCAGCAAACCAATTACAATGCCATCTTCGGTTCCTCCGGGAGAGTTTATCCAGAGCCCTCCCGGAATATCTTCACGATTGGTGTTATTCCGGAGTCTGAAACCGAGCGCATAATCCGGCTTTATCCATGTAGCCTCCGGCATAAAGACATCAGGTTCTGTATCAACAGTCCCGAAGCATTCTCTTATAAAATAGCCTTCTTCCGGAAAGCTGTTTGCCATATCGGTAAAAATACGGGGAAATTCCGGATGTGACGGATTATACTCACCGGTTACAAGCGCGGCAGTACCCCAGGAGTCAAATCCGTATCCGAAACAAGAAGAAGGGTCATAGAACTGGTTATCGAAAAATAAATAGGAGTTTGCCTGTTCCGCCCAGTGGCTGCGGAGTTCGGTATAATGATTTTCATGACGCGCATGCGCTCCGGTATAAAGACCTCTGAGATTTTCCGAAGCATAATCGGCAAGTATCAAATCTGCCATCATCTCGGCGTATTTTTTTGCCCATTCTTCATCAACGGCTTCTCTTATAATAAGCAGGTCTCCGAGGTGTCCCTGAGAATAGTGCGAGTCTTTTTCTCCGGGGCCGAACCGCAAATGGAAATTAACCGGACCTGAATAGTTCCAATGCCCGAAGGCTGTAAGCCATTCCATAAATGCGTTTAAAAAATAATGATAGTAATCATCGATTGTCTCAGAACTGTTCTTTACATCAAAAGTACCGTCGGGGGCGGAATATGTTTCCCCCGAATAAATTTGAGACAGCAAAAGACCGCATGCTATCCACTGCAGTTTATGGTTCCATGTTCCTCCGGCTTCATACGGGGTAATGCCGCCCGGCCATGGGTTGTAATCGCCAAGTCCGAAATTGAAAGGATTGCTGTGAAACACAAGATCCTGGAAAAACCTCATCGATTCATCCGGATTACCGTTTCCGTCAAGAAGCTGCTCTTTTGTTTCGGCATAAAGATAATCTGAATCTCTGTATTTAAAATAACCCCAAAGGTATCCAAAAGCATCCATATGATGGATTTCGATATCACCGTCATTATCAATGCCTTTACATTCATTAACAATGCCCTGATTAGCTTCGGCTACAAGGGAGTGGTCCGCCGAAAGCCCGGTCATCTCGGCTTTTCGTATTTTCATGAACTCTCTAACAACTTTATATTGGTCATATCCGTGCGTAAAAGAAATTAGACCTTCTATCCAGTTAAGCGAGCGTGCCTCCCACTGTGACGCTGAGCATTTGTCGTCTATGAGGTCGGCTCCGCATGAAAACGACCATACCGCGAGAAAGATCCATAACTTTTTAATCATTTTATCAATACCATTCTTTTATTAAAACTGTGTCTTGAATTTCCGTTTAAACGAGTCTCTACAACGGCCATATAAACTCCTGCAGGCATCCCGGCCGCATCCCAGATATAACTGCGGCGAACACCGGAGATTGCCCCGGCGGCTATATTCGGACGTGCCGCAATCCGGCCCCGTGAATCATATATGCAAAATTCCGGACTAACGCCGGCAGGTATCCCGGAGACTGTTATAACCGTAGAAGGATTAAAAGGGTTAGGACTGACATTTATTACAGCATCCCGGTTTGCACGGTGTAAAGACTCTTTTATGTTAACACTTCCGCTCCCTGTTTCCACCGCGCCGATATCCCAGACGCTGCCAACACCGCGCAGGGTAGTAACAAAAGAATCATTTACCGGCAAAGTTGAGAAATCCGTGCCCGGTATAAGCGCCGTACTGTCAAAACCGGATCCTGGATCCAGCCCCGCATCTATGAGCACAGAACCTGCCTGCGGTATAACATCGCTGAATGAGGGCGGCCCGGAAATATCTCTCCAGCCGGAAGACTTAGATAAAACAGGATCTCCTGTTACCATAGAATTGTCCCAGGGAAAAGGAACGGTCTCATTACCCCCGAAAAAATGATTATATTCTATCGTCCATGTGGAGCTGGTAGCGACATCCATATCCCAGACATATTGCGCGGAAAGGTCGTACATTATATAGGAATTATTAAAAATCCTTCCGTCCGCTACATCATTTTTATCTTTGAACCAAATTGGATAGTCGCAGTCAATAAAGGTATTATTGTAGATATACAGCTTACCGTATTGTGCGGCCGCAGCTCCATCCTCGCAGCCCGTGCAGATATCCATACCCCTTTCGCGGCCGATTATTATGTTACCGTAATAATGCTGCTCTCCGTTTCTGTTATCGCCGCCGTCATATTCGTCCATAATAAAAAAGCCCTGCCCCTTATATGGTTTATCGCCTGTTGGCCCTCCGTGATATGACCGCCCCTCAGAAGTTGTGAAGATAAGGTTATGGCGTATATAAGCCAGTCCGAGGTCCCAGTATCTTGGCTGACAGTGGATAGCAGTAAAACGGGTATCACCTATCAGATTGAATTCTATTATTGTAGGAGTCGCACCGTTGTCATGGGGGCTACGGCCCGAACCGCTGGCAATACCCTCTCCAAAACTGTGGTGGACATAGTTATAACGCACCTGATTGCCCCATATTACAGGATATTGCCCCTCGGGCTGCTCAAGACCTATGGCGTTTCCCCATAAATCCTGATATCCGAATTCATAAGCGCGCTGTACATAGGCCACTTCGTTATATTCAATAATATTTTCGCTTGTGCCATAGGCGTCGCCCGGCCCCTGATTATGGAGACCTCCACCTCCCAGTTGGTGAAAATAGCAATAACGAATTATATGCTTCCCGCTTCCCGAAAGAATACCAATACCGTTTGCAAAATGTCCAGTTATCTCAAGATTGTATATTCTGGCACCGTCTGCCTGAAGAGAAATTATATTGTCGGTCTTATGTCTTCCGCCTCCTGAAAAACAATCGGTCGACCAGGAGGTAACAGGCCCTTGGAAACATGGCTTATTACCTTCACCGTAAGCGTCAAAAAATACAGTACCTCTCTTTGTACGAATTACAGCGTCTTGGCTGGAGGACCATGAGGTTATTCTGGAACCGGCGCCATTCGTAATAGGCGACGAAGCATCCCATTCGTCTCCACGGTCAAAATACAGATAAACGGTATCATCAGAAGCCATCGCGTCCAGTATATCCTGGACCTTGTTTAAAGAGCGGCACGGAGAACTTTCGGTACAAGGATTAGCATCGTCACCACGCGGATTCCCTGTATTATCATCTGAGAAATAATATTCTTTTAAAGAAGCGAATGAAGACCAGCTTATCATAAATAATAGGAATACAAATTTTCCTGACATAATTATCCTCCCGACAGATATTTTATTTTTCGGCCATCTAGCAGCACAGGCCGTATTTATATGAAATATTATACATAAATTTAGTGCAAATTTCGTGATAAATTGTAGAAATTTCACTGATTTTTTCCGTGATCTGTTGATCTTTAACGGAGATTTTATGGATTTCAGGGTTTTTGGCGGGTAAAAAATGCCAGGCACCTTTGGTGCAGCTACAGCAAAAATATCTATACAATTTTCCTTCTCCGGTATTCAGAAGGGGTAAGCCCCTCCGATTTACGAAACTGCCGGACAAAATGCTCAAGAGTGCCGAAACCCGAATCAAATGCAATATCTGTAATTTTGCGGTCAGGATTTTTTAAAAGAAGCTCCTTAGCTTTTTCTATACGGACGCTGTTAACAAACTCATTCAGCTTGTACCCGGTTTCCTCTTTAAATATCCGGCTTAGATAATCGGAACTTAAACCAAACTCCTTCCCGATATTCTCGAGCACCATCTTTGCCTGGTCATGAACATTTTCTCTGATATAGTCCGCGATCCTCCTGGAGCGTTCCGGAAAAACGGGTTTCTCTGCCATTCTTCTCCTGATGCTGCTGTATAAAACCAGGGCCGTCCCTGCTAAAGCCGCAGCGCATAGAACAAAGACAAAAATAAAATACTTTTCGAAAAAGCCCCGGTCATCT
The DNA here is from genome assembly GCA_964401455.1 of uncultured Fibrobacterota bacterium. Classification (GTDB taxonomy): domain Bacteria; phylum Fibrobacterota; class OXYB2-FULL-49-7; order CAYNYI01; family CAYNYI01; genus CAYNYI01. The sequence goes on from CAYNYI010000003.1 coordinate 33,241, forward strand.
ATAAAAACGATATTACCCCATTCACTGGGATTTCCGCTGCCGGATTCTATTCCGCTCCAGCTGCTCATGGCCGCGTCCCCGTTCTGAGAATCAACATCAATTATCATCATATCAAAACCGCAGGACTTTCCTGCTGCCGCATTTTCGCCTATATATTCCCTGTCTATAGTAAAAAGTACAGAATAGCCCTTTTTATTTCTCTTAACAATCGTTTTAAAAAGGCTGTCCGGATTAAGATACCTCCTGTAAACCCCGTTTCTGTAATCCTGCTCAAGCGCGGCAAAAGTTCCGTTAACCGAAACCGTAAACTGCCTGTCTTTTTCTTCTTTTAATACATTATGATCGTGGTCGGGATCAAAATAAAGGCAGACCGCGTCACCTTCCCATATATTGCCGTCCTGGGGTGGCGCAATAACATTTTCATCTTCTATACGAACTTTAATATATATACTGTCTTTATCCCAACGGCTTTCAAAAAAGACTTTGTTGTTGCCGGAAATAAAACTCTCCCGCGTTTTTTCCGGGTTTTTCCTGTAGCAATAAAATTCCCGATTACTGAGCGACTTGTTTCTGTCTATGGCAATAAACTTTTGTTTTCCGCCTGCAAAAGAATTTACAAGGCCGGAAGAATCCTCAATATCGCAATGAAAAGATACATACCAAGGATCCTGGTCAGGTATAGACGCACAGCTCCAGACAAACTCCCAGGGCGGATAATTTGCCTTTCCGATCAGGTGGTCCCCGACCTTATTCCAGTCTGAATCAAGAAAGCTTCCGTAGAAGCGGACCTCTTTTATATTCTTGCTTTCAACTTCCGCGGAAAGCATAACCCGGTCCGAATTTATTACGCTTGTAGATTTTGGAGAAATCATTCTGCCGGCCGGCAATTTCCGATACTCCGAAACTTTTTTTTCAAGTGAAGGTATACTGAGGTCCTTAAAGCGGGCTACCGCCTTATGGCGGCCGCTGCCCGAGACAAAGAAACCTGCCAGCGGTTTCTCATTACCCGAAATCATGCGGCATATACCGAGTAATTCTTTTTTTCCGCCGCTTCTTATAACATAAGCTTCGGAAATCTTATCATATGATTTTATTTCAAGAACTAAAGGAAGATCATAACGTTTGCTGCCGCATATCAAGGCGTCTGCGGTTTCATCAAATGCGGAATCAGGGTAACTGAAATATTTTTCGCCTATGGTCTTCTCATGGCTTTTTCCGCCGCGTTTTTCCCTGGAAAGGACCGTAAGTCCGCCCCGCGCTGTTATTGAAACATTTAAAAAGGCGGCCGAGTCTCCGGCTCCGGCTCTGTGCATAATCCCGCATGAAGAGTATTCACCCGGAAGACGAGCAGAGTCAATCCTCACAGACATAGAAAACGGGCGGGAGACTTCCGAAGCATAAAAAGCGAACTTGTCGGAGAAAATATTGTCTCTGAGATATCCGCCGGATTTAATCGAGATTCCGTCGGGATCTTCCGATACCCGTGCCTCCAGATCATCGGAAGTTTCTATAAGGTCATAACTTCCGTAAGAAATAGAAAACAATGCTGCAATAATAAGTATAAGAAAAACCATATTTATTAATCAGACCACCTCACCTGCCCACAGCCTGTCTATGAATTCTTTCCAGGGCAGCAGCAGTATCTCTCCGGATTTTCTCGGAACTTTTTCATTACAGACTACAAAATTCTTAAGAGGCGCGTATTGCTTCTGGAAATACTTTATATTTCGCAGTTTGCTTTCGCTGACCTTTGCCCCGCTTTTTATTTCCAGGACCGTTTCCCCTTTCCCAAGCACAAAATCGATCTCCGAGCCCCCCCTTGTGCGCCAGTATGAAATATCCAAATCCTTTCCGGAATATGAAGAGTAGGCTTTCAGTTCCATAAATATCAGATGCTCAAACGCCCGACCGAAATCAGTACCGGTCATATCCATTATCCTTCTTCCGGTGAGCGCGGAAATAATTCCCGTATCAAAAAAATAAAACTTGGGAGATTTCAATACGGAATCACGTTTACCCTTTTTTGTATAAGGTTCGACCATGTATCCGAGCAAAGTATCCTGCAAAATAAGAAAATAATCTTTAACAGTTTTAGAATCGATACCGCAGTCACGCGCAATATTCGAATAGTTTACTACTTCCCCGTTACTGAAAGCTGCCGCATCGAGAAAATCGGTAAATGCCCGCATGTTTCTTACAGCTCCCTCAGAAATAATCTCTTCTTTCAGATAATCCTGAACATAAGACTTCAGAGAGCGGATATAATTTTCTTCTGAATAATGTTCCGGTATTAAACCGGAATTTACTGCCTTTATAAGATCAGGAGAACCGAGTTCATTGAGAGTAAAGGGCATCATCTCATAACGCCAGGCCCTCCCCCCAAGCATATTCGCATTACCATGCTTGAGTTTTCTGGCGCTAGAACCGCAGAGAATAAAACTCATCCCGGAGTTCTCAATGAGCCAGTGAACTTCGTCAAGAATCCCCTGCACTTTTTGTACTTCATCAAGTATTACCGGATTTTTTATTGCATTTCTCTCATTTTCAGCAGAAAGCTGTTCTCTCAGGAGCGAAGGAGCTTTGATGAAATCGAAAAGGAGATCTGTCTTAAGAAAATCATAATATATACTATCTTTAAAATTTTCTTTCAGATATGTTGATTTCCCTGTCTTTCTCGGCCCCCATAAAAACGCTGATTTGCCCTGAGGAAGGACTATTTGGAGGTTTCTTTTTAACATATTCGGAATAGCAGTACGAATTTTACAATCATTTTCGGAGTAATAATACAAAATTAACATCCAAAACAAGAGAAAGTCAAGAAAATTCAGATAATCGCACAAATATCATCAAAATCTTTGCGCTGCGGCCCCTGTTTTTTAATGTACCCGTCCCGCGGATACCCCAGCGGAGTTATCGCGAAAACCTTTTCTGATTCACTCAGCGATAATGCCCGTCTCAGTATCGGTTCGTCAAATGCCGCGATCCAGCAGGTGCCGAGGCCCTCGTATTCCGCGGCAAGTATCATATGGTCCATGGCAATTGTAAGGTCAGTTTCCAAAGCGCAGTAACCGTCTGAACGGTTCCACGCTTTTTCTTCGTCTCCGACTGCTGCAAGTACCGCAGGAGCATCCCTGAACCAGGGTTTACCGTAACATTCTTTTACAGCGGCCAGTTTGTCCGGGCTTTTCACGGCCAAAAGCCTCCAGGGCTGACGATTAGCCGCGCTGGGGGCGAGTCTTCCGGCGTTGAGTATCCTCTTAAGAATTTCTTCATCTACTTTTCTTTCGGGGGCATAATCCCTAACGCTTCTTCTGTTTTTAATAAGATCGTAAAAATTCATAATGTTTTCCTCACTCAAACTGCGGATAATAATAGCCCGCACAATAAACAGATAAAGGTTCCTCCTGTTGCGATGGCCTCCAGTACACCAAGCAGCCCACCGTATTTCAAGGATATCGTTTAGTCCGGATAATACCCTTCAAGACCGCCCGGTGCTTTCCCGGGTCCCTTACCACAGTGAATGATAAAAGTGATACCCCGTCATTGCGGGCACCGCGCTCTCCCCGGCCGCACATGAACTCTGCCGAAGGAATATCCAGTCGGCCTACCCTCCGCCTATTATGAAGATTTTGCTCCGCTCATTAATTCAGTTTTTTTTGTCAACTTTTATTCTTACCGTCATGCCTTTCTCCGCTTTGCCTGAAATCAGTCTGCATCTGCTGAAGCCTGCGGCTTTAACAAGCTCCACCTTTATTTTTCCGGCCTCCTTCTCAGAATACCCGAGGACTTCCCCTGTTTCAGGGTCTTTCAGAGGATCTCCTTTCTCAAAGAGCCCAAAAACCTCTCCCGGGGCTATATTATCACGGCTGCCGCTATTTATAAAGACGGCGCTGTCCTGTACATCCAGAACCACGGCATCACGGACAAAAACGGAAGCAGAGTAACCGGAATTTTCTTTATTAGCAATGATCTCCTTATTTCCAACCGACTCCACGATAAAAGCAATGATCTTTTTGCACAATTCATTCATTGCATCGCCTGCGACCGTCTTTTTGAAAATCTCCGAGCCGAATTTCTCTTTTTCAAGACTTATATATTTTTTGTTTTCTTCTGAAAGATCAGTGATAAAAACGGCTCGTCCTTTATGCCTTACTTCAGACACCTTGAAAGGTTTTAAAAACAGGCTGTCTGAATTGGTATCAAAAAGAAATAAAGTCCCTTCCAGAGAGGCCCGGTAATGCTCATAACCCGAATGAACATACGCCTTGAGGTCAACCTGATTTTTACCTATATAAAATTCATCAATAACAGCATAGAGTATCTTTGAAGAACTTAGATCATGCGCGATTTCCCGCAGTTTATCTTTAGAATGATAATCTCCGGCGGACACAAGATTATCTTTAAGGTAGCGCGACGCCCTTTTATAGGGATTCATCTTGAATCCCGCGCTGTCCAGGCATTTAGAGAGATATTCCGGCATATCGTCGGCAAGATCCCACGGTTTTTTAAAATCACTTCTGTTATCGAACCTCAGCAATACCGTTTCAGATTCCGAAACAGAAAACAGAAGAAGTAAAAAAAAAGCTGTAAAAACAAAAATTCTCATGATATAAATTCAGAGCAATAACTCCATTGCGGTTTCATCGCAGGAATCCGGATATTTGGGGCAGTTCAGGCAGACTTTCCATATTTTATGCGGAAGATCGTCCTTATCAATAACTTTAAAACCTAATTTTTTAAAAAAATCCGGCTGAAAAGTTAAAAGAAAGAGCCTCTTTATACCGATCTCGCCGGCATAATCAATAAGAGCCCCGGTAAGGGCAAGCCCGAGACCTTTGCCTTGATACGAAGGCGCAACAGCAACAGAACCGATTTCTCCCAGTTCATCCCAATAGACATAATTTGCACCCGCCGCTACAACCTCACCGTCTTTTTCGGCTACCAGAAAATCCCGGATATTTTCATATATGCTATTGAGGCTTTTATGAAGCATAAGACCCTTATCTGCATAATCATTTATCATTTTCTGTATGGCTTTAACGTCGGCAGCCCGGGCTTTTCTTATTTTCATCGCAAGAATCAGGAACCTTTGATTCCGTACCTTTCCATTTTGCGGTATAATGTAGAAGGATCAATACCCAGAATTTCAGCGGCTTTGTATTTTTTTCCGCCGGACTTTTTCAATACCCAGAAAATATAGGCCTTTTCCATTTCCTCAAGAGGGGCGATCTTGACCTCGTCTTCGGAAGAAGTTACCGCGGATGATATTCCGGAGCTGCTTTTATTTTTCATTCTGGACGGCAAATCCTCAGGAGTAATCGAGTTTCCGGACTGCATTGTTACGGCCCGTTCAATTACATTTTCAAGTTCCCTGACATTACCCGGCCAGGAATATTTATCCATTAACTCTCTAGCCCCGGAAGAAAACTCGCGCAATATTTTACCGGGAGAGTGTTTTTCCAGGAAATGTTTTATAAGGATATCAAGGTCTCCGCCTCTCTCGCGAAGAGGAGGCACACTAACCGAAAGGACATTAAGACGATAATACAGATCTTCTCTGAATTTTCCGGAAGAGGTTTCTTTTTCAAGATTTTTATTGGTCGCCGCGATTATTCTGGCGTTTACCTCAACCGGGTCTGTCCCACCGACAGGGGTTACACGGTTATTTTCAACAACGTGAAGCAGCTTGGCCTGTACCGATAATGGTATTTCCCCAATTTCATCAAGAAAGACAGTACCACCGTTCGCGGCAGCGAAAAGCCCTTCCTTATTCCTTACGGCTCCGGTAAAAGAACCTTTCAGATGACCGAAAAGTTCACTTTCAAGAAGACTTTCGGGAAGAGCCGCACAGTTAATCTCAACAAAGGGTTTTTCCCTTCTCGGACTTTCTGTATGAATTGCCCTTGCGACCATTCCTTTTCCTGTTCCGCTTTCACCATAAATCAGAATATTTCCGTCAGAATCGGAAACTTTTGAAATAAACTCCCGTATTCCCTTTATCTCGGGAGAGCGGCCTATCAAGGACTTATCAGAAACAAAGTGCAGCTGTTTTTTGAGTTCTTTATTCTCTTGTCTAAGCCTCGAATTGTCAACGGCCTTATTGATTACAGCGCGTAACGTCTGAGCCTTGAAGGGTTTTGTAATAAAATCCGAGGCGCCCTGCTTCATCGCCTCAACAGCAATATCTATTGAGCCGTATGCCGTCATCAATATAGAAGGAATCTCGGGATTTTTTTCCTTAACGGCCTTAAGAACGTCCATTCCCGAACCTGTCTTAAGCTTAAGATCGATAACCGCGATACTGAACTCTCTGCTGCGGATTAACTTTTCGGCCTCCATAGAGTCTTCGGCGGTAATCGAGTCGAATCCCATTTTCGATGCAACTATGGAAACAACTTCTCTTACATTTTGTTCATCGTCTACTATTAGTATTGTATTCTGCATCTTACTAAACGTTTTCGCCCCTAATCAGGTCTTCATATGTTTCGCGGCTTCTTATGGTCCTGAATGAAGATCCATCCACCAACACCTCTGCCGGCCGCGTGCGCGAATTATAATTGGAGGACATTGAAAAGCAATATGCTCCGGCGCTTTGTGCTGTTATTAAATCTCCCTGGCGCATAATCTCGGCTTCCCGGTCTATAGCGCTGAAATCGGAACTCTCACATACGGGCCCTACAACATCAACGGTTTCTTTACCTTCATTTCTTTTATGAACAGGAACTATACCATGATAACTGCCGTAAAAAGGAGGTCTTATAAGCTCATTCATGCTGAAATCAGTTATAAGAAATGTTTTTACAGCTGTCTTCTTTTTATAAACAATCGTACCGGCAAGGATACCGGAATTGCCGCTTATATAACGACCAGGCTCCAAAATCAGCTTTTCTGAACGACTTTTAAAAAACGGCGTAAGTATCTCTGCCAGATCGGCAGGTTTAAACGGATTTTCATTTTCATAAACGATAGCGACTCCGCCTCCCATATCTATATATTCAAGGTTTATTCCCTGCTCCCGAAGATTGTCGCAAAGGGCGGTAAGTTTTTTAGCGGCCTTTAGGTACGGGTCTGTTTTGTATATGGGCGACCCCAGATGACAATCCACACCCTTCACATCAACGTTCTCCATCGAGGACGCTTTCGCGAAGAACTCCGGAGCGTTTAAAATAGGTATTCCAAATTTTTTATCCTTCTTTGCAGTAGTTGTATAGGCATGCGTTTCTGCGTCAATATCCGGATTAACCCTGAAGGAAAGCGGGGCGCGAACTCCTTTTCTTCCCGCTATTTCGTTAATCCGCTCCGCTTCTTCCATGGATTCAGCGTTAAAAAGTAATATTCCCGAGTCAATCGCATACTCTATTTCATCGTCTCTTTTTCCCACGCCTGCGTATACTGTCTTTTCCGGGGGGATACCCGCTTTCAGAGTTCTGAAAAGTTCTCCGCCCGAAACAATATCTGCGCCGCTTCCTTTGCCGGCAAGCAGTTTGAGAATAGAAAGGTTTGAACAGCCTTTGACAGAATAACAAATAAGCGGCTCGGTTCCGGAAAAAGCCGACCGCATGCTGTCAAACCTTTCCCTGAATTCAGACGCACTGTAAATAAAACACGGAGAGCCTGACTTCCCGATTATATCAGAAACGGCAGCATCCTCACAATACAAATCATTTTCTTTATAATAAAAAGAAGACATAATGTAAACCCTTTATAAAATAAGCCCAATAAACCTGAATAAAGATAATAAAAATGAGGAATAGAAATAAAGATATAACGGGAATGTAATTTCCCAAAAACAGTAAATACGAGGGACTACCAGTTTTTAAGAGCTTCTTCCGTATTGCTGTAAACAGGGATATAATTTCTGACGCTGCATACGTCCATAAGCTCAAGCAGAATCTCCGATGCCCCGCATATGCGGACCGAGCAGTTATTGATTCCGCATTTCTTATAAAGCGCCAGTATTTCCGCCACTGCCTCACTGTCTATGAATGTTATTTCCGAGAAATCCAAAAGAAAACGGTCGGAATCTTTGAGTGCTTTTTCATAAATCATTCGAAAAAGCCTTGTGTCGGCAGGTTTATTCATTATTCCTGAAAAAATAAATTTTGAGATACCGTTTACGAGCTCAAAATCAAGCTCAAGACCGAGATCAACCACTGACTCATCTTCCTCGTCTTTGCCTTCCGGATCATTCACACTAATATTAAGGACCTTGTCAAGTGATGATAATTGAAAGGTTTCGATATCCTCAGGCTTAGGATTTATGATAAGCACCTTCTGACCCTTCTCATCCAACTCGCGGGTTATTCTTACAAGCATACCGAGCATCATGCTGGTGAGATCTTCAGTTTCAGCCAAATCAACTTTTACCTCTTTTACTTCGTTATCCTCGCAGACTTTACGGGCAAAATCCAGGAAGTCCCTTCCGCTCTTTGTGTTCAGAGTTCCTAAACTTAGAATAACCGAGTCGTTTTTCTGAGTAATTTCCAAAACTATTGCTCCCGGGTTATTTCATCTAAAATAATTTGGTATATTGGTATCACTTAAATTATACATTATTTTGCGAATAAATCAAGAATTAAAAAGACATCGTCTTTTATTTTTTGGACGGTTTACGACTGTGCTTTCTACCAATGTGGAGGTTCACCGGCAAACGCGCTTTCTTATTTTTTATGTGTGTAAGGAGCCCCTTTACCGAAGCGAGAACATCCGTCATTTCACGGTAAAACAGTGAATCGTTTATTATTGCGCCGGCATATCCTTTACCGCTGTCAACCCGGGCAGCAAAAACCGCCGCGGTATCAATATAAGGTGAAAGATTTTTGAGCCCGCTATTTACTTTATCAATATATTTATTCAGTGTATCAATGTCTTTACCTATTCTTCCCCTCGCTGTATAAGAGAATTCAGCGGCATCTCTACTTAAACTGCCGAGCTGATTTATACTGCGGCTCCATTCTTCCTTGTTGCCCATAATGAATGTCTCAATTCCGGCTGACAATTCACCCAGGGCCGAGGCCATTTTCGTGAACTGAACAGTAAATTTCTCTTCACCGCTTTCCGGGTCTCCTTCAACAAAGGATCTGATTTCGGATAAAGCGGAATCAACAGTCTCCTTGAGCATTACCGCTCTGGGTATTTTTTCCGCGATCCCCGCTAAAAATTTCCCGTCAAGAGTATCCGCCGGACTGACCGATGCTCCTGAGTCTCCCGGGACGAGGTTTATAATCCTGTCTCCCATGAGTCCTACATCCTCATTAAGGACTTTGTAATTCTCGCGGATCTTAATGCCCTTGTGAATTTTCATCTCAATCAGGGCCTTGCCCGCTTTCGCGTCTCTTGTGATCCGGCTCACAAGACCTCTTTCAACACCCATTATCTTTACGGGATTCTCAAGCTTGAGATTACCGATATCCTCAAACCTGACAAAGACTTTCCGATAGACTCTTACTCTTGTCCTGTAAATACTAGAAATAAAACTGATACAAGTCAGCAAGATAACAGCTATAATAACTGTTCCGGTAACACGGTCTCTTTTCTGCCAGTATCCGAGTTTTTTCATTCAGTTTCTTTTCCGTCTTCCATGTCAATTTTTTCTTCAGTCCAGTATTCAGCCATGGTCTCAATTATTTCTTTTTTTACGGCCTCAACTTCATCAGGACTGACACCGGTTTTAAGACCTACAGCGTTTATATCGGCTGCGGACAGAAGCTCGGTAGCTATTTTCGCCTTTTTGTTTACAGCCGCGGCTTCTACAGGCTTATCTTCTTTTTCCATAATGTTAAGCTGGTGTTCAAGAAAACCTTCAAGGTCGGCGCCGGGTTTAAAACCTTTTCCAATGAACCTGACTATCCCCTTCTTGTCAACCATAAAAAGCACAGGCAAACTTTCAACACCGTATTTTTCAGCAGTCTTTCTGTATTTATCTATGAGAACACTTACCTTGCCTACCGGAATTTTCATGTTCTCCGCAAACGGCTTTACTTTGGATACCCCTTCTTTATCGATGCTGATCAGAATGAGTTTTGTGTTGTCCCGGTGTTTGCTCGCAAATTTAATAAGATGTGGAATTTCTTCCTTACAGGGTTTGCAATAAGTGGCCCAAAAACTGATTATGAGATTGTATTTTTCTGCATTACCCCGGCGGCGGCGGAGCTCTTTTCCGCAATAGTCCCTGATAGAGACCATTTCACCGTCCAATGATTTCAGATAAAAAAGAGGCGCCCGTTCTCCTACGGCGATAGCTTCAGATTCCGAGGATAAAACCAAAAATATCAATAAAAGAAAAAACCCATTGAAAAAACTAACGGATTTCATAAAAGCCCTTTCTATTCTTATATTTCTGACAGTTCTATTGAGCGTATCCTTGCCGCCTCAACGCAACTTTTCATTAACGACCTAAGACCGGAATTAACGAGAACCTCAAGCCCTTTTTCTGTGGTTCCTCCCGGGGATGTTACTTTTTTTCTGAGTTCCTCGGGAGATTCTTCAGTATTTTTTAATAAACTTACGGAGCCGAAAACAGTTTCCACTACCATTTCCACGGCCTGTTCAGCGGGTATACCCGCATCGGCGGCGGCCCCCGCCCATGCTTCTATAAATGCATACAGATATGCCGGTCCGCTCCCGCTGACAGCCGTAACGGCGTCCATCAGAGATTCATCATCATACAGATATACCTTTCCGGAGCACTTCATTATCTTCTCGGCATAATACAAAGCTTCTCCGCTTCCGCAAATTCCTGAAACGCCCCTTCCGATCAACGCCGGGGTATTGGGCATAACTCTTGCCGTGCTTTCAACACCCTGAAAAAGAGAGGCAACTCGCTCAATTTTAATACCGGCCATTATTGAAATAACGGCCTTGCCGGCAAATGTCCTCTCTTTAAGTACGCCGGAAAGCATGGAAAAATCCTGTGGTTTTACACAAACAACAATTACAGAAGACCTGTCGCATAACTCCTCAGCGTTCTCCACCATCTGAGCCCCTGTAATTTTTCCAACAAGTTCCGCGGTTTCTCCGCTCTTTTCGGCAAAGAGTATATTCTCTTTTTTAAACCCGCCCTTTTTAATCATACCTCTCATAAGGGCATTGCCCATATTCCCGGCACCGATAAAACCAATTTTAAGATTTTCCATATTTTTCCCGTATTTAAATTTTCTTAAAATAAAAGATAAATCTTTTCGTATTGTCTCAAAAACAAATCTTTTAAAACAGGACAAAAAAAAAGCCTTCCCGTTTTCGGAAAGGCTTTCCGGGAATTATGACCCGATCAGCTTTTCATACTTAGAAGAAACTGGTCGTTATCCTTTGAGTCTTTAAGCTTGCCGCTCAAAAACTCCATTACCTCTACGGCATTCATATCGTTAAGGTACTTCCTTAAAACCCACATCATATTAAGATGCTCGGCCTTCAAAAGAAGTTCTTCTTTTCTGGTGCCTGAACGCTGAATATCTATTGCGGGGTAGACTCTTTTATCACTTATTTTACGGTCCAGCACAAGCTCCATATTTCCTGTTCCCTTGAACTCTTCAAAAATAACTTCATCCATTTTGGAACCCGTCTCAATAAGAGCGGTAGCGATTATGGTAAGACTGCCGCCATTCTCAATATTCCTCGCAGCTCCGAAAAATCTTTTTGGTCGCTGCAGCGCTGTTGAGTCAACGCCGCCGGAAAGTATCCTGCCGGAATGAGGGACAACATTATTATAGGCTCTGGCCAGTCTGGTAATGCTGTCCAGCAGTATTACCACATTATGTTGATGTTCAACCAGTCTTTTGGCTCTTTCAATAACCATCTCGGAAACCTGGACATGTCTTTCATAAGGTTCGTCAAATGTAGAAGAAACAATTTCTCCATCGACCGACCTTTCCATATCGGTAACTTCCTCCGGCCTTTCGTCTATTAAAAGAACTATGAGTTTAACATCTTTATGGTTCGCGGTGATGGCATTGGCGATATTCTTGAGTAGAACAGTTTTACCTGTTCTCGGAGGAGCGACTATAAGCCCCCGCTGCCCCTTGCCTATCGGACAGAGCATATCCATAACCCTTGTGGAAATCTCGTCTTTTTTAAATTCAAGATTAAGCTTTTCATCAGGATGTAGCGGAACAAGGTTTTCAAAGCTGATTTTCTTTTTACATTCCTCGGGCTCGGCCTCATTTATATGTTCTACCTTGAGAAGGGCGAAATAACGTTCCGAATCCTTCGGGGGGCGTACCTGTCCTTCAATAAAATCACCGGTTTTCAGATCAAATCTTTTTATTTGAGAAGGTGAGACATAGATATCATCGGAACCAGGAAGGTAGTTATGCTTTGGAGACCGCAGAAAGCCAAAACCGTCGGGCATAATTTCTATCACACCGTTATCATTTATTATGCCGTTTTCTTTGGCGTGGGCTTCCACTATTTTAAAAATGATACCCTGGCGTCCGAGATTTCTGTATTCGGTAATCTTAACGCTTTCGGCGAACTCGGAGAGCTCTTCTATTGTCATGGCCTTGAGTTTGGCCACATCAAGACCTCGACCGTCCCCGAAAACGCCTTTTCCGTTTGGAACATAATTACTGTTTGAATAAGTACGTTCATGACCGGAATTTGATCCGGAAGAGGTTGAACGCCTGTGCACGGTCCTGTGATCGTTACGACCGCTGTTTCTGTTACTACCCCGGCTGTTATCGTGACCGTTGTCTGGCCGGTTGTTTCTGGAGGATGTTTTTGTTCTGGGAGAGTCTGTGTCTTTTGGCATAATAAAAAAATGTTTGAATTAAAGAATATTTGTTGATGACAGAATAATCAAATTTCCGGGATAAGAAATATTTTTCAAAATTATAACGCGATATACCTCTGCAGGATAATTTAAAGGCTCAAGAGTTTTGGAATTTATTTCTGAGAAATATTTAATTGAACTGTGTACCTAAATATGACATAATTATTAATGATTGTCAAGATATTTTTATTCCCGGCTGTCAGTTAAAAATAACATCCATTGTATCGTTCCAAAGGGTGTCTGCACCGTCTTCCTGACCGATGAGGACTTTTATAGTATCAGGGGCGTCGGGAATACTTGAAAAAGCAGAGTAGTTTTTGAAACAGCTGACCGGATAATCCTCATATTCATCAAGCGCTCTTATAACAGCCTTATCTCCGTTTACATCGAAATAGTGCCGGTAATACAGAAGAAAAGATGAACCGCTGCCTGTGAGGACGGTTTCTTCATTGATGAAATACGGAAGGGACTCATAAGCGAGTCTTTTTTGGTCGGAAGTGTCTGTACGAACCAGACGGAAGCCGGTCCACGGATTCCCGTCTTCAGAAGACATACTGTCAATATGATCCGTCAGGCAATAAATTTCAGAGGCAGCATATGAGCCTCCCCTTACAATTCTGTATTCACCCGTCCCCGGCTCCGTAAAATTCCAGTAAGGCAGAGCAGTATCCTTTTTAACGAAGCTTTCGGAAACTCCTGTAAAAATAATCGCGCTGTCTCTTTCCTGAAAAACATCCGTACAGAATTCAGCTACATTTCCGGAAAGATGATAAATTCCGTATACATTGGGCTTATAGGAATCCGTTTTCTGAGGAGCACCTCCGGGTTCTCCGAAAACCACGGACTCCCGATCCAGGCTGCCGTCCGAAGTACCGTACTGATAAGCGTTCGGGCCTCCTCTTGCCGCCCATTCCCATTCATTTGAAGCCGGTAGACGAAAACCCGGCTTGGTTATGTCGCATGTCCAGTCGGTTGTATCATAGCATACTGCGCCCGGCCCCATTTCCTCAGTTGTGAGCCACACCGCGAAGCGCACAGCTTCTTTCCATGATATATTGCGTACGGGCAGCTCCGAAGAATCCGAAGGAGAAAAACCGGAATATCTTTCGGTGCATCCGGTAGTATCGCCTGACAGGGTAGTATCACAGGAAACAGTATCAAGAGGCTCGCCGTACGCGTTTGTATCAGCGCCCGAACTCCGTCCGGTATGCCACAGATATCTTGAATAATCTAAATTTGAAACTTCGGCGGTGTCCATGTAGAAAGAGGATACTTTTATTCTCCGACCTGTTTCATCTTTATAGCTTCCCCCCCCAATATAAGCAAACCCCCCGGAGTATAGTTTTTCGTAAACGCTGTCCCGGGAATCAGCCGTCGGAGAATTTGAAGACTCAGAGCAGCCTTGTCCGATTAAGAATGCCACCGGCAAACTTAGAAAAATATGTATGAGCTTATTTATCATACTCAAATATCTGCCTGAAATCCTCGGCCTTGAGAGCGGCTCCACCTATCAGCCCGCCGTCTATATCAGGTTTGGAGAGAAGCTCTGCCGCGTTAGCGCCTTTCATGCTTCCACCGTACTGTATACGTATGCTGTCCGCGGTTTCTTCATCATAAAGTTCTTTTAGAAGAGTATTTCTAATGAATGAATGTACCTCCTGAGCCTGCTCCGGAGTTGCGGTAAGCCCAGTTCCTATGGCCCAGACCGGCTCATAAGCGACTACTGTCTTGAGGGCTTCTTCTTTTGAAAGACCTTCGTAGGCGCCTTTTACATGAGAAGCCACAACCTGTTCTGTTTTATCGGATTCCCGTTCTTCTTTAAGCTCACCGACGCAGATAATAGGTAAAAGCCCTCCGGCAAGGGCGGCTTTAACCTTTTTATTGACAGTTTCATTGGTCTCCCCGAAATACTGGCGCTGTTCCGAGTGACCGATAATTACATATTTAACACCTGCCGATTTAAGCATATCAACAGAAATCTTACCCGTAAAAGCGCCCTTTTCCTCCCAGAACACATCCTGGGCCCCGAGATCTACATTCGAATCTTTTATTACTTCCTGAACCGGTGCCAGACACACATAATTTGGGCATACTGCAATGTCTATTCCGTCATTACCCGCCGCGGCTTCGGCAACCCCCTTGGCCAGCTCTACCGCTTCAGGCACATTCTTGTTCATTTTCCAGTTTCCGGCTATAATCTTTCTTCTCATTTTTATTTCCTTTCAAACATATATTTCTATTATTGTAGTTGATGTTTATTTGTCAGTCAGGGCCGCGACTCCCGGAAGCTCCTTACCCTCAAGAAATTCAAGAGAGGCGCCGCCTCCGGTGGACACATGCGAGACTTTTTCGGCAACTCCTGCCTTTTTTACCGCAGAGGCTGAATCACCGCCGCCTATTACCGTCACCGCTCCTTTTGAAGTCGCTTCCGCGAGAACTTCAGCGATAGCGTAGGTTCCTTTGGAAGACGCCTCTATTTCAAAAACACCCATAGGTCCGTTCCACACTATGGTCTTGGCATTTTCCAGAACAGACTTGAATTTCGCCACTGATTTTTCTCCGATATCAACACCCATCATGCCTTTAGGTATGGCTCCCGCGTCAACTGTGCGGGCTTCGCCCATTGTCCTGTTATCAAAATCGAGTTTATCGGTAATTATGTTGTCCTCAGGCAAAAGAATCTTGTCTCCGGCTTTTTCGAGCAGATCTTTCGCGAGACTGACTTTATCTTCCTCCAGAAGACTGTCTCCTATTTCAAGTCCTTTAGCTTTATAGAAGGTATAGGCCATTCCTCCGCCTATGATGAGCTTGTCAACTTTAGGAAGCAGGTTAGATATGACATCAATTTTTCCGGAGATTTTTGCTCCGCCCAGAACAGCCACAAAAGGCTTCTCGGGGTTTTCTACAACATTTCCGAGATATTCGATTTCTTTTTTGAGAAGAAAACCCGAAGCACACTTGTCAAAATGTTTTGTAACGCCTTCTGTTGAAGCATGGGCGCGGTGGGCGGTTCCAAAAGCGTCATTAACATATACCTCTCCCAGGGCCGCAAGCTTTGACGCGAACTCTGGATCATTTTTGGTTTCCTCATTATAATAACGCAGGTTCTCAAGCAAAAGGACGTCACCGTCTGTAAGAGCGGCGGCAGCTTCCTCCGCAGGGGCTCCGATACAGTCCTCGGCAAAAGCCACTTCCTTGCCGAGTAGGCCAGAAAGAACTTCGGCACATGGCCTCAGAGACATCTCGGGTTTTCTTTCTCCTTTAGGCCTTCCGAGGTGAGACATAAGAATGAGTTTTCCCCCGTTTTCGGAGATATATTTAATTGTAGGCAATGCGGCCTGTATCCTCTTATCGTTCGCAACTTTTCCGTTTTCGAGGGGGACATTAAAGTCAACCCTCATAAGGACCTTTTTACCTTTCAAGTCCAGGTCTTCGACTGTAATCTTGGCCATAATTTCTCCTTTTTTTATTTCTTCAGGATTTTGTATTCTTATTTCAGCCCGACTAATATAAAATCTTTGCTCCGATCAATACAAGATTAAAAGAAATATTAGACTTACTGTAATTTCACCAAATTTTCCCTCTTTCTAACTGATATTTTATTATTAATATTTGATATTTTATACCTATAAACGCATTATATATGTTGACAAAACAGATCTGCAGCCAAGGCGTATCAGCCTTTTATCGAAGTTTTCTATGATTAAAGCGGACCCTCTTACGGATGCGGCTGTATCGTCGGAGAGAGATTAATTTTAAAAGGCTGCCTTAAGGGAAGCCCCGGCATCATCCTGTGTGATTCCGTAAAAAGACCAAAGACATACCCAGGCAATCCTGACATACAGAATGGCATGCACAAATAAATCATTCAGAACAATTAAAAGACACAGGGACGCAATTCCTCGCGTCCCCGAACTTTTTTTATTATTTAATCATTACTTTTTAGAGCACCCGCCCTTTTTCATGTTATTTTTACCATGAGAGGATTTTTTACCTGACACGGCGTCAACACCGATTTTCCGGCAGCAACCATTTTTAATTTCTTTACCTCTATAGGCACAGTCTTTATTCTTAACACATGCCGCTGAATCTATCTTACAGTTATCACACTTGCCGTCATTATCTTTATCAACGAAATTGCACCCGGCTTTAACTGTTTTCTTGACTGCCTCTCCTTCTGCTCCGGATCTTTCATCCGCTGCAAAAACGAACACAGAAAAAAGCATGGTAAAGATAAGAAAATATTTCATTTGCCCTCCGGCGTCTTAGTTAAAATTTTCACCTACACAAACAATATGATTTTTACGCCTCAAAAGTCAAGCTTGATGGAAGGGAGGTCGATTCACAGTCAAAAAACAACCGGCAGTATCCATAAAAAAAGCGCCCGACGGGCGCTTTTTTTATGGATAAAACACGTTAAAATGTTTTTTTAACTATGCCATCTTCTTAATGAGGTCGATACATCTGTTTGAATAACCCCACTCATTATCGTACCATGAAACGAGTTTAACGAGATTGCCAAGAACCATTGTGCTACCTGCATCAACAATAGATGAAGCAGGATCGTGAATAACGTCGGCCGAAACGATGGGATCCGCCTCGTATTTGAGAATACCCTTCATCGGACCTTCAGCAGCCTCTTTGAGAGCGGCATTAATCTCTTCAACAGAAGCTTCTTTACTTATTGTGGCTACAAGATCAACAATAGATCCTACAGGTGTCGGGACCCTCATTGCGAATCCGTCGAGTTTTCCATTAAGTTCGGGAAGGACCTTACCTACCGCTATGGCAGCACCTGTAGTAGTAGGTATAATGTTCATGGCGCCGGCACGTGCCCTGCGGAGGTCGGAATGAGCCTGGTCAACCATGCTCTGGTCATTAGTGTACCCGTGAACGGTTGTCATGAGTCCCTTTTCGATTCCGAACTTGTCATTAATAACCTTTGCTACCGGTGCAAGACAGTTTGTAGTACAGCTTGCGTTGGAAACGAGAGTATCGTCGGCCCCGAGAGTTTCATCATTCACGCCCATGACAATGAGCTTAATCTCCCCTGTTTTATCTTTAGGCGGAACAGAAAGAAGTACTTTCTTTGCACCTGCGGCTATATGCTTTTTAATAGCTTCCGCTGTGCGGAAAACACCTGTTGACTCAAGTACTATATCGGCACCGAGGTCTTTCCACGGAAGTTCGGCGGGATCTTTGATTTTTGAGACAGGAATTTCTTTTCCGTTAAAAGTAACGCTGTTTTCTGAAGAGGAAACTTCTCCGTCAAACTTTCCCTGTGTAGAATCATATTTCATGAGATGAGCCATAGTCGCGGGATCCATAAGGTCGTTGATTCCAACGATTTCGATATCCTTATCAGCCATTGCGGCACGCGCCACGAGTTTTCCGATTCTTCCGAATCCGTTAATACCAAGTTTGATCGCCATAAAATTACTCCTTTTAATAAGTGATGTTTTAAATGTTTTTCAAAAAAACTATCCGAAGATCTCCTTGCCTTTTCCGGCAGAGCCGAGAACATTCTTGTTCTTTTCGATTATCATTTCCTTAAGCTCCTCACGGGCAGGTCCGAGATATTTTCTCGGATCAAATTCTTCCGGCTTTTCATTGAATACTTTACGGATCATGCCTGTCATGGCAAGTCTGCCGTCAGAGTCAATATTAATTTTACAAACAGCGGATTTTGCTGCTTTTCTGAGCTGTTCCTCTGGGATTCCGACCGCGTCCTTGAGCTGGCCGCCGTTACTGTTTATCATATCAACATACTTGGGAACAACCGATGATGAGCCGTGAAGCACAATCGGAAAACCGTTGATTTTTTTCTCAATTTCCTCAAGGATATCGAAACGCAGAGGCGGGGGAACGAAAACGCCGTCTTCATTCTTTGTGCACTGCTCCGGTTTAAATTTGTTGGCCCCGTGCGAAGTACCTATTGAAATAGCAAGCGAGTCCACGCCCGTTTTTTTGACAAATTCCTCAACCTCCTCAGGCTGTGTATAAACCGACTTGGCGGCAACGACGTCATCCTCTATTCCCGCGAGAACACCAAGCTCACCTTCAACGGTTACATCTCTCTCATGAGCGTATTCAACAACCTTTTTTGTAAGGGCTATATTATCCTCAAATGAATGATGGGAACCGTCTATCATAACCGACGAGAAACCTGATTCTATGCAGGACTGACAAAGTTCAAAAGTATCACCGTGGTCAAGATGAAGTGCAAACTTAAGATGGGGATTCAGTTCTTTCATTAGCTCAACCGCTCCCTGCGCCATATATCTGAGCAATGTCTGGTTAGCATATTTACGCGCGCCCGAAGAAACCTGAAGAATAAAAGGTGAATCGGATTCCGCGCATCCCATAACTATCGACTGGAGCTGCTCCATATTATTGAAGTTGTAAGCAGGAACAGCATATCCGCCCTCAAACGCTTTCTTGAACATACCCCTGGTGTTGACAAGACCGATTTCTTTGTAACTTACTGCCATAATGTTTCCTTTTTTATAATTTATTTAAAGTTTATTGATAACCTGTATTATTTTCCCGGCTTTACCTTTTTAAAAATATCCAGATTCGGGATCTTGGTTTTGGGCCCGATGAGATACTCAAGAAAATCGTGATATGCCGGTTTCATTTTAAAATTGACCGCGTCATAATAATCCTTTATCGAAAGCGGCTTGTTTCCAACGCCGGTCATTGGCATAGTTGTGACATTATAGGCTTCAAGTCCGCTAAAATCAACCATTTCGGCAAGCACCGGCATACGTCCGTACTCCTCGTTGAGCAGCATTTCCGCGACTTTGTTTCCGAGCGCCGTAGTAAGCTGGCGGTCATGATGCGAGGACCTTCCTGAGCGCGGAAGATAACCGGTGGCCATGCTTCTTGCGTCTATTCCACAGCGGGAAGTTATCTCCGAAGCAATCTTTCCGCCTATTCCTCCGAGACGCGGATGACCGAATGCATCAAGATCCGCGGAAGCTTTTACTGTTTCACATTTACCGGTTTCGTCGTCATACCATTTGACTCCTTCTGATACCGCCACAATAAGCCCCCCGTTTAGGGAATCTTTAAAAGCTTTCTTTACAGCGTCAAAGAACCTGGCTTTTTTCTCTTTGGTTATGACAATCTCAGGAACGAGAACAACTTCCGCTCCTCCATGAGCCGCAGAGCCTACAAGCCAGCCGGCGTCACGCCCCATAATTTCCACAACAAATGCCCGTTTGTGAGTATCGGCGGTTGTACGAAGCTGCTTCGCGACATCCCGCACAACTTTTGCCGCGGTAGGAAAACCCGGACAAAGCACCGCTTCGATTTTCTTTCCCCGGTATTTATGGGTCGTCCGGGTGCGCAGGTCATTATCGATTGTTTTCGGGAATCCGATTACAGGAATACCGTATTTTTCAAAAAGGGCCTTGGCGGCGCCGTTTGTATCATCACCGCCTATAGAAATAATCAGATCAAGACCATATCTCTTTATATTCTGCATGACCTCTTTAGACTTATCCGCAACACCCTTGGTTGTTTTTACTTTAAAAGGGTTTGTCCTTGAAGAATACAGAATTGAGCCTCCCCTCCAGCCGTCTATGGGGAGTTTTGACAGATTTATCATGTCGCCCTTACCGAGCAGTCCCTTCCAGCCGAAACGTATTCCGTAAACTTCATATCCGAGCACATGGGCCATATTTTTAATGGTTTCTATGCTTCCGTTAAGTGCGCAGGTATCACCTCCGCCTGTCAGAATACCAAGTCTTTTTGCTGTTTTTTTGGCCATTTATCATCTCCTTGAGGCATTAGTAAAGTAGTGTTGGTTTCGTCTCAGAAGAGGTAAGATAATATATCATATATTTGTAGTCAAGACGCACAGAATAAAATTAACAGGATTGAAAAAGGGCTGAAATACCTGACCCGGTATTCAGACATCAATGTCAATTCCTACTGGACAGTGGTCCGAACCCGGAACATCACCAAGAATAAAGGCGTCGCGGAGTTTTTCGCGCAGACCCGGGGAAATAATGAAATAATCCAGCCTCCAGCCAACATTTCTCTCCCTTGCCCTCGTCTTGTAATCCCACCATGAATAGGCACCGTCTTCATCATGAAATTCACGAAATGTATCAATAAACCCGCTTTTAAAGAATTCCGTCAGGGCCTCACGTTCCTGTGGCAGAAATCCGGAATTATTAGAGTTTTCACGCGGTCTGGCCAGATCAATTTCCTTATGGGCTGTATTTACATCTCCGCATACAATAACATTACCGCTGTTGGAAGCTTCTTTTTTTACCAATTTAAAGAATTCAGAATAAAAATCCAACTTATATGCAAGTCTTTCGGGTGATGCGCCTCCATTCGGGAAATAAACATTATATAAAGAAAAATCAGAATAAATGAGCTTCTGCACCCGGCCTTCAATATCAAATTTCTTCTTACCGAATCCGTTTTCGATACGGAGAGGCTTCTTCAGGTAATATACGGCTACGCCGCTGTATCCTTTGCGGTCAGCCGGCGTGATATGAAAATCATATCCGGAAGGCGAGAGCGCTTTTTTCGGTAACTGCTCTTCCAAAGATTTTGTTTCCTGAAGACATACTATATCGGCACCGCAACCCGACAGCCATTCGAGAAAATCCTTCCTCAAAGCTGCGCGGAGACCGTTAACATTCCATGAAAGCATTTTCATAAGGCAGGCTCTTTTTACGGGTTAACACTTAATCAAAAGCAAAGCTAATATATTTGATACGCAATTCGCCAGGAGAATATATTAAGGCAGGAAATCTGAAAGACTATCTATTTTGCAAAATTCTTTCCAGAGCGTCCTTAAGGTCAGAAGCCCGGTATGGCTTAATCAGAATTTCATCAGAGTTTTCAATAATATCCTTTGCCCGGCATTTGTCAAAAAATCCGGTTGAGACAAGAATCCGGCATTTGCTTCCGGACTTTTTAATTTTTCTCATTAATTCTGACCCGTCCAGCTCCGGCATAACAATATCAATAACCGCGGCATCAAAATCGTCTTTTCCCGCTTTAAACTTTTCAAAAGCTTCTATTCCGGATTCCGCGGCCGTAACTGAATACCCGTCTCTTGAAAGCGTTTCCTCTATAAACTCCCTGACACTTCGTTCATCATCCGCGACCAATATGCGTTTCCCTTTGCTTTGCTGTTTTAAGGCTGCTGAATCACGGCTGGACCGCTCAGTATGAGGAACGGGCCTTCTCCCGGGCAGAAGCATCTCTGCGGAGACTCCTCCGTCGGTATTGTTGAATACAATTAATTTACCTTCATTTCTGACCACCGCGATATTGTAAGCGTATGTAAGACCGAATCCGAGAATTTTCCCGGAATCTTCCGGAGAATAAAAACAACGCGGGTCAAAGATATCTGAAAGAATTTCTTCAGGGATACCCCCGCAATTATCACTAATCGTAATTTTCATATTGTTTTTACCGATCTTTTTACCTGGAAGCACCGATAAAACTATTTCCAAAGAAGCATCAGAAATATTATTCCTGCGTGAAGCGTCGAGACTGTTTCTAATAAATTCATAAATCATTCTGCGGAATTCATCTTTCGGCATATCCACAACCCAATCAGACCCATCAAGACTCAGACGGCACTGAATTTCTTTCCTTTTAATCTCGCCGAAATCATTTATAAGCGCGCTTATTTCGCCGGACGGGTCCTCGGTTATTCCCGGCTGCCCTCTGTCGGCGAGCATTTTCAGGTCCGTAATATTCCTTCCGAACCGAAGACAGCTCTTTTCGGCTTTCGCTGCGAACTTCAGTGTTTCGGGGTCCGCTGACGAGAATTTCAGCAAAGACACGTTTCCGCAGACCGCCGTCAGATGATTATTAAAATCATGTCCTATTTTTCTGACAATACGGCTTATAAAATCAAGAGATTCCTGAAGAGGGTAAACGGACTTCTGCGCAATGAATAAATAGGAGGCTGTAAGCTTAATACAGGACAATCGGAGCCTGCCTTCAGACGATTGAATTTCTCTATAAACAGGACCTTCACAGAGCGTGGATGCTTCTTTTGACATTTCGTTTAAAAGTTCCCGGGAGAATGGACCGTTTGCATTTTCCGGCCGCCCTGATCCGTATAAAACTCTGAGTACCTGTAGTTGAGAGTCTGTTTCAAGACAGAATTCCGGTTTATTTGTCTCAACGTTAACCATTATTTGCCTTATTCCCAGGAGCATTCAGGGGGAAAAAAATAAAAAAAGAAGTCCCTTTTCCAAACTCGGTATCGAAATCTATTCTTCCGCCACACATTTCTATTGATTTTTTTATGCGGGCAAGGCCGAAACCATAGCCGCTCCTCCCGAATTCATATGGATTGTCTTCGATACTGCTGTGATAATTAATATCATGACTCCAGCCGCCGGGCAGAAAGACACGAGACTTGTATTTATCCTCAATTCCGGAGCCTTGGTCTATAACCGAAAGTTTTACCTCATCAGCCTCTTCTGAAATACAAACAATAATCGTGCCGGACTCCATTCTTCTTGCGGAATTAAGCACACATTCACGAAGAGAATCCTGCAGAACTTTTGTTTCCGCGTAACATTCAAAGGGCCCGCGGCCTTCTGTCCTCATTTCAATTTTGAGGTTCTCTCTGCCGTATTGGCGCATCTCAAGTTCAATTCTATCCAAAGCGGAAAGCGTTATCTTCTCAATGTCGGCTATACGAGGGCTGAAATCCTCCGGGCTGATATTTATATACTGATTGAAAGCACTAACAAACCTGCCGAGTTTTCCAGCTGATTCCAAAGACATTTTTATAAGATCATGCTCTTCTGAATTTTCTTCAATATATTCTTCGAGTATCTGCAGAGAACCGTTTAGTCCGTTTAAAGGTGTATTAAGTTCATGAACCAGATAACGAATAGCTGAAACAAGAGCGCCCCTTTCGATATCAACCCTTTTAAGTTTTTCCAGCTCCATCTCATCCGATTTTGCCTTAAAAGCCTTCTTGATACTGAATGAAAGATAGTCATAGTCAGGCGGTTTGGATATATAGTCAGCAGCGCGAAGCCTCAGCGAATCTACAGAGTGGTCATAGGCGCTCAACATAAAAACAAGAATATTACTGTCCATTTTTTTTAATTCATGAAGAACTTCCAGCCCTGTCTTTTCCGGCATCTTGATATCGGTTACAACCAAACCCGGCGGCTCAATCCTGCAGGTTTCTATCGCTTCCCGACCATCTGCAGCTGTAACAACAGTGTACCCCTTGCGTTTTAAAAATTCCGCGAGAGAATCTCTTATATCCGGTTCATCGTCAACGACCAGTATCTTTTTATTCATTATTTCTCCGTGATTATTTCCTGTGCTACAGGAATAGTTACTGTAACCTTAGTTCCTCTGCCCTTTTCCGATTCGACAGAAATCTCTCCATTATGAATTTCTCTGATAATTTTATAAACAATGGAGCCTCCCTTTCCTCCGTATGTCTTGGTATTGGTAAAGAATGGGACAAAGATCTTTGCGGCCTCGTCCGGCAACATACCTCTTCCTGTGTCAATAAACTTTACAACGAGTTTTTCCCCAGCTGTATTTGCTTTTATTGTTAGTAATCCGCCGTCATTCATTGACTCAAATGCATTCTTAATTATGTGGTATAAACCATTCTTCAATGCGGCGGAAAAACAAGTCAGGTTGCACTCACAGACCTGCATGTCCACAATGAATTTTCCAGCCGGATATGAATCTCTCATCTGCTCCAATACCGACAGAAGAACGTCTCTGAAGGAAACCATAGAAAGTTCTTCATCATTCTCGCGGACCAGCAAATCTATGAATTCTGTATAGGATGAAAGTCTCTTCGAAAGATTGGCGAGCTTATCGTTTATTCCTTTCAATTTTTCTATATGCTCCTGCGGTATTCTCTCTCCTATATCTTCAATCAAAAAATTCAGAAGTGTAATATTTCCGTATATCCCGGCGTTTATATTATTGACCTCATGTTTTGCGGCTCTTACTACTATTAAAGCCCCCGACATCAAAGCTTCTTTCAAATCAAGCTCATGAATCCTTTTCCTGCTGGTTTCAAGTTCGAGGCTTACTTCACGGTTTTTTCGGGAAAATGAATCGAGACTCTGCGTAAGTTCTCTGCGCAAAGCCCGCTCACGAAGATCATCAATAAGCTCAACGGTAAAGAGACTGGGAGGCCAGGGCTTACGGATATAGGAATGTATAGGCAGCCCCCCGTCATCGACAGCCCTTTCGGCAGCGGCAAGGGCCGTGCCGTCATCTTCGGCCGTAATAACATATACGAGCGGGTTTCTGTCATATTTAAGCAGGTCTCTAATAAATTCAGTACCGGGTTTATCCGGCATTTTCTGATCTACAAGATAGGCGTCATACTTTTTTTTCTTCACTAAAGAAACAGCTTCATTAGAAGTCAAGGCTATATCGGTTTTATAAAAATCATGGAATTCCAGGGAATCCTTTAGAGAAGAAGCGACCGTTCTGTCATCATCAACCACAAGTATATTGTAAACAGTTTTTTCCATTTTTAACTCCAGACTCTTTAATGAACTTTAACCGGAAGCTTTACAACCGCCGATGTTCCTTTTCCTTTTTCTGAAATAATTATGAGCTCCCCCCCATGATTCTCAACGATATTACGGCTTAGGTAAAGCCCGATGCCGGTGCCTTTGCCTACTTCTTTTGTAGAGAAGAACGGATCGAAGATATGGGATTTTATGCTCTCCGGTATTCCGCTGCCGGAATCTCTTATCTCAAAACAGACCTTATTACGGCTACTTTCAGTTTTAATCCGGATTTCGCCCCCATTTTCAACCGCGTCAAAACTATTAGAGAGCAAATTAAGTATTACGCGCCCGATTTCATTTTGATAACCCTCAAACCGGAGATCCCCGGAATACTCGCGTACTATGGTTATGCCGGAGTCATGTTTAGATAAAAGAAGCGAAACCTGAAGATCTATTTCTTTATGCAGATCAAATGGTCCCCACTCACCTGAATGCCCTGAATTTTTAACTGTGCCCGCGATACTGCAGATTCTTCCGGCAGCTATAATGTCTCTTTCTATCACCGATATCAGTTTTTCTTTATTGCACCCCGCTTTACCAAGCATTGATTTTAAAAGGAACATATCGTTTTGCAGAGCAGACGCCGGATTATTAATTTCATGAGCAATGCCCGAAGCGAGCCTTCCGATTACCGCAGAGTGTTTTATCTCTGTCATTTCATTTTCAAGTTGATTTTTTTTCTTCTCAACATCTCTAAGCTCAGTTATGTCAATAAAACTTATAATAGCACCCGCGATTTCTCCATTTTTGCCAACAATATGATCTGAGTTTTTGAGTATCCTTCTTTTCTTCCCGTCTTTTCTAAGAATTGAAATTTCTTCCCTGGATACCGGAGCCGTTACTTCTCCAAGAGTCAGACAACAAGAGGCACAATTTTTGGCTTCGGTACGAATTACCGTACATTTACGACCCATAATCTCTTCTCTTTTATATCCGGTGATTTTTTCAGCGGCATTATTCCACGTTATGATCTTGAGTTTTTCATTAACCGTAAAGACCGCTGACGGTACAATCCTGAAAAGCAGTTCAGAATATTTCCTGGCGCTGATCATTTTATCCAGCGCTTCCTTCCGAAGGGTTATCTCTCTCGAAACAATAGTGAAACCGGTAAGGTCTCCATCTATGCCAAAAAGCGGGGACACTCTTGCGCTGAACCATTTTTTACCCTCATCGCCGAACTAATAGTCAAATTCCTCAGGCTTACCTTTAGATTTCACTTTTTGAACAGCATTTGACAGAGGACCGGATAACTGCGAAGGGAAAACTTCCCGGAAGTTACGTCCCAGATAATCATCAGGCAATTCAATCATGCTCGTTTTTCCGTATGGTTCAAAAAACTTTGTAAGGACACCGTTTTTCTCTATTGTAAAAATAATTTCACTTATAGAAGAGAGAAGCATCCGCATGTTTTTTTCATTTTCTGAAAGAGCTCTGGAATATTCACGATATTTTCGGTTTTTAAATTCAAGATCCTTCAAAGAGTCTGTTCTTATCTTTTCATAAAGAGCACCAGTGAATGCTATAAATAGATATGAAACGGTAAAACGCATATTCTCATCAAATGACCAGGCACCGGTCTTTAACGCACCCGAATTCCGGATATATAGCCCCGCGAATAAAGCTAAAAAACTTAAAAG
>CAYNYI010000004.1:0-57978 GCA_964401455.1 uncultured Fibrobacterota bacterium
GTAACACAATTAATTTAAATAATTACTTTGTCCAATTCCATCTGAAGCAAAACAGAACATTAAATTCACAAAGATCTCTAAGAGCTTGTTCAACAGTATCAATTCTCAAATAGCAACTGTTTGTCTCCTTTGCTAAGAGCTTGGCAAGGGTCGATTTTCCAGATGCCTGTAAACCTGAAAATATGTACAATTTTGGTCTCATAATTTGCCTTCAAAAATCTGGAAATACACACAATGTATCCAATAATCTGCTCCACATTTACCCCACAAGCTTCAGGTAGAGCCAGACAATCGCTTAATAAAAATAGAACAGAAATCAATAAACACGACACAAAATAACATGTAATCATATTATATTCTTCACAGAGACAAAAACTGAACCAGGGAGGAAACAATTTTGCATCCTGCGGCAATATCGGCATTAATGTTCATATCCGGCGCGGCCGTATCAGCTGCCGCCGTATTTATTCTTCTAAAAAACAAACATAACAGAAAAGAAGAAGAACTATTAATAAAACTCCGGGAAGAAGAACAAAAAAGAATAACCGCCGAAACCCGCCTTGAGGAAAAGACAAAAGCCTCCGAAGAAGCGACAAAATCACTCAAAGAAACCTTCGACTCCCTTGCCGCAAAAGCGCTGTCCGAAAACGGAAAATCCTTCATGAACCTCGCCAGAGAAACATTCGACAATTACCTCAACCAGTCAAAGGGCGACCTCGGAAAAAGACAGGAAGCAATCGAGCACATGCTCAAGCCCTTCAAGGAAAATCTCCAGAGACATGAAAAACTCACAAAAGACCTCGAAAACGCAACAAAAGAATCTTTTGGCGGACTCAGAAACTATCTCGACAAACTAAGCCTCTCACAGCAGAACCTCTCAAAAGAAACAAACGCCCTCGTAACAGCTTTAAAGTCTCCCAAAGCCCGGGGCAAATGGGGCGAAATAGGCCTCAAAAGAATCGTCGAGTTCTCCGGCATGAGCGAATACTGCCACTTCAGCGAACAGACAAACATAACCACCGAAGACGGCCGACTGCGCCCTGATATGATAGTTTACCTGCCCGGAGAAAGAAGCATAGTCGTGGACTCGAAAGTACCGCTCGACGCTTATATGAGCGCAGTAGAGACAGAGAATGAGGCGGAAAAAGACGCCTTTATGCGAACTCATTCGCGCCACGTAAGAGACCACATGAAAAGACTCAGCTCAAAATCCTACTGGTCACAGGTTGAGGGCACGGTAGATTTTGTAATACTTTATATGGAAGTAGAATCGGCTTTCGGGGCGTCTCTCGCGTATGACAAAAACCTGATACAGGACGGAATAAATAACAGGATAATTTTCGCCACGCCTACAACCCTTATAACACTGCTGCGCACAGTAGCCTTTACCTGGAACCAACAGAAAGTAGCCGACAATGCCCGCGCGGTCTGGGACTCCGGCAGAGAACTCTTCGAGAGACTCGCCAAATTCACGGAACATTTTACCGAAGTCGGCAAGGGAATAGAAAAGGCCGTAAAATCTTATAACGGAGCGGTAGGAACATGGGAATCACGGATCGGGCCGGCTGCCCGCAAACTCGAAGACGTCGGAGGATATCAGCTGAAAAAAGAAAAAGAAGATCCCTCTAAAATAGACTCCGGAATAAGAGAAATATCATCATGAAAGATACTTCCCGTATTTTTTATCCTCGACCATGATATGGTCCTTGAGCCATTTCTTCAGAAAATCAAAAAGCTCCAGGTTTACAAGGGAAGAATCTTCTTTATATTTTTCCCGCAGTTCCGACACAGTACCCGCAAGATCCGCGTGTATCTTCCTGTGTCTTTCAAGATCAGGATAATTCCTCTTAACCATCAGCTCCTCTTCCGACCTGAAATGCCCCGCGGTGTACTCCAGAAGTTCATTGAAGATAGAATTCATCTCGTCATGCCCCGCCTTTTTCCCGAAAGAAGAATAAAAGTTATTGATAATATCGATAAGACGGCGATGCTGTTTGTCAAATTTTTTAACACCCGTTGAGAAAGAGTCATTCCAGGTAATAAGGACATCCCCGGATTCCTGACCGGCCCCTCCAGTAAGCTTAAACCGGGAAACCGCTCCGGTGAGCTCCGCTCCCATCTTTTTTACCGCCTCGGCATTTTTCAGAAGATGTTCTCCCGCCGCTTTCACATCACTGGAACCGGAGCTTACTTCAGTGATATCGGCGGCGATAGAAGTCGAGGCCCTGCTCGCCTCAGAAACATTGATAGTTACATCCCGGTTACCTTCCGCCACTCTCGAAATATTTCTTGTAATCTCTTCAGAAGCAGCCGCCTGCTGCTCAACAGAAACAGCGATCGTATCAACTGCCAAATGGACATCCTTCATGACCTCGCTTATCCTGTTGATATTACCGACAGTTTCCGATGTGGCGCTGTTCATACCTTCTATTTTTGCAATTATATCTTCCGCGGCCTCGGAACTCTGCCGGGCAAGATCCTTTACTTCCGAGGCCACTACGGAAAAGCCCTTTCCGGCTTCGCCGGCCGACGCCGCCTCTATAGAAGCGTTGAGCGCCAAAAGCTTTGTCTTTCCCGAAATTTTCATTATAACATCTATTATCTTGCTTATCTCCCCTGCGGACTCGCCCAGCCGGTTGACACCCTTAAGCGAGACATCCACATTCTCCACCGCGTTCTCGGTGACAGACCTCGCCCTGTCCGCATTGGAGGCTATCTCCCTCGCCGTAGCGCTCATCTCCTCCACACCCGAAGCTACTGTACCAAGATTGGAATCGGAAGTCTCGGCCGATGACGCTACCGTATCCATATTGGCGCTCATTTCCTCCGCCGCTGCAGCGACCGAAGAAGATTTTTCCGTCATTAGAGAAGAACTCGACTGCATTTTTTTCGCGACCTGATCCAGCCTTCCGGATTCCGAATTCAATTCCCAGGATACATTCCGTATTTTCCCAAGCATATTTCTTAAATTTTCAGCCATACTATTCAGGGCGGAAGTAAGCCTTCCTGTTTCATCAGCTGAAACATTTACCAGTTTTCCGGATATGTCGCCATTGCCTATTCTCTCCGCGAATTCTATAGAACGGTTTATTGAGAGGGTAAAAGTTTTTATTACATAAAAAAGGACAAAGCTTATTAAAATAAAAACCGCGGCACCGACCGCCGATGAACGTCGGACAGACTGGGCGACTCTTTTCTTCGTTGGGGCAAGAGAAGCCGAAAAAGCGAACGCGCCGTGGATTTCGCCTTCCTTCCATCCTTCTTTTATTCCTCCGACAGGGTCTCTTGAGCCTGCCGGTGAACCGTGACAGTAAAGGCATTCGGAAGTAAGAACAATCGGACGAAAATAACGAAGACTGTCCCTGCCGATAATAACCTTTTCATTTACCCCGGTCCGTTTGAAAAATTTGAGCACTTCCGACTCCAGACTGTCCGGTTTATTCTCGGGATTACGCGGAGAAAATTTCGGTACACGAAAGTTGAAACCGCCCGCCGAAGAGGTTTTTTTCATAACATTAATCGCGCTTATAACGGGGACAGTATGCATAAGCGAAGCCGAGTCCAGGTCCTGAAAATCCTTCATAACCCCCGCTGAGACCTTGTCGGCAACGACCTCTCTAACGGCTTCCGCGTCTCTTACCGAAGTACGGCTCCTCGAGACAATCGCCCCGTATTCACCGTTTTTTATACTGCGGATATTCAGAAAAAGCAGAACACCGAAAATCAAAGCAAGACCGGAAACCGCAGGCAGATATATTTTCCATTTTAATTTCATATGTACTAGTATATCAAAATTCCATCAAATTAGTAATAAAAAATTGATAACTATTTCATAACTTTGTATAATCAAATATATGGATATAAATCGCTGCAACAGTTTCAACGATCCCCAAAGAGCATCAAGAGAACTTTCCGCCATATACGGAATCAATTCTCTATCCGAATCCGAATATTCCGAAGATGAACTCATCGAAGAAATCACCAGACTTTGTGAATCCGGTTTCTCTCCCGACCTGAATACCTCGGTCGCCGTTAAATTCCCGCATGCTCTTTTCTCCTCGGAGAATTTCCGGGAAGGGCCCCTTGCTTTGACGGCGGTGCTGAAAATCAGGAATGCTGATATCGGGAGAATATGCGCCTACAGAGATGAGGGAGCCCCTGATTTCAGCGATGATGAAGAAAGATATCTCAAAAATGTAGCCGAAATTTCCGCAAGAGTCCTGGAAAAAATTGATTATCATGAACGCCTTTCATTAAACGATTTTATTTTAAAAAACATTCCCGACTCCGTTTTCATAGCCGCCCGGGATTCATCCCTGGTTTACGTCAACACGGGTGCCTGCAGGGAGACCGGTTACTCGCTAGGTGAGCTGCTTAACATGAAATTTACGGACATTGACGCCGCACATCCGGCCAATGAATGGAATACGCTCTGGGGAAGGACTATGAAAACGCGTTCTCTCTCAATTGAAAGCTATCACCGGAACAACGCCGGATCTATATTTCCGGTAGATTTGATATTAAAAGCGGTAAAACATGAAAACAAAGACTATATCTGCGCTATCGCAAGAAATACAGAGAACCGAAAATCTCTTGAGGAAGAGCAGAAGCTTCTCGCATTCGCTTTGTCAAATTCTCCCGATCCGGCCTATATCGTTAAAAGAGACGGCTCTTTCAGATATATCAACGAAGCATTCCGCAAGAAACTCGGATATTCTTTTAAAGACATATTCAGTCTGAAAATCTATGATATCAATATTCATGTCGGTAAAGACGAATGGCCAAAGTTTTTTGATAACCTCAAAAAGCGAAAGATATTCCGTCTTGAATCGGTGCATAAAACAAAATCCGGAAAAATCATTCCGGTAGAACTCAACTCAAAATATATGAAATACGAAGGAGAGGAATATTATACTTCTTTCGCCAAAGATCTCTCAGCAAAGCAGGAAATTGAGGAACAGCTTCGGCAATCCCATAAAATGCAGGCAATAGGCCAACTCGCCGGAGGAATCGCCCATGACTTTAACAATATCCTCGGAGGAATAATCGGCTATGCGGACCTTACGCTTCATTCTCTTCCTGAGCATAGTACGGCAGCCGCCAACCTTAAAAAAATATTGAAAGCTTCCGACCGCGCAAAAAAGCTCACAAACAGAATACTGACGTTTAGCAGAAGAAGTGTCGAAGAAAAAAGTCCGGTCTATATTGGCCCTATTATAAAAGAAGTTATTGAACTGATGCGGGCGACAATACCGGCTTCGGTAAATCTCTCGGCGAAAGTAGATCCGGAGACATCTCCTGTTTTCGCGGACTCCGGAAGTATTCATGAACTTATAATGAACCTCTGTACAAATGCATACCAGGCCTCCGGAGAAAACGGACTAATAAAAGTCCACCTATCCGAAAACACTATCACAGAACCCCGCAATGCTATCCCGGAGAAACTGGAACCGGGAGTTTATACTGTTATCAGCGTCACTGACAACGGAGAAGGCATGGACAAAAACTGCCTTTCCAGAATATTCGAGCCTTTCTATACTACGAAAAGCGAGAAAGGAGGCACCGGTCTCGGGCTTTCGGTCGTTTACGGAATAATTCAAAGCCACAGCGGCTGTCTTGAGGTGGAGTCTGAAAAAGGATCCGGGACAGTGTTTAAAATATACATTCCGCATTTAAGAAAGGGAATCTCTCCGGAAGAGAATAATGAAAAGGACCTGACTGAACTGAAAGGCTCCGGCAATATAATTTTTGTGGATGATGAGGAAATGCTCTCGGAACTCGGATTCGAGATGCTCTCATCACTGGGCTATAAAGTGCACACATTTCAAAACGGCACGGATGCCCTGAAATTCATAAAAAAAAGCACAGAAGAAATTGATCTTCTGGTAACAGACCATTCTATGCCGGGCATGACAGGTCTTGAACTCGCGGGACAAGTCCGCCATACGGTTCCTTCTGTTCCTATTATAATGTGCACGGGTTTTAATTCAGGGATAAAACCTTCGGATTTAAAAGAAAACGGTATAGTTTCTCTTCTGACTAAACCCGTTGACAGGAAAACTTTCGGAAATGAGATAAAAACAGCAATAAATAAAAACCATGAATGAAATTACGGCATTGACATGCCTTTTAAAAAAAATATATCTTGAAAGTACGGTCCGATCGTCAGGAGGAACGCCTTATAATTCAAGGGGGGAATATGCCGAAACCTGATACTCCGGTTCTTTACGCGGGCATCGGAGCTTCGGCCGGAGGGCTTGAGGCTCTTGAGGCTTTTTTTTCCAATATGCCGCCGGAAAGCGGCTTCTCTTTCATTGTGGTACAACACCTTTCCCCTGATTACAAGAGCCTGATGGTTGAACTTCTCTCGAAAAAAACAAGAATGAATGTTTATCGGGCGGAGGAAGGCATGCGCGTAAAAGCGAACTGCGTCTATCTTATTCCGCCGAAAAAGAACCTCACTATCTTCCATGGTAAACTTCTTCTCACAGACCAGAAAAACGACCACAGCCTTAACCTGCCTATCGACATATTTTTCAAATCTCTCGCCGACGACCAGTTTGAAAAAGCCGTAGGCATTATTCTTTCCGGCACCGGGAGCGACGGCACAAGAGGCATAAGAGCAATAAAAGAAAACGGCGGCATGGTCATTGTGCAGGACAGAGAAAGCTCTAAGTTCGACGGAATGCCAAGAGCCGCCGCATCAACGGGATTGTCAGACCTTATACTCTCTCCTCCGGAAATGCCAGAACATCTCATAGCTTTTTCCAAACATCCTTATGTACGCAAGGCCGATTCACCCGATAAAAAAGAAAAAGAAGATGATGAACTTACAAAGATTTTCTCTCTGCTCAGAAAACGGGCCAAGATTGACTTCACTTTTTATAAACCCAGCACTATCCTGCGAAGGATAGAAAGACGCATGGGAATAAATCAAATCCACGAAATTAAAGAATATGTTAATTATCTTGAAAATTACCCGGGAGAAGTTTCTGTACTTAGCCGGGAACTTCTTATTGGAGTAACAAACTTTTTCCGGGATCCGGGGTCTTTTAAAATACTTGAAAAAGAATATATACCCGAAATCCTGAATAAAAGCATGAACCGTGAGATCAGGCTGTGGTCAGCCGGCTGTTCAACCGGCGAGGAAGCATATACTCTTGCAATAATACTTAAAGAATGTATGGAAACATACGGTATATCCCGCGATATAAAAATTTTCGCTACCGATATAGACAGAGAGGCTGTTTTAAAAGCCGGCTCCGGTATTTATCCA
The DNA here is from genome assembly GCA_964401455.1 of uncultured Fibrobacterota bacterium. Classification (GTDB taxonomy): domain Bacteria; phylum Fibrobacterota; class OXYB2-FULL-49-7; order CAYNYI01; family CAYNYI01; genus CAYNYI01. Next base: position 7,277 of record CAYNYI010000004.1, read on the forward strand.
GAAAGTATAATGAACGACATCCCACCCGAAATTTTGTCAAAATATTTTTATAAAACTGATGGGAGCTACAGAATCGCGAGAAACATCAGGGAGATGGTTGTTTTTGCGCATCACAATCTGCTTAAAGACCCGCCGTTTACAAATATAGACCTTGTAAGCTGCAGAAACCTGCTTATATATCTTCAGCCTGTAATGCAGAGAAAGGTTTTGGAACTCTTCAATTTTTCAATTAAAAACAAGGGACTTTTATTTTTAGGCTCAAGTGAGACAACCGGTGAGCTTTCTAATTATTTCGAGAATATCAATCAAAAACACAAAATCTACAGATCAAGAGGAAAAACGGCAACCGGCCCGTCCGGAAGAAACATTGTTTACTCAGAACAACGAAGCGGGGATTTCCGTCCTAGATTTTCCGGAGCAAAAATAATACAGAGAAAAAGCGGGGAAGAAAAAATACTGGAGTCTTTTATTAAAATAATCTCGGAGCAATACTTTTCTCTGGCTCTGCTTGTTAATGAAAATCTGGAAGTCATTCAGGTCTTCGGTGATACTGACGGTTACCTTAAACTGCCTTCCGGAAGACTCATAAACGATATATCCAAAATGGCGGTTAAGGAGCTCAGTATACCGATCTCAACCGGACTTCAGAAATGTTTCCGCACTAATTCCGAGATAAAATACTCCAATATATTATTCAGCGACCGGGGAGTATCAGCGGGCATGATAATAATTCCGCTCTCGCTGCCAAAGGGAATGGAGCCTCTGGCGGCGGTAATAATCGAGGAAAATAAAGAAAAGCATAATTCCGAAAACTCCCAGAGCACCTTGGATAATTATGACATGAGCAGGGAAACCGAAGATCATATAAAAGACCTTGAACAGGAATTACAATTCTCCAGAGAGAATCTTCAGGCCACAATCGAAGAGCTGGAAACATCTAACGAGGAACTGCAGGCCACAAATGAAGAGCTTTTGGCAAGCAACGAAGAACTTCAGAGTACCAATGAGGAACTACAAAGCACAAACGAAGAACTTCATACCGTTAATACGGAATATCAAAATAAAATAATAGAACTGACCGAGCTCCAGAACGATGTTGACAACATGCTGGCAAGTTCACAGATTATAAAAATATTTCTGGATGAAAATCTTGAAATAAGAAAATTCTCCCCAAACGCAGACGAAATATTCAGAATACTTGATACCGATACAGGACGCCCCCTCTCACATCTGCATCACAACCTTAAAAATACGGACATTACAGGAATAATCAGAGAGGTACACGAAAAAGGGCAACTTAGAGAAACAGAAACAGTTACTGATGAAGGGAAATGGTTTCTTCTGCGGGCTCTTCCCTACTATATCGCCCCCGAAACTATTTCAGGGATTCTGATTACTCTTGTGGACATTACAAATATAAAAAAATCTGCAAAAGAGCTCGATAAAAACAGGACTGAACTGAAAGAGATGGCCAGTCTTGCGGGAATTGGGAGCTGGACATATTACCCGGATACCGGAGAACATACATGGTCGGAAGAAACTTTCCGTATCCATGAACTCGACGATATGATCCAGCCCGACCCTGAAAAGGGCATAAATTTTTATATACCCCCGCACAGGCCGGTAATAACTGAAGCATTCGAGAAAGCCTCTAAAGAAGGGCTGCCTTATGACCTGCTACTCCAAATAATAACGGCAAAGAAAAATAAAAAATGGGTCCGGGCTATCGGCAATCCCATTAAAAAGAATGGGGAAATATTTAAAATTACGGGAGCTTTTCAGGATGTTACCGAAATCATAGATACCAACGAGGCACTCAGGCAGTATGAATTTCTCTTTGAAATGACCGGAATAATTTTTCCTGTTTTGTTTTGTGACTGGAATATGAAAACCGGAATCTTGAATCTGAATAATAAATGGGCCGATATGCTGCGACTGAAAAGCACAGAGATCGAGTCCCGAGCTTTCACAGAGATGATTTCCGGAAAAGACAGAGACGTATTCAATAAAACACTAAAAAATCTCGAGCCCGGCAAATGCGAAAAGATCGGTTTTGAGGTTTCTTTGCCCGGCGGAGAAACAATTAATTTCAAAGGTCTGGCCGGAAAGCTCAATAAAAAGGAAAACGGCGCAACCATTCACACTTTTCTTACGGTGAAAACTGATGGCTGAAAAACCCGGATTTGAAGAACTCAGAAAAAAAGCCGAAGAATACCTGGCTTCAATTGAAAAAGAAGGCCTGACGCATAGCGGCGCCCTTCCGGAATCTTCTACAGAAGACCTGAAGTCCGCTCTCAACGAGCTCATGGTATACCAAGTGGAGCTTGAAATTCAGAATGAAGAGCTCAGAAGAGCACAAAGCGAACTGGAGAGAACCAGGGACAGATACTCACACCTTTTCAGCAATGCCCCCGCAGGTTATGTTCTCCTCGACGAATCCGGAATCATTTTTCAGGCCAATGCCACCTTCGAGAATATGACCGGTCATGACTCAGTCTTTCTTAATAACCGTCCTTTTCAAGAGCTTATAGCCAACGAGGACAAAAATATATTTCTCGCGCGGTACAAAGCTTTTTTTAAAAACCCAAAAAACAAAGCCATGGAACTGAAAATTAAAACCGCCGGAGGGGACATCCTGCATTCAAGGCTCGAAGGGCGGCATGAGCACAAAATGAGCCGACTCTTCGGGAGAGAAAAATCAAAAGACCTGTTTTTTTTAATAATATCAGATATATCCGATCTTCGGAAATCCCATGACGCCCTCTCAGTCAGCGAAACCCGGTTTAAAAATTTTTTCAGGAATATGACTGCCGGAGCAGTCCTTTACAGGGTTTCCTCCTCCGGAGAAAATTTTATCATAGAGGATATGAACCCCGCCGCGGAAAAAATCCTGAGCATTAAAAAGAATGAAACAAAAAATAAGCCGGTCGAAGAATCCTTTCCAGCCGCAAAAGAATTCGGTATAATAAAAGCACTTAAAAAAGCCGCTTCTGACGGTAACCCTGTTTTTATTCCGGCTTCCGATTATAAAGACGGCCGAATTGATAGATTTCTGGAAAACACCGTATTCAGGCTCTCAGAAGACATAATCGCCGCTGTTTTTGAAGACAAGACAGAGAGCAGGAAAATGGAGAAAATGATCAGACACGCGGCCAAGATGCAGGCGATAGGGCAGCTTGCCGGAGGAATAGCACATGACTTCAATAACATACTAAGCGGTATTATAGGCTATTCCGACATGACTCTTTCCTTTCTTCCGGAAGAGGGAATCCCGAGAAAGAACATAGAGCGGGTACTTAAAGCGGCTGACAGAGCCAAAAGCCTGACAGACCAGATACTGACCTTCAGCAGACAAAACACCGATGTAAAAAAAGCTGTTTCTCTTAAACCCGTGATTAATGAGGTTCTCGACTTCATTAAGGCGTCTCTTCCGGCCACCGTAAGTCTGAATGCGGAGATCGCTGATAAAACCGCGCCTGTGTACGCGGACACCAATAAGGTTCATGAAGCGCTAATAAACCTTTGCACCAATGCTTTCCAGGCTGCCGGAGATTCCGGCAGCATATCGGTCTCGCTTTATGAAAAAATGATTGACCGGGGAAAAACCACCGAAATCGGCATACTTCCAAGAGGGAAATATACAGTTGTAAGCGTATCCGATAACGGCGGAGGTATTTCAAACGAGACAATAAACAGAATGTTCGAGCCTTTCTACACGACAAAAAAGGACGGGAAAGGCACGGGCCTGGGGCTTGCCGTGGTTTACGGCATAATGGAAGCCCATAACGGTGGAATAACAGTTAAAAGCTCCCCTCCCGAAGGCAGCAAAATATCACTCTATTTCCCCGCGACCGATTGTCGGAAAACAGAAATCCCGGCCAATCGGCAGGACCCCGAAAATTTCAGGGGAACCGAGACCGTCCTGATTTGCGATGATGAGGAGATGATTACGGAGCTCCTGGGGGAAATACTCAAGTCTTTAGGTTATAAAACAGTAGAATGCATAAGCTCATCGGAAGCCCTCGCGAGATTCACAGATTCACCCGGCAAATTCGATGTTCTTATAACCGACCAGGTAATGCCGGGAATGACGGGGCTGGAACTCATCCGCAGAATAAAATTAAAAAGACCGGATATACCGGTAATGCTCTGCACCGGATACGGCTCCGGAGTGAGCAAGGAAATGGCCCTGAAAACCGGAGTCTCCACTTTCCTTATGAAACCTGTCGATAAACTGGAACTTCTTTTTGAATTACGAAAGATAATTGACGGAAAAACAAGTACTGAAAAAAAGGAGATCGAAAATGACTAACGAAAAGAGAATCGAAGAACTGATAGAAGAAAATGACAGACTTAGAGAAGAGATTGATACGATTTCCGAAAGATTAAATCTTTCCCTCTCTGCCGGGAATCTTGCCTGGTGGGAATGGGACATAAAAGAAAACAGAGTGCAATACAATCGAATGAAAGTCGAAATGCTGGGCTATACCGTGGAAGATTTCAAAGACTGCGGATTCGAGGCGTTTACCGCTCTTGTCCATCCGGACGACCATTCCGCGGCGATGGAAGCTATGAGAAAGCACATGACCGGTAAAGCGCCTCTTTATGAAGTGGAATACAGAATAAGGGCCAAAAACGGAGAATATAAATGGTATTATGACAGAGGCTCCATAACAGAAAGAGACGACTCCGGCGCTCCGCTTTGCGCAAAGGGTATAGTATTCGACATTACCGAGAAAAAGAAAGTCGAGTTGTACAAAAACCAGCTGATCTATGACCTGAACAAAGCCCTGAAAGAAATAAAAACACTCAGAGGTATCCTTCCTATATGCTCATACTGTAAAAAAGTCAGAGACGACAATGGGTATTGGGAGCAGGTCGAAAATTACATAAGTGACAAATCAGACGCCGATTTTTCTCATACAGTCTGTCCCTCATGTCTCGAAAAACACTTCCCTGAAATAAAAGAGAAAGGAACGGGAGAAAATATTTAAAAACTCAGGGGACTCTGGCATCAAGTTTTTTTTGAAGTTTTTTTTCGGAGAATTCTTTTTCTCCTGTTATTTTTTCCCACATACGGGCATCTTCCATACAAAAATAGAAGCATATACCGGGATCATTTTTTTTGAGACAGCTGTAAAGATGCCTGTAAAGTTCTTCGCGAATTTTTCTGAAATATCTCAACTTGCCGTCGGGACATTTCACAAATTCTCCATAAATAATCTTTGAAGACGGAAAACGCTGTCTTATTATGTTCTTAAGACCGGGCATAAAACGAAAAGCTCCTGCAGAGATCCATCTTATTGATGAAGCAGGGACTTTACTGTACAGATAATCGATGACTTCGGAATAACCCCGCTTCCATCCTTCATGAAGAATCAGAGGATCAAAATGAAAAGCGGTATAATAACCGGCCGATGCCGCAAGTGCCGCGGCGTCTATTCTCTCAAAAGGTCCGGGAGAGCCGTATTCCTCGGAGGAACTTACTGACCGGGCATTCAGGCTCCAGGCAAGAACGGTCCTGCCGCCGTGATTCAAGGGAAGCAGTCTTTCTATATTTGTCAGCTTCGATTTAACCTCGAATAAAACATTTTTCTTATCCGAAAAATAGTTTATAAGCTTCTCAGAAAAATGATTCAGATGTTCAAGAGCCAGACTGTCGGTAAATTCCCCGGAGCCGATTCTAAGAGTTTCTCCTTTGGCCAGAGCTTCATCCAGTTCAGTAAAAAGTTTTTTCTGGTTAGTATAATATGTCATGGCCGAGTTTTTAAAATATGCCTGTAAAATACAGTATGAACACTCCATAGGACAGCCTTCTGCCTGCGAGAGCACCTTATAGCCGCAGCAGATATATTCTTCGCCCGTTCCCGGACAATCCTTTAAATAACGGCCCTCTTTCTCTGAAAGATGAACGATATCTGTATTCTCCCGATTTTGTGGGTCCGAAAGATTAATTATTTCTGACCCCGATGAGTTTTTTAAAAATTCGGAAGCCTCACAGCTGCCGAGAGAACCGGGACTTACAGAAATCCTGCGGGGAATATATTTCATCATGGCTCCAAATCAATAAGTTCCCGGGTACTTTGGCTATTCAGAAAATCGCGGAGTTGCGAGGCCTTGTCCATAGCTTCGGAAGAGGAGCAGAAGGAAAAAGCGATTCTGTGCCTCCTCTCCTCCAGGATATCACTTGCCGAAAATTCTATCCCGGAAGGAACAGAAACTGTTTTCTTTTTAGCTTTGTATTTATTGAAAAACTCAGATATTTCAGGATTTCTCAAAGCCTCAAGGTATGATAAAATCTTCGCCAGTTTCTGCGGAGGGTTTAATTGTTCATTTTCAATCAAATTTTTAATAGCGGCGCTTTCTAAAATGTCTTTCATTGAGGTTTCGTCACGCGCGGAGATATCCGACAGATTTTCTAAAATGGCAATTTGTTTGTTTTTTCCGGGTGTCAATTTTCGAAACAAAGAGGCCAGCAATTCTCTTTCCTCAACCTTAAAGCGGGCCGCGATTATAATAGATTCGGGGGGCATAAGGCCGGCTGCGGCCGCAGATTTAAATTCATCGCCGGAAAAGAGTATATTTTCCATAAGGCCGGCGCTGAACCTTCGAAGGCCGAACTCATTTTCAAAGCCTTCGATTGTCTCAGACGGGAAACGGTACAGCCGGAGGGCTTTTACTATATTCATTTTCTCTATGATGTTCAATTCCCTGAATGAAAGATTATCGTTCAGGGCTATTTTCATACAATCCTGCTCAGAAGTTTCATCCGGCAGCACTATGCAGTCAGCTTCTGAGTATCCTTCGGCCAACGCTGCTTCGATTCTTTTATACCCGCAGACAATATCGTATTTACATCCGGACTTTTTCAGGACAGGCGGTGATATCATTCCGACATTTCTTATGGACAATCTTAAATCCTGCAGACAGAAGCCATAAGAGAAACAGAATTTCAGGGCTTTTCTTTCTATGCGGTCAATTACGATTCTAACAGTCTCAGACATATTATTCTCCGTTAAAAAAACAATTTTCATTCTCCGGACGGTATTCAAGCATAATAGAATCCCGGAGATCTGCCAAACTTCTGAAGTCAGTCTTTTCTGTAACTGAAAAAACCACCGGTCCGGGCGTTTTACCACAATAAGGGTTACAGAACAAAGCTTTATTCTCGGAGCGATATTCATATCCGTCCGAGACTTTATACTCACCGTTTTTATTAAAATAAATATTTCCGGAATGCTCAAGCCCGGATACCGAGCCTGACTGCACCGCAAAAGGATATACAATTCCGGATTCATTATAGAAAACATTATTTTTAATGTAGATCCCGTCATTCCGCTCACACTTGCCCTTAAGGGACTTAACATGAACTATGCCAAGCTTCGGTGGGCTGTAACGGGTCCGTCCTCCGCAGTTCATAAAGATGTTTCCAATTATACTGAAATTTTTACTTCCGAAAGAAACTACAGCCCCGTGCGGACAATCTACAAAAATAGAATTACTGACGGTCTGGTCAACCACATTATATTCCAGACCCGGAAACGAGGAGGCCCCTCCCCCTACCGCCGGATCCCAGGCTGCCTTGGACTGTGGCCCAAAAAGGCAGCTTTCATATCTTATTCCGGAGCATCCGCATTTCGGATAGGAGAGCTGGTTACCAAGAGTATCAATGTGAAAAAACCAGCAGTTTTTAATAAGAACATTCTTAGATCTGATCATGTCCAAACATTCTTCATATTCCCGGTTTCCCTTTTTTTCTTCATTCAGTCCAGGAGAGTGCGATATACAGTTCAAGATGGAAATATTTTCTGAGAAATTCCCCGGGGGCACGGTTATCTTGATACAGTCACCTTGTCCAAACGCGTTGTGAATATAACAGCCCTTTATTATAACATTGCGGCATGCTGAAATTTTCAGGGCATTATCACCGCTGTTTCTAATTTCCAGACCTTCAATTAAAATGTTTGAACAGTCATTAAATGATAAAAGCTCCTTACGGGGAGTTTTACCCGGTCCGTTGATTACAGCCTTTCCCGGACCTTCCCCGGAGATAACCGCTATATTTTTCTTTTTGCTGACCCACCCGACCGGCTTCAGAAAATAGTTTCCGGAAGAAAGACACAACGTATCGTGGTCTTTAAGAGCCATTAAGGCCGGGCGGAGTTCCGGCGCACTCCAGTTAATAACTTCGGTAAAAACAGGAAAAACAACTAAGAAGACCAATAAGACTGCGTTAAAAAAACAATTCATCTTATAAGCACAACTTTTTTGGATATTTTAAAATCCGAGGATTTGATATCGACATAAAAAACACCCGACGGATAATTACCGGCATCCCAGTTAAAAGAGCTTTGTCCGCCCTCTGTTTTTTCCTGCGAAAGGACAGCGACAAGTTTTCCTGAAAGATCTCTTATCTCAGGCCGAACTTGCCGAAGGACGCCAAAAATCCCTTTTACGTTCAGCCTGAGAAACGAATTAAAAGGATTGGGGAAAGCGGTGATTTCTATTTCAGGTTCTTTGTAATAAGAATTTTCAATAAAATTTTTGTGATCACCGTAAGGACCGATGTCCCATAAATTCCCATCCCTGACATTTCCGTTAATATCAGTCTCTACGGAAGGATAAGGGATAGACGAAGCATCCGCTCCGGCGGAAATACCAGAAAAACCGTTATCCGGAACGAGAGAAGCGATAATCGATCCGCGAAGCGAATCAAGCTTCTTCCAGGTATTATGAACAGATGTGTCCGGTTTTGGAAAAGCCGGGGAAGTGTTTGCGTAAGCGGACTCAAATACCGCGGCGGATTCATCTGAAGGGTCGAATTCAGCGGATGGAAAATAATTCCGGCCCGCATTATAAAAGGCGTTGTTATCATGGTTTACCCCGCTGACATTTCCCGCCTGGCGGGCCATGACATAGGACGGAACAAAAACGGAATTATAGAATATATTGTTAAATATATGAAAACCGTCATTATTCTCAGAGTTCTGGTCGGATTTCACATGTATGATTCCGAGTACAGAAGGAGAGAGCCTTGTCCTTTCTGCGCAATCGAAGAAGAGATTGTTGTAAATATAATAATCCTTTGTGCCGAACGACCCGAGGGCGCCGCCGTGGCACTCAATGAATACTGAATTTTTTACACATTGCCTCCAGACATTATAATCAGTTTCATTGGCCGCCGCCCCGCCACCTACAGCCGGGTCCCAGGCTATTGTTGACTGGGGACCGAAAAGACACCTGTTATAAACAATATCCTCGCAGTCTCCCTTGGGGTAGGACAGCTGATTACCGGAGGAAGAATCCAGATGAAAAAACCAGCAATCCTCAACAAGGGCGTTTCTCGTGTACATAAAATCCAGGCATTCCTCAAATTCGGCACCCGCCGATCCGGAATTAAGACCGGGACTGTGCAGAATACACCCGGAAACCGTTATATTCTCGGAGAAGGAACCGTTGAATCGCGTTATTTTAATGCAGTCCCCCTGCCCGGCGGCGCCGTGAATATAGCAATTTTTGATAGTACTGTTTGTGCAGCCGCCGAGTTTAAGTATATTGTCGCCTGAGTTCCTGATCTCAAGCCCTTCGATAAGCAAAGAATCGCATCCGGAAAATACAATAAGTTCGGTGCCGATCGGTATATTATGCCCGAAAATCACGGCCTCACCGGGACCGCCGCCGGATATAAGCGCGACATTCCGAAGCCCTTCTATCCACGCCCTTTCGGTCATAAGATATTCTCCCGCGGACAGTATCAGAGTATCGTTGTCAGAAAGGTTCTTAAGATAAGTTCCGATTAGGCCCGGTTGAAGGGTTGTAGTTTTGGCTACGGAAATACCCGGTAGAAAACACAAAGGCAGAAGTACAAGCAGTATAATTGACTTTCTGATCAGTTATCTCCCACAGAGTTGATATATTTTTTCATATCCGCATTAAGTCCAGATTCTGAACACTTCTCAAAGTATTTGCGGGCTGTGGAGCAATCTTCCCTTATATCACAGTAAAATCTTCCAAGCCAAAAATTCGCCTCAGTATCTGCGGAATTCATAGATACCGCTTTTTTAAGCGCGTAAAGCCCGTCCGCGATCATCCTGTTTTTTTTTTCTACATTCCTGCTTGTGAGCATACCGTAATAGGCCTTACCAAGCGCAAGCAGCATATCAAAATCATCGCCGTTTTGTTTTATATAATTACCGGCCTTGAGAGCCGCGACATCATTCCAGCCTATAGTTAAACATTTTTCTACAAGGACCAGATGGTATTCAGAATTTCCGGGGTTTCGCCTGACAACCTCCTCATAAAGATCGATGGCCTGTTCCTTCTTACCCATCTTCAGAAAAGCGTTTCCTGCTTTAAGACGCAGTTCATCACTTTCCGGCCTGATACCGAGCATTCTGAAATAAATTTCCACAGCTTTGGTATATTTCTGGTCGGCAAGATAAATCTCGGCCATCTTTCCCAAAGCGTAAAAGTCCTCATTGCGGTATTGAAGATAGTCGTTGAAATAATCTGACGCCTTTTTATTATTACCGGAAAGAAAATACGCGGTACCTATATTAAGTTTAAGTTTAAGATTTTCAGGATCGTACCTTGCCGCTTTTGAATAATATTTCAGGGCCTTTTTATATTCTCCTTTTTCCAGGAATATTGAACCGATACCCATATATGCCGAGGAGTTAGCGGGATCCGAGTCAATAGCTTTTTTATAGGCGGAAAGAGCGGAGTCAGGCATATCCTGCTTATAAAATATCAGCCCCTTATTGGCGTATTCCCCGGCAAGTGTACTGTCGAGAAAAAGCGCGTTTCTGACAGCCAGCAGGGCTTTGGCATACTGACCGGTAATAATGTGTACCACGGCCATATTGCTGTATGCAGGAATATATGTTGGATCGTCACCGGTTAGATCCCGGTAAATCTGAAGAGCCTCTCTGTAATTTCCTATTCCACGAAGCGCATTGGCCAAAAGGCACCTGTATTCAGAATTTCCGGGAGCTATTGCTATTAGTTTGCGCAAAGGCGTAACTGCTTTTTGGCTGTCATTGTTTTTGAGATAATTCAAACCGAGATAATAATAAAACTCAAGAGAAGAGGGTGACCGCTCCAGACACTTCATGAAAGCGGCCGAAGCGAGAGAATAGCTTTCAAGCGCGGAGTAGCTGCGGGCAATTTCTTTAAGTATGTAGAGTTCGTTTTTACCGTGGAGTTTTAAGCGGCCGATATTTGACTTTATCTCCTCCGGCTTACCGAAACTTATCAGATATTCGCTTCTCGCGATATCCGCATGTATGCCTCCGCCGTATTTTGCAGCCATCTTAATCGCGTCTGAGGCTTTATCTTTTTGCCCGGTTACAACATAAGCGGCCGCGGCTTTTGACCATGCCAAAGAGAAACCGTTGTCCAGGACAAGCGCTCTTTCAAAAGCATAAATTCCCTTATTGTATTCTTTGCGGGCTATAAAACCGCATGCGCGGCTGAATGAGGCATATGATTTGTCTTTTTCTGTTATCTTTTCAAGAAAGGCTTTTTCTCCCGGGCCGTCCCTTGGAATCCCCAGGCTGTCTGCCAGAGAAGAAAAGACCAGCATCATTACAGTCTGCGCATTCTTATCCGAAGCAGCTATACGGCCGGGAGCTTTTGTACTGTCATCTGTCGCGGACACATTTAGGACCAGCTGATACTGTTCGCCGGAAGACTTTTCCCAGGCCGCGCTTACAATATAGTCAATTGAAAGATTTTCTTCGAGAAAGGAAGGAGATAAAGAAATATCCCGAATATCTCTTAGAATCTCTCTCTCATTATAGCGTGTAAGATGAGCACCCTCAAGAAATCCGAAGGACCGGTCGAAATACTCTTCCGCGGCTGAGATAAGCCAGCTGTTCTTATCAAGTCCGGTATTATTCTGGGGCCTCTCAAAAAAAATCCCGGTTATACCGAAGGCGGTCCCGCATAAAAAAAACAGAACGGGAATAAGAATTCGCATTATCAGGCTCCGTTCTGAGAAGCAGCCGCCTTTACAGTATTGCTAAGAAGCATCGCAATAGTCATGGGACCGACGCCTCCCGGTACAGGGGTAATGTATGACGCTTTTTCAGAAACTTTATCAAAATCTACGTCACCGCAAAGCCTGTACCCTTTCTTTTTTGACGGATCTGTAACACGGTTCATCCCGACATCAATAACAATAGCGCCTTCTTTTATCATATCTTCAGTAATTGTATCCGGCCGGCCTGCGGCAACTATCAGGATATCAGCGGTCCGGGTAAAAAACGCGGGGTCTTTTGTTCCTGTGTGCACGATTGTAACAGTGGAATTCGCTCCGGAAGCTTTCTGAAGCATAATATTGGCCATGGGCTTACCCACGATATTCGATCGTCCAACAACAACAACATGTTTCCCGGCAGTTTCTATTCCGGTGCGAACAAGCATTTCTTTTATGCCCGCGGGAGTACAGGGTAAAAGACAGTCTTCACCGATTACCATACGTCCGGTATTTACAGGATGAAACCCGTCAACATCTTTTTCCGGAGAAATCCTGTTGAACATTTTCTTCTCATCAAGATGCGACGCTAAAGGGGATTGTACGAGGATACCATGAACATTTCTGTCGGCATTCAGATTATCTATAAGATCAAGAAGTTCGGACTCCTTTGTCTCTGCGCCGAGTTTATAGGTTTTTTCTTTTATCCCGGCTTTCTCACAGGCCCGGCCCTTGTTTCTGACATATACTTCAGAAGCCGGATCATTGCCCACAAGAATAACATTCAGGCAAGGCTCAATTCCTTTGTTCTTCAGGCCGGAGGCGAAGGCGGAGGCTTCAGCCCTGACCTTTTCCGACATCTCCTTGCCATTAATTAAAATCGCGCTCATTATACCTCCTTATCCGAAAAAGAACCCGCGTTCAGCATTCTATGCTGATCTTCTGTATATCCAAGGCTTTCCCGGTTTCAGGATCAGCCTCTATAATGACGCCGCAAAAGATGGTATCACCCGAAGCCGGCTCATATTTTACCGGGGACTCGTATAAAAATTTCCTGATAATGATATCTTTTTTTACACCTATTACCGAATTTCTGGAACCTGTCATTCCGGCATCGGTAATATAGGCCGTTCCATTAGGAAGTATGCAGGCATCATCCGTCATAACATGGGTATGGGTACCCAGAACAGCGGTAACCCTGCCGTCAAGATAATGTCCGAGCGCTATTTTTTCTGAAGTGGCTTCGGCATGGAAATCCGCGATAATAATCGGGGTCTTTTTTTTAATTTGCTCGATAAGCTTGTCAGCCTTTCTGAAGGGGCAGTCTATAGGAAACATATAAACCCTTCCCTGAAGGTTCATAACACCGGCTTTGGTTTCATCAATGCCAGTGAAAATGTAGGAACCTTTTCCGGGGTTTCCCTCCGGATAATTGGCAGGCCGGATGACCCTGCAGTCCGGATTGTTATCGAATTCATATATGATATCACGGTTATCCCAGATATGATTACCGCTGGTAACAACATCAACTCCGTATGAGCGAAGCTTTCCGAGAAGGTTCCGCGTAAGCCCTCGGCCCCCGGCGGTATTCTCACCGTTTGCTATACATAAATCAATACCGTACTCTTCGCGTAGCGGTTTAATTATTTCTGAGGCGGCACGTCTGCCGTCTGAGCCGTAGATGTCCCCGACAAAAAGAATTTTCAAATTTTACAGTCCGCCTTTTTGTTTATTTAGCATATCCGACAAATCTGGTTTCCCTTACAACAGTCACTTTAATCTGTCCCGGATATTCCATCTCATTCTGGACCTTTTCAGTCAACTGAGACACGAGATTTTCACAGTGCGCATCATCAAGTTGATCCGGTTCCACTATGCAGCGGACTTCTCTTCCGGCCTGGATAGCGTATGATTTATTGACACCCCTGAAAGAATCGGCAATCTCTTCGAGCTTTTCAAGCCTCTTGATGTAAGTCGAAAGGGTTTCGCGGCGCGCGCCGGGTCTCGTACTGGAAATCGTGTCGGCGGCCTGAACGAGTATGGGATAAACTGAAGTTGCCTCGACGTCTTCATGGTGTGCCTCTATGCAGTTTACGATTATGGCATTCTCCCCGTTTTTCTCTGCCAGCCTGGCGCCTAACTCGGAATGGGTGCCTTCTGAATCGCGGTCTATGGCCTTTCCGATATCGTGCAGAAGCCCGGCACGTTTGGCCAACTTGGTATCAAGAGAGAGCTCCGCGGCAAGCATCTCGGTAATAACAGCTACTTCCAAACTGTGCTGAAGGACATTCTGACCGTATGAGGTACGAAATTTCAGTTTTCCGAGGCAATTGATAATCTTTGAGGACAAGCCGTGAACATTCATATCGTAGGCAGTCTGTTTTCCTGTCTCAACGATATCTTTTTCAACCTCATTTTCTGCCTTTTTAACCAGTTCCTCTATCCGGGCCGGATGTATGCGGCCGTCTTCAATAAGCTTCTCCATAGTAACTCTGGCAACTTCGCGCCTGACCGGGTCAAAACCGGACATAATGACAGCTTCAGGAGTGTCGTCAACAATTACATCAACACCTGTCGCTTCTTCGAAAGCACGAATATTACGGCCCTCTCGTCCGATTATCCGTCCCTTCATCTCATCACCGGGGAGGTGCACAACAGAAACCGTGGTTTCGATAGTCTGCTCGGCCGCGCTTCTCTGTATGGCCTGAACAAGAACTTTCTTGGCTTCCTTGTCGGCCTCCTCTTTAGCACGGTCTTTCATTTCTTTAATTATCTGGGCACATTCAAGCCTCGCGCGTGACTCAAGATTCTCCTTCAGCTGTCTGACAGCTTCTTCCTGAGTAAGTCCGGAAATTTTCTCAAGTTTTTCATTCTGAATGGCTATTGTCTTTTCAAGGTCCTCGTCTTTAAGACGGAGGGTTTTCTCTCTCGAGGCCAGAAGAGCTTCTTTGGAGGAAATCTCATTAACCCTTTTCTCAATGACTTCAGCTTTTTTAAGAAGATCAGACTCTTTCTGCTTTAGCTCCTTGGCGTCTTCATTGATTTTAGATATTCTTTTCTGAGACTCCCTGTCAAAATCAGATTTTTTTTGAAACCACTCATCTTTTACTTCAAGAAGCTTGGATTTTTTCTCTATTTCCGCCTCAACTGAAGCTTTGGATATTATGGCCTCGGCTTTAACCGAAGCGTCTTTTATCACATTGTTGCCCTTCAGGCGGTTTATTACTACCACTATTAGCATTCCGGCTATAAAGCAGAATACCGGAAGCGCGATAAATAACAGGTTCATTTTATTATATCCTTTCTTAAAAAAAAACCCGCTGATCCGTTGGACATTGTTAAAATTTTGTGCCTCTTTTTTCTAATAATGGGCGTTCCCCCGGACAGCTTGCGGATCCTTCAAAGAAGGCGCACGCTCACTGCCCAAAATAAAACTCCCCAGGCTTCAATGTAGGACAAAATTTAACAAATACGGAATCAGCGGGTACTGATAATATATTTTCTCAGATAGCGGGTTCTTCCAGCTTGGAATGAACTTCCTCTACCTTTTTCTTTAAAAGATCAATATATGCTTCACGATCTTCACATTCTTTCCGAAGCGTAAACAATTCTCCGGCAATATTCAAAGCAGTATAAATCGCAACCTGGTATCTTTCAATCCGATCCGGCGCGGATTTCTCCATTTCACGAATTTTTTTATCTACAAAATCCGCAACCATGGAAATTTCCTCTTCTCCGGCATCTCCTCTCAGGGAGAACTCTTCTCCCGCTATAAATTTTTTCAGGCTGGCCAAATTATTCCCCTGCTCTATTAGAAAGCATATTGTATCTGTTTATTCTGTCCGTTATCTTTCTTTTTCTGTTAGTAAGCTTGTTATAATATATATTTTATTTTATCCCGTTTTTCAAGTAAAACACCTGAAAATTTATTTTTCTTAAAATTATCTTAATTCCGCCCCGAATTTTTCTCTGGCCGCGAGAATTATCTTTTCAGAAATACTGTCTATTTCTGACTCTTTGAGGGTTTTTTCGCCCGATCTTATCCTGACATTCAAAGAAATACTCTTTTTTCCGGTCCCAAGATTCTCTCCTCTGTAAATATCAAACAATAAGACTTCCTCTATCAGCGTATCAATACCCCGGATTAATTCAATTATAGCTCCCGCGGCCGCATTCTCATCCATAACAAAAGAAAAATCCCTCTGCGAAGACTGAAACCTGGAAACAGGTTTGTAATAAACTTCATTCCGGGAAACAAAAGACAATTCCTCTGCGTAAAGGGTAAAGACCGCCGCCTTTTCGTCTATTCCGTATTCTTCGAGCAATCCTGAATTAACTTCGCCTAATTCGCCGATTAAAGTCTTTCCGGAATATATCTTCTGACCAAAGCCCCACGGGAAATCGGTATTCACAAATTTTATTTTTTTTGCGCGGCATCGTTGGAGAAATCTCTCAACCGAACCTTTCGCGGTATAAAAGTCATGCATCATATCCGGATTTTTCCAGTCGGCCGGATAAACTCTGCCCGTAACACATCCCGCGATAACCGATGTCTCCTCCGGTTGTTTTCCACTGTCCTTTTCGTAGAGATAAACACGTCCGGATTCAAATATCATTACGTCGGCAGTTCCGCGGTTTCGGTTGTTTCTGATTATATTCAAGAGTGACGGAAGGAGGGAAGGCCGTAAAACGCTCATACCCGGACTACCAGGGTTAAGAAGACTCACAAGGCCTTCGGAATTACCCGTCAAAGCGCATTCTTCCGGAGATATCAGAGAATTTGTCAATACCTCGCAGAAACCCTCTCCCCTGAAAAATTCCCGCGCTTCTGATTCCGGTGTCTTACTTTCGTCCGGAACAAGAGAATAAGGAATACGGAAGCCGTCAGGTGTATTAATATTATTATAACCGTAGATTCTGGCGATTTCCTCCGCGAGATCGGCTTCCCGGGTTATATCGAAACTTCGAAAAGAAGGAACAACTACCTTCAAAACGTTTTTATGTTCTTCACAGGTAAAATAAAGCGATTCCAAAATCCCTTTGATTTCCGATGTTTTAAGTCCGGTACCCAGAAGTCTGTTGATATATTCTGTCCGAAGATCTATTACGGGGCAGGGTCTTTCTGACGGGTATTCATCAACGGCCCCGGAAAAAACTTCTCCCCCGGCCAGTTCGGCTATTAATGAAGCTGCCCTGTCGAGCGCCACCGGTGTGTTTTCCCAATCAACCCCGCGCTCAAACCTGTATGACGACTCAGTGGAAACGCCTAATTTTCTTGATGTAAGCCTTACGGTTACAGGGTTAAAAAAGGCCGATTCCAAAAGGACATCGGTTGTATTGTCTGTAACCTCGGAATCGAGACCGCCGATTATCCCGGCAAGAGCCACCGGCCCCTGCCCGTCACAGATGAGAAGGTCGGCGCTTCTTAATATATGCTTTTGACCGTCAAGAGCGGTAAATTTTTCTCCTTCAAAGGCTTTTCTGACATTTATCCGTGAATCACGTATATTTGAATAATCGAATGCATGAAGAGGCTGTCCGGTTTCCAGCATAACGTAATTTGTTATATCAACTATATTATTGATAGCTCGCAACCCCGCAGACTCCAGTCTTTTAACCATCCATTCCGGAGAAGGAGCGGGTTTGACCCCCTTGATAAAACGGGCAGTGTATCTTGGACAGTCATCAGGCGCTTCAATATTAACACTTATTTTTTCGGTTGTTTTCTGAGCGCTTTTTTTAAGATCGGTTTCCGGAATCCTCAAACCGCCGCCAAGACGCGCGTTGATCTCTCTGGCAAGGCCGATTACAGATAGACAATCCGGCCTGTTGGGAAGGACAGCGAGTTCAAGTACCGGAGACACACCGATGACCTCAGCACTAACAGGAACTCCTATAGGTGTATCCGGAGAAAGGACCATTATTCCCGAAGATTTTTCAGCAAGCCCTAACTCTTCGAGAGAACAAATCATTCCCCGTGACTCGACACCTCTTATTTTAGCTTTTTTAATCTTAAGACCGACCGGGAGTTCTGTACCTTCGGGGGCAAAAATGATTTTTTGTCCCGACGCGGCATTCGGCGCTCCGCAGACTATCTCCAGGATACCGTCTCCGGTATCGACACTGCAGATACTTAATCTGTCCGCGCCCGGATGCTGTTTTTTTTCGATTATTTCCGCGGTAATGAGCCCCGGAACGGGAGAGAACTCTCCGCTCATGCCCTCAAGTTCCAGACCGATATCGGTATAGACCGCTCCGATTTCCGAGGCTTTCATTCCTTTTAAATCGGTATAATTTTCAATCCATTCAAGAGAAGCTTTCATATTTTCATACTCATGATTTTTTTATGCGAACTGTCTGAGAAATCTTACATCATTCTCGAAGAACAGTCTTATATCGTTTATTCTGTGTTTAAGAAGCGCGATTCTCTCAATTCCCATCCCAAAAGCGAAACCCGAGTACTCCTCGGGGTCTATACCGCCGGCTCTAAGCACATTTGGGTCCACCATGCCGCACCCTCCGATTTCGAGCCAGCCGGAATGCTTGCATACCGGACAACCTTTTGAGCCGCATATATAGCATTCGACATCAATCTCGGCGCTCGGCTCGGTAAACGGAAAAAAGCTTGGCCTGAATTTGGTCTTGACAGAAGATCCGAAGAAAGACTTAGCGAAATAGTCCATTGTAGCGCGAAGATCGCCGAATGTGACATTTTTATCGATATTAAGCCCCTCAACCTGATGAAACATTACGTAGCTGCGGGAATTAACCTCTTCGTTCCTGTAGACTCTCCCGGGCATAATAGAACGCAGGGGCGGTTTTTGTTTTTCCATAAGACGGATCTGGACCGGCGATGTATGAGTGCGAAGGAGCACATCCCCGGTTACATAATATGTATCCTGCATATCGCGCGCGGGATGATGAGGCGGAGTATTAAGAGCTTCGAAATTATAATAATCGGTCTCGACTTCCGGCCCCTCGGCTGTGTCAAACCCTATGCCCCGAAAAATCTCCTCTATTCTGTTTTTTATGTTCAGAATCGGATGAAGGCTTCCGGTAAAAGTTTTTCTTCCCGGAAGGGAGAAATCCATGGCAGAAAGACGTTTTTTTTCTGATTCCGATTTAAGGGCATCGTCTTTTTCATTGATAAGACCCTCAAGGAAAGAACGCGCCTCATTGGCCGTCTTACCGGCTGTCCTTTTATCTTCGGGAGAAAGGTCCTTAAGACCTTTCAAAATGGAATTGAGTTCGCTTTTTCTTGACAGATAAGAAGCACGCAACCCCGCGAGTTCCTCGGCCGATCCGGCTTGGCGGATCTTATTCTCGGCTTCAGTCCTTATCGCAGCGAGTTTCTTTAGAATTTCGCCGCCGGAAGACATTAAGCTGCTTTCCCGGCTAATTCCGCCAGGTCGCGAAAAGCAGCGGGATCATTAACAGCTATTTCAGAAAGCTGTTTTCTGTCAAGCTCGACACCGCTTTTTTTAAGACCGTTCATGAAAACGGAATAAGAAATACCGGACAGTCTGGCCGCGGCATTAATCCTTACGATCCAAAGCGAACGGAAATCACGTTTTTTCCGCCGGCGGTCACGGTATTCGTACTTCATTGAACGTTCAACGGCTTCTTTGGCGGTTTTGTAGTTGCTTTTTCTACGGCCGAAATAACCCTTGGCCTGTTTGATTATTTTATTATGCCGATGCTTTTTGGCGACACTGTTTTTAGCTCTGGGCATCTCTTTCTCCTTTTATCTGTTAATTAATTATAGACAGTATTCTTCTTCTGTCCGCACCGCTTACGATGTCGGATTTCCTGAGAGTTCTTTTTCTCTTACGACTCTTTTTTGTCAGGATATGACTTTTATAACCGTGACTTCTTTTGACCTTGTCGGTCCCGGTCTTTTTGAATCTTTTGCAAGCCGCCCTGTTGGATTTCATTTTAGGCATAACGGCCCCTTTCTATTAATTTATTATTTAGTTTTATCCTCTTCTTTTTCTTTCTTTTCTCCGGAAGCTTTAGTTTTTTTAGTCTTTGACTTCGCTTTAAGAGGGCTGAAAAGAGAGGTCATTGTTCTTCCCTCCATCTTCGCTTCATAGTCAATAGACGAAACGTCTTCCAGGTCTTCTTTTATTTTATCCATAAGGTGCCGTCCGTAATCGACATGCGCCATCTCCCGGCCTTTATAAACCATCGACACCTTGACTTTTTCTCCGCTTTCAAGAAACTCTCTGGCATGGTTCTTTTTAAAATTATAATCATGCTCTTCTGTGCGCGGATGTAGCTTTATTTCCTTGACTTTTACAACGTGCTGGCGTTTCTTGGACTCTTTTTCCTTTTTCGCCTTTTCGTATTTAAATTTACCATAGTCCATTATTTTACAGACCGGAGGAGCCGCGTTCGGAGCGACTTCCACAAGGTCAAGACCTTTTGATTCTGCAATTCCGAGAGCCTCGGACGTTTCCATTACCCCCAGCTGTTCTCTTTCTTTTCCCTTTTCCTCAAGAATGCATCTTATCTTCGGCACCCTTATTTTTTCATTAATTCTTGTTGAGTCTTCTTTCTTTCTGGGAATAAATCTCGGACTTCTGATAAACTTCCTCCTTTGTGAAAATCAGTCTGTTTTTCTTTTATTTATTTTTTCAGTAATCATCTGGACAAATTCTTCAACGGAGTATTCTCCTCCGCCTTTATTTTTTCTTTTCCTTACAGAGAGCTTCCCCGAATCAAGTTCCTTATCCCCGATAACCAAAACATAAGGAATTTTCGCCAACTCGGCTTCTCTTATTTTGAAACCGACTTTCTCGCTTCTTAAATCGGTTTCCGCTCTTATACCGGCATCTTTTAAAAACGCCGAAACTTCAGCTGCCCTGGAGGCGTGTTTATCAGAGATCGCTATAATCCGAGCCTGTACGGGAGCCAGCCAGAGAGGAAAATCCCCGGCATAATGTTCTATTAATATGCCGATAAAGCGCTCGAGCGACCCGAAGATTGCCCTGTGTATCATGACCGGAGTATGCTTCTTCCCGTCTTCTCCCACATACTCCAGTTCAAAACGGGACGGCATTGAAAAGTCCACCTGGACAGTACCGCATTGCCAGTTCCTGCCGATACAGTCTTTTATATTAAATTCTATTTTGGGTCCGTAAAAGGCGCCTTCACCTTCTTTAATTTTATAATCAAGCCCTGTGTCGCCGCATGCGCCAATAAGGTCCGATGTGGCCTTTTCCCATATAGCCTCATCCCCTATGGCCTTTTCAGGGCGAGTCGCGATAAAGACCTCAGTATCGTTAAATCCGAAATCGGCATAGACCTCCCGTGTCATATCAAGTATATCGGCGATTTCCTGTTTTACCTGCGACGGCTCGCAAAAAACATGGGCGTCATCCTGAGTAAAGCTTCTAACGCGGAAAAGCCCGTGAAGAACGCCCGAAGCTTCATGCCTGTGAACAAGGCCGAGTTCGGCGTTTTTAAGGGGCAATTCTTTATATGAGTGCATTGCCGATTTATAAATCAGAAGACCGCCGGGGCAATTCATGGGTTTTACGGCAAAACTGCGCTCATCAATATCGGTGAAATACATATTTTCGCGGAAATTGTCCCAGTGCCCGCTTGTATGCCAAAGTGCATCGGAAAGAATTACCGGGGTCCTGATTTCTCCGTATCCCCGTTCTCTGCATTTTTCCCGTATATAATCCGAAAGGGCGCTATACACAACAGCTCCGGCCGGATGCCAAAAAGGGAAACCCGGCCCCTCCTCATGAAAACTGAAAAGATCAAGCTGTTTTCCGATAACACGGTGATCTCTTTTTCTGGCCTCCTCCAGAACCCGCAGATGTTCGTCAAGCATCCCTTTTTTCGGGAATGCTGTTCCGTAAATCCGCTGCAGCATTTTATTGTCGCTGTTACCCCGCCAAAAAGCACCGGCAACAGAAGTGAGCTTAAAAGCTTTTACCACTGAGGCCGAAGGTACATGAGGACCGCGGCATAAGTCTGTAAAATTCCCCAGAGTATACGTGGAAATTTTTCCCCCGGCATCCTCAAGGAGTTCCAGTTTATAAGGTTCACTCTCTTTCTCAAAGAGCAGACAGGCCTCGTCTTTTGAGACTTCCTTCCTTTCAAAAGAAGGACCTTCGGAAACGATCTCCCGCATTCTTTTTTCTATTTTTTCAAGATCCGCCGGAACAAAAGGCCCCGGTTTATCAAAATCATAGTAGAAGCCGTTCTCAATAGCCGGACCTATGGCTACCTTTACCTCCGGAAAAAGGTCTTTAACGGCATGGGCCAATATATGGGCCGCAGAATGCCTGAAAACTTCCTTTCCTTCTTCTGCATCGAAGGTAAGCGCTTCTACGGTTTCGCCCCCCGCAAGCCTGCAGGAAAGATCACGGAGAACACCGTCCACCTTGGCGGCGAGAGATGCTTTCGCGAGACCCGGGCTGAAGGATTTCAGAAATTCCTGTATTGTGCATCCGTCTTCAGCCTCCCTTACAGATCCATCGGGAAGTTTGATTTCCATAAATTTTCCAATAAAAAATGGGCGATACTGGATTTGAACCAGTGACCTCTTGCATGTCAAGCAAGCACTCTAACCATCTGAGCTAATCGCCCATTCAAATCAAAGGCCGTATATAAATAACATAAAAGCCGTGCACCTCCGGCCTGAGGCATAAGGCGATGTAAAGATAATTATTTCATTCGGATACATCAAGAAATATTATGAGCCTGTTTTTTTTACATGACCCCTCTGCGAGAGTCTGAAAAGAACCCCAACACATCGGTAAGAAAAGGATCTGCGCCCATTTCTTTCTCTGCCGCGACCAGCGCCTCCCGGCGGCGTGCCTCTCTACGGTAGATAAAACGGTATATTTTTTTGATCCTCGTTATATCATCCTCGCTGAAGCCCCTTCTCTTGAGCCCGACCATATTGACCCCGGACATCTTCGCGGGCTGGCCGTTCGCAATTACAAACGGGGGGACATCCTGGTTTATACGCAGCCCGCCGCCGACAAAAGCGTGCTTGCCTATATTTACAAACTGGTGCACCGGTGTGAGACCGCCTATGCTGGCCCATTCGTCCACACGCACATGTCCTGCCAGCTGAACACCGTTTGAGAGAATAACATTTTCGCCGACAACACAATCATGCGCCACATGACAGTAAGTCATAATAAAAGCGTTGTCGCATATACGGGTCTCACCGTGCTCTTTTGTTCCCCGGTTCAAGGAAGCGAACTCCCTTATAACAACATTCGCCCCTATAATCAGAGGGTATTTACCTCCGTCGTATTTCAGATCCTGGGGATCTGTACCCACACAAGCGGAAAAACTTATATTGCAGTCGGAGCCGATGACAGTATCGCGGCAGATATATGCTCCCGGACCTACCGCAGTACGGTCTCCGATTTCCACATCAGGACCGATAACCGCTCCCGGCCCTATGGTAACGTCAACGCCAATTTTAGCGGAAATGTCAATCGAAGCGGTTTTATCAATATTCACAGCCATAACTATTTACTTTCCTTATCTACCAGTGAAATCATGAAAACAGACTCGCAGACGGTATTTCCGTCAACATCGGCTTTGCCTGAAAATTTACAGATATTGCCCCTCATCTTAATTATTTCAACTGAATAATTCAGACGGTCACCCGGCCTTACCGGCCTTCTGAACTTCACATTATCAAGACTCATGAAGAAAGTATTTTTGTTTTTTATATTCCTTACTGACTGGGCCATTAAAAGCCCCCCGGTCTGGGCGAGTCCTTCGACCTGCAGAACCCCGGGCATTACAGGAAAATCGGGAAAGTGACCGTTAAAAAATTCCTCATTGACAGACACATTTTTATAAGCCCGGATATTTTTACCGGCAGTGAGGTCTGTAACCCTGTCAACAAGAAGAAACGGATAGCGATGAGGCAGAATTTTCTTGATTTCGTCAATACCGAAAAATACCGGGAGCGTCTCTTTCCTCTTTCTGATTTTGAATTCTTTTCTTATCCTCCTTGCCATTTCTATATTGGCTGCATGGCCGCTTCGGGCGGCAAGCACAAAGGCTTTCATAGGAGCGCCGAGGAGATAAAAATCTCCCATAAGATCGAGAGCTTTATGACGGCAGAGTTCATTCTTGAAGCGAAGTGACTCGTTATTAAGGAAACCGTTCTTTCCCGCGGTAACATTTTCTTTGAGGCCGAATAACTTTTTGAAATAGGCTATTTCTTCCTCATTAACATCTTTATCCTGAACAACGACCGCGCTTTTAATGCTTCCTCCCTTTATAAGCCCTTTCTCCCTGAGATGCTCAATCTCGGATAAAAAGCAGAATGTGCGCGCAGGGGCGTATTCCTTTTCGAATTCGTCGAAATCAAACATGGTCGTATGCTGAACACCAAGAGCCGGATTCGCATAGTCGATCATAAAAGTAAGCCTGAATTCCTCAGAGGGCATAATGCTGAGCGCGAGATCCGAGCCTTTTACCTCATGATACAAAGGACGGTCTATCTCTATAAAGAGGCGTTCGGCATCCTGTTCTACGGGACCGGCTTTTTTTATCAGATCAAGAAAACACGCTGAACTGCCGTCAAGAATAGGGAGTTCCTCATTATTTATTTCTACCAGGACATTGTCTATTGAGGCACCGAAAAACGCGGCCATTATATGCTCAATTGTGGAGACTTTCACTCCGTCAGAGCTTATGGTGGTACCGCGGCTTATGTCTGTAACATTGTCTATGTCCGCAAGTATTCTCACCTTGTCGGGATTATCGACACGCTGAAACCAGATTCCGCTATTCTCGGGTAAAGGCTTCAGGGTTATTTCAGCTTTAGCGCCCGTATGAAGCCCAACCCCTGAAAGAGAGACTTCATTCTTAATTGTCTTCTGTTTTTCCATTTGTTTCAAGAGCTCCTTTGACTTTCTGCAGTTCGGATTCCAGTTCTCTTATTCTTTTTATGAGCCCGGGAAGCCTCTGCGAAGAAGCCTCAACTCTTTTTTGAGAATAATAATCCCTTGCCGGGGTCCCAGACACGGTTACACCCGGTTTTACATTCCGTGTTATTCCTGCCTGGGCAGCGGCTTTTGCACGTTCACCGATTTTTAAATGTCCCGCAACACCTGTCTGACCGCCCATCATAACGCTGTCGCCGACAACCGTACTCCCGGAAATTCCGGTCTGAGCCGCAAAAGCGCAATTTTCCCCGACTTCAACATTATGAGCAATCATTACCAGATTATCTATCTTT
This sequence comes from uncultured Fibrobacterota bacterium, assembly GCA_964401455.1. GTDB lineage: Bacteria > Fibrobacterota > OXYB2-FULL-49-7 > CAYNYI01 > CAYNYI01 > CAYNYI01. Next base: position 32,488 of record CAYNYI010000004.1, read on the forward strand.
GAGCCTTTTTTTACCAATGTCGAACCCATTGCCGCACGGTCTATGGTAGTATTGGCACCGATTTCCACATCATCCTCAAGCACCACATTTCCCGTTTGGGGTATTTTAAAATATATCCCTTCGGAAGAAGGCGCGAAGCCAAAACCGTCAGCACCTATGACTGCACCGGGATGCACTATTACCCTGTTGCCTATAACGCAGTCTCTGCGGATTACACTGTTGGAATACAATACGCAGCCGGCACCGACCGAAGTGCCTTCTTCTACAACAACACCAGGGTAAAGTACCGCGCCTTCGCCGATTACGCTGCCGGGACCGATATAAACAAACGGACCGACACACGCTTCTTTATGAACAGCAGAACTGTCGGCGACAAAAGCCAGTTTGTGAACACCTTTTTCCACTTCATACGCGGGCGGATTGAGCGCCGCGGCTATACGCGCAAATGCGAGATAAGGGTTATCGGACAATAAAAGCGAACGCCCTTCAGGCATACCTTTTCTAACGGATGTAATTATACATCCGGCGGAGGATGAAGCCGCCAAAGAAGCATAACGGGGATTGGAAAGAAACGCGATCTCATCCGGGCCCGCTTCCTGAAGAGGAGCAACGCCTTTTATTTCCAGACCGGGACTTCCCGCTAACTCACATCCGGAAATTTCGGCAAGTTCTTTTAAAAGCAATCTTCGTTTCCCTCGCTGGGCCTTACTGACCCCGATTCAGTTCTTTAACCACATCATCGGTCAAATCATATTCAGGTTTGGCGTAACCGACCGCTCCGCTTGAGATATCGAGTATAAGATCAAAACCTTCACGCTCCGACAGCTTTTTTATTATCTTGTTTATTTTTTCGATAATAGGCTTGGTAAGCTCGGCGTTTCTTTTATAGACCTCTCCGTCTTTACCAAAATACTGATCTACAAGAGATTTGTAGCGAACCATTTTTTTTTGGAGTTCCTCTTCTTTTTGTTTCTTTCTTTCATCGGTCATCATCAGCTTTTGGCGCTCATACTCTTCCTGCATGTCCTTTATCTCTTTCTCGAGTTGATTTACCTTCTGGGCCACCTGCTGGACTTCTTTATCATATTTGCCCTGAGCATCCTGGACTTCGCGGCTCTGTTTGAATATCTGCTCGGAATTTATGTATCCGAACTTCCAGTTCGCAGCCGAAACGCTGCAGGCAAGCAATAATGCCGCCAATGTAAAACAGACAACTTTCTTCATAGTTTTCTCCTTTCAGATGTATTGAGAAGGAGCTTAAAAGCCCCTGCCGAACATAAAATGAAATTCCCATCCGGGATCTTCTTCATAACCGTATCTATTCATTATCCTGTCAAAACCGTATGCGAAATCCATTCCGATAACTCCTATCATGGGAACATTCAGCCTTACTCCGGCTCCGGTGCCCGCGTAAAGTTTATTCAGATCGATATCTTCTACCCCCCTAAAGGTATTCCCGAAATCATTAAAAACTGACATATAAAGAGTCTGCTCAACTATCGGAAAAGAAATGTCGGCGGAAAGCACAAGCATACTTGTCCCGTTATTCCAGTATCCTCCCAGCGACCAGTCGGGATAGCCTCTAATAACTCCTGAATAGTTTACCCCGCCGGCCCTGTAATAGTCCGAATACTGAGGAACAAGCTTGTCATTAAACGACTCCATCAGGCCGAATGTGGCTTTGGTTCCGAGAACGAACTTCCAGAAAATCGGTGCATACCACTCGCTTTTCAAATCATGCCTTAAAAAAGAATAATCGCCACCGAATGGCCCTCCGGTAATATTAAGAGAATATCGGTAAACTGAACCTCTTGAAGGAAAGAGCGGCATGTCGGTATCATCCCTTTTTAAGGTCAGAGTAAGGCTGCGCTCACGGCCGGCGTCAAGAGTAGGGTCCTCGGGGTCGTCTTCGGGTCTCTCCTCCTTATTGGGATACGCGGTCTCAAGATAACTCCAGGAGTATCTCGCTGTAAATGAAAAATAGTCATCAGGCCAGCTCAGGGCCCTGCCCAGGGTAAGATTGACTCCATACTGAATAGTCTCCGGAGAAAGGGAATCATCTTCCCACTGCCGCCAGTTCCAGTAACCCCTGAAACCTATCAGAGTAGGTGTGTCAAGAAAATAGGGCTCGGTAAATCCTACATCATATGTTTTTTTAAATTTACCATATTCTACATTAAGATCCAGCATCTGCCCGGCACCTTCAACAAAAGGCCTCCTGACACTGAAATTAGGGATCTGAAGACCGAGGGTTCCGACAAATTTGTCTCTTTCACTCCATCCGGCTCCCATTGAGAATTTGCCTGTACCGGAGGATTTTTCTTCCACTTCCACAATAAGGTCCACACTGCCGTCCGGGTTCTGAGAAATATCCGGGATTACATTATCGAAATAATTGAGGTGGTAAATGTCTCTTATACTCCGAGCCATCAGAGACTGTTTGTATATCTCTCCAGGGTCAACATGCATTTCTCTGCGAATTACCTTTTCAACCGTTTTCGTATTCCCCTTAATTCTTACCCTTTTAACATAAGCCGGACTCTTTTCTATTATTCTGAAAGTCAGGTCAACGGTATCACCCCTGAAAGACTTGACAGGCTCCGCATACATATTAAGATAGCCTTCTTCTCTGTAAACTTCCATAAGCTGACCGTGAACTTTCTGCATAGCGCTTTCACTGTATACACCCTCTTCCTCACCGTCCGGAAGTAGCCGCCGAAGCTTGTCCGATTCAAAAAGCTCATTTCCCTCAAAATCGATTTCTCCCATAAAATAACGCCGGCCCTCGGTAAGGTCTATGGTAACAGTTATGCCGCGGCCGTCTTCGCTGTATTCCACCTCGCTGTCATTTATTTTTACATCAAGAAAACCTCTGTCCCTGTAGAATTTACGTACGGAATCTATGTCGGAAGCAAATACCGCGGCGTCAAAGTCTCCGGAGCGCCACCAGCGGTCTTCTTTCGTTTCCATAGTTTTCTTGATCTCGGACGGATCAAATGCACCGGCCCCCGTGATATTAATTTTCTCAACCTGTACTTTCTTGCCTTCTTCTATCGCGTATTCAAGGACAGTTTTGCCGGATTCTTTAGACTCATACTGCTTCGTTTCAATAGACGCGGTTAAGAGCCCTTCTCCTCTGTAATGATCCAGAATAGCGTTTTTATTTCTCTCGATGTCATAATCTGTAAGAGCCTGGCCGTCTATAAGATCCACTATTTCCGAAAGCTTATCGGAATCGACTTTTCTGTTTCCTGAAAACTCAACCGATTCAAGAAGTGGGTACTCGTCAACAATGACAACCAAATCAACAGAGTTTTCCCCCGCGGAAAGCCCCTCAACTCTAATATCGCGAAAAAGCCCGAGATCGTACAGAGATTTAATGGATTCCCGAAGCTTCTCTCTTGAATAAAGATCGCCCCTTTTTAGATACAGGTGGTCTTTTATAAGAGTACGGCTTACAGAGGTATTACCCTTAACTATAACATCATTGACAATGGGCAGTGTTTCCTGGGAAAAAGCCCATATTACACAAGTTAAAAGAAGGAATGCAAAAAGCTTACAGTTTAAATTCATTTTCAGGATAATCAATCTCCTTTTTCGTTTCTTCTACTTTCCCCGTCTATGAAGGTGCGAAACGGAAAGCGGAGGCTTCCGTCCAGCCGGAGGTTTCTGATGCCGGCGGGGTCAAACCCGCCGTAGGCGGGATCAAAAAAATCATAACCCAACCCAAACTGAAAAACACTTCCAAGCTGATATTCCAGACCTATAGACTGCCTTATTCCCTCAACAAAAGACTCTTCTCCCCCCAGTGAGTCCCGCATTGAAAGAGAGCCGGAATATTTGAGAAACAGACTTCTTGTTAGGTATTTGCCCACAACTACGCTGGAATTTTTCAGGATTTCTCTGGCAAGCCTGTTTCTGCTGATCCCGGCAGTACTCTCGCCATAGAAAGTAGAGTCAAATATCGAGGATGTAACATAATTAATTCCCATATCAGATTCAATTTTAAATATCTCGGGAGCATATGCTTCCATACCGACCGACCTGAATATTCTTCGCGAACTCTTAATCGCGAATTGCTCAATAGGCTGAATGACTTTCCGGCTCATATTTGTGAGGCTGCTACCGGCCATTTTGCCTATGATGGCCCCTCCCTGACGCAATGCGTTCTCCGGAACGCTGCTTTCCTGTCCTTCTTTTTTTTCAAAACCGAGCAATTTAAGAAAAACACTCGACTGAGGTTCTTCAAGACCGGTCACAAAGTCACGGTTGCCAACCACAACTAGCCTCCACTTGCTGAATCTGCCCTTTTCGTATTCCGCACCTGTTTCAGGGTCATGGAACATCATTTTCAGTTCTATCCGCTCATTAAAGCCCTCTGAGTTTCTCCAGTTATAATACGCGGAAGCGGACATAACCGGACGTTTATCCATCCCGTCCATTTCCAGGGTTATTTCATCAACATCCCAGAAAAGTCCGTAATGAAAGATTTTACCCCGCCTGGAAAAACAGTTTCCCATAACCCTGAGCCCATCTTTCTTACGAATTCCGCGAACTTTTATTTCAGAACCGGGAGAGACATTCGCTTCAACAAATGGATAAGTAAAAATCCCTTTCTGGACCTCATACTCATAAAAGTAAACCATATTTCTGCCTGCCTTAATATCGAGGCGCCAGTTAATGAAAGAGGCCGGATCTTTTTTCTTTTTCTTTTTCTTTGGCGGCGGGAATGTAAAACGGGCATTATCCGGTATTATTCTTCCCGCTACAACCGGGTTTTCCAGAGGGCCGGCAAAGCAAAAATATTCCCTCCCTTCGTTTCCTTCCGGAGTGATATTACCAACCGCGTCTCTTTTCATGAAAACCGGAATATTCATAGTGAGCCCGCCGTGTTCAGGAGGAATAAGCCTGAACACACCCAGACTCACACCCAGCGAGGGAATATCAAGGGGTTTAAGACCTTTCTCCGCCTCGGTATTTATAATGGTAAACTTTTCCCCGTCATTATCGGCATCGATCCTGACAGAGACAAAACCCCTACGGGTAACCGAAACATCAAGCGAATCAATGAGAACCCCGTCCTCTGAGGGGAGAAAAGTCTTGAGGAAAATCCGGCACTCTCTTCCGGATTTATTTTTTATCGCACCACGCCTTAAGAACAGGTTTCCGGGAGTTCCTACAAAGTTCATCCGTCCTTTGAGATGAATGAAACTCTGGTTTTCAATTACACCTACAAGGGGAGCGAAGTCTCTCATTATATTACCATCGAAACTCATTGTTATATTTAATGATTTGTCAGTCTCTGAAGCACCTCCAAACATATACTCGGAGGGGAATTCGCCCGAAGCGCCGTACTGGACACCGTCGCTTCTTGCCGAAAATTTTATTATCTTCATATTCTCGCCGTTGCCGGAAAGCCGGCATGATAAATCATTCAGTTTTAATTTTCCTAAACGAAGGCCGTCGGCTTCAATCTTAACACGATTTGAGACTTTCCCCTCTGAACCGGTATAGTCGAGGCTTCCTGACGCTAGTCCTTCCAGACCGCTTAGAGGACCTTTGACTATTGAGCCTATAAGGCCGAGGTCTATTTTATTCCAGTTGAGCCTGCCACTTATGCGCTGCCGGGACCATAAAAAATCAGAGAAAGCAATTTTCTTTTCTTTTCCGGCAAAAAGAGTGCCCTTCGAGATACTTAAATAGCCTGAAGAAAATTTTAAATCTGTGGAAGCTGATATACGTTCGCCGGCAGCCTCTCCCGAGAGAGAGAGCCTGCCGGAAATCAGGGGTGATTTTCTGGTACCCGAAAGATAAAAAAGAAAACCGAGATCTCCCGTTGGAAGATCTTTCTGCTTCAATCCGGCAACACCGAATATTTTTGAGAGAGTTATGTCTTTAGAATACAGCCGCCCGTCTATTTGCTCCAAAGTATCTTTCGGGATAAAAATTTCGCCCTTAATTCCGCCGGCATCCTCAATATCAATATTAAGCCCCTTTTCCGGAACTTTTTTTGAGTTTAAAAGAATATTCAATTTTAGAGGCTCTCCGTTCAACACAAAGTTATCCGATTCCAGTATGCCGGAATACTTTCCGGCAGAGCCGGAAACGGAAAAAACCATCGCAGCATCGACCCTTCGGCCGTTTCCTTTAAGCGCGCCATTTAAAGAAATATTTTTTTCTGAAGCTTTCAGAGAAAACTCCCCGTTCAGTTTTACCGAAGAAGAAGAAACAAGAGGAACGGAGGGGCCGAAATATCTTTCGAAACCGACTATGTTCCCTGAAAGATTCATTGACTTTTTTTGCGGGGAAATAACCCCGTTGAATTTTTGAGAATAGTCAGTGAAACCTCCGCTTATTTTTATTCTTTCTTTGTTTCCCGCAGCTTTAAATCCAAGTCTTCCAAACTCTGTCTTATTCCGGGAAAACTCTGCGAGATTTGTATTAACACGCACTTCTGCTTCTTTTAAAGAACCGGAGATAAAAGCATTCACTCCGCCTCTCCATTTAAAAGACAGGTATTCTCCGCTGCCATACAGATCCACCTTTATCTTTTCTTTTCCGGACGCCGAACCCGAATCTACCGGAAGCGAACCGGAAAGACTGCCCTTCATGCCGTTAAGGACAAAGCTTCCTCCCCGCACTTTAAAGACACCGCCTCTAAAACCGCCGCTGAGCAAGATATCTTCAAAAAGGAAACCATCCTGCCCCGCTCTCGCGGACTCTATGCCGAAATCAAAAACCAGACTGTCTGCCGGGCCTTTAATATCAACTTCGGCGGAGAACTTACCGAAAGGAAGAGTTTCGGCTTTTCCGCGGGATAAAAGGGTGGATACTGACCGGATCGGAAATCCCTCATGATTATATTTTAAATCGGGCTCAAGATTACCTACTTTTCCCGCGCTTCCGGTAAGGGAAAAAGGGGCTTCTTCGAATTTACCTTCTATCCTTATAACGTCGGCGATTGAGCTGTCAATCCGGACCGAAGCGTTCAGTTCAGAAATCCGAAGAGAATCCTCAAGGGGAAAAACCAATAATTCACCGCCGGTTACTTCCGCAAGACCGTTTATTTCTGGTTCTCCATCCGTTTTTTTTGAAATATTAAAATCGAGCAAGACCTCACCTTTATCTATTAAAAGGCTGCGCCCAAGAACTAATGACTCCTTTATTTCTCCCGTGCCCATTTTAATGCTGACATCATATTCATCGGCCAGATCGCTGATCGATCCGGAAATAGCGGCCGGATAATCGGAGCCGAAAAACCGGCCCTTAAAATGGAACCTGTTTTTTTGTAACTCCATATTTATAGAACCGTTTATACCGCTAAATTCAGAAACTTTCACAGAATCATATACAAAGGAAATCTGCCCGTCAAAAATGGAAAGCTGCTCTACCGGGAAACCGGACAAATCGACTTGCGGCATGACAAAAGCGGATCCCCCTCCACCCCGCAGAAAAATTTTCATATGGGGACTCACTATTTTAATCGCGGTCACTGCCTCGGCCGCAGAAAAGCCGCTCTTAAAAAAGCGGACCGGCGAATAATCAATAATAATACCGGCAACACTAAGATATTCTTCACCCTCAGGGTTAAGCATGTTGAGCCCGACAACCCTGAAATTACCGAACCCGAGTTCTATTTTCTCAATACCTCCGATGCCTTCTATAAAAGGAGCAACTCTGGACAATAAATACGTAGAGACCTTTTTATTAATTTGAACAAGGTTCCAAAAATGATAAAAGGAAAGCAGGCCGAAGGATACCGAGAGCATAGCTATCAGTATCCATTTAAAGAAGATCTTCATAAACTATACGGCACCTTTATAGAAATCCGTCAGCCGTTTTTATATACAAGCTCCCCGTCTTTTTCATCGACTTCGATCACAGCGCCGTCTGAGAAATGCCCCTTTAAAAATTCTTCGGCAAGTTTGTCCTCAAGAAATTTTTGCATAGTCCTTCTGAGAGGTCTGGCCCCCAGTGTCTGATCATAATCAACATCAACAAGAAACTTCTTGGCATTTTCGGAAAGTTTGATGGTGACATCGCGCTCAGAAAGCCTTTCCTCAATTTCACGAAGAAGTATATCGATAATTCTCATCATATCCTCTTTATCAAGAGAACGGAAGACGATAGTTTCGTCAATTCTGTTTAAAAACTCGGGATTGAAGACTTTCCTAATCTCATCCATCACCTTACCCTTCATCTTATCGTAGTCATCATCCTTGTTTGAAGGGCCGAATCCCATAGATCCGCCTTTTTTAATATTGCGGGTCCCGACATTGGAAGTCATAATAATAATGGTATTTCTAAAATTAACCTTTCTTCCATAACTGTCGGTAAGGATGCCGTCATCGAGAATCTGAAGAAGTATATTAAAAACATCGGGATGCGCTTTCTCAATTTCATCAAGGAGCACAACTGAATAAGACTTTTTCCTGATTTTTTCCGAAAGCTGACCGCCCTCTTCATAACCGACATATCCCGGAGGAGCTCCAACCAGACGGGATACAGCGAATTTCTCCATATATTCACTCATATCAATCCGTACAAGCGCGTCTTCGGTGTGAAAAAGAAACTTAGCGAGAGTTTTCGCCAGTTCGGTCTTTCCTACACCCGTAGGCCCAAGAAATATAAAAGAGCCCACAGGACGCTTGCTGCTGTGAAGTCCGGCCCGGGAGCGCCTTATTGATTTAGCAATGGCGGTTATCGCGGGGTCCTGACCAATAATACTCTTTTCAAGCTCACTCTCCATTCTGAGAAGTCCTTCAGACTCTTCTTTCTTGAGACTGGTGAGAGGAATACCTGTCATTTTGGAAAGAACTTCGGCGATAATTTCCTCATCCACTTCGAGGATTTCCTCTTTTTTCTTTTCGCGCCACTGACGTTTCATATCCTCAAACTCAAGAGAACGCTTTTCCTGCGTATCCCGGTATGAAGCGGCTTTTTCAAATTCCTGATTCTCAACAGCCTTTTCTTTTTCCGACATTATTTCCATAAGCTCTTTTTCTTTTTCCCTTATATAATCGGGAATTTCAAGGCTGCTCAGCCTGAGCCTCGCCCCGGCCTCGTCAATTATATCAATAGCCTTATCGGGAAGGAAACGGTCGCTCAGATAACGTTCCGACATGCGCACCGCGGACTCAAGCGCGGTTTCTGTATATACCACCTTATGATGATCCTGATAACTATCCTTGAGCCCTTTCATTATCAGGATACTCTCCGGAACACTCGGCGGATCGACCATTATGGTCTGGAAGCGCCGCTCAAGCGCCCCGTCTTTTTCTATATGCTTGCGGTACTCGTCAAGAGTTGTAGCACCGATACACTGAAGTTCACCCCTCGAAAGCGCGGGCTTGAATATATTGGAAGCATCGAGGCTTCCCTCGCTTCCTCCGGCACCGACAATAGTGTGGAGTTCGTCAATAAATATTATTGTGCTGTTGTCTTTCTGAAGCTCCACGAGCAGGGACTTAAGCCTTTCCTCAAACTGACCTCTGTATTTGGTACCCGCGACAATCGTCGCCATATCAAGAGTAATTACTCTTTTATTTTCCAAAAGTTCCGGTATGTTTTTGGCAACTATTTTCTGCGCCAGACCTTCTACGATAGCGGTTTTACCAACTCCCGGCTCACCTATCAGGACAGGATTGTTCTTCTTGCGTCGGGATAGTATCTGAATAACCCGTTCTATTTCTTTTTCTCTCCCGATTATAGGGTCGAGCTTTCCCGATTTCGCCATAGCGGTAAGATCTCTGCCGAAATGGTCAAGGAAGGGCGTTTTGGTTTTTTTCTTCTGACCGGGAATGCCTCCGGCTGCGCCGCCAAACGGAGAAAAACCGGCCGCTTCATCGCCCTGGTCCGCGGGGTCACCGCCTTTAAGTATGCGTTCTATTTCTTCTTTTACTCTTTCGTATTCAACACCCATTGCCGAAAGCGCATTTGCCGCCGCGCTTTCTTTATCGTGCATCAGTGCGAGAAGAAGATGTTCTGTACCAATATATTTGAGACTCATATTGCGGGCTTCCTGCGCGGCAATTTCGAGTACCTTTTTCGCTCTGGGAGTAAAAGGAAGCATCTGGCCGAGAGTCATCATTCCGCCGGAAGTCGAGATTGATTTTTCTATTGATTTGGAAAGCTCTTCCATTTCAACATCAAGGCTTTTAAGGACCGCGACCGCGACCCCGTCGCCTTCTCTTATAAGCCCCAGAAGCAGGTGTTCCGTGCCGACATAATCATTGCCGAATTTAACAGATTCTTCCCTCGCAAGCTGCATTACCTTTTTTACTCTGTCCGTAAACATACCATTCATAAATTAAATCCTCCATTAGTATTTCTCATATAAAATATTTTCATTCACCTGTATATTTCAATGTTTCTCTTACCATTCGAGCTCTTACAAAATCTCTTTCAGTTTCATCCATTTCGCATCCGTTTAATTTCTGGAGATGCCCGACCTGAGCGAGGACCAGCATTTCATTAAGGTCCTGTATCTTCAAACTCTTGAAAAAACCGAGAGAAGCTCCCAGTTTTATTGACGAAAAATGCTCCATAAATTCTCTCGACGAAAGAGTCCTGGCGTTTTCAAGTATCCCGAGAGCCCTGTAAACCGTATCCTCGGTTTTAACACGGGCGTCCTTCATAAGAAAATCCCGGGCATCCTTTTCATAATTCAGGAGCTGCACTGTAATTCTGTCAATCATATCGACTATCGTATCCTCGTTTTTCCCGAGGGTATTCTGATTGGATATCTGAAATATATTACCAAGCGCCTCGGTGCCTTCTCCGTAAAACCCCCTTACAGAGAAACCTATTTTTAAAATTCCGTTAAAGACCTTGCTTATGGACCTGGTCAACACCAGAGCCGGCAGATGCACAAGAACGGATGCCCGCAGACCGGTTCCCACATTTGTCGGACAGGCAGTAAGATAACCGAATCTCTCAGAGAAAGCGTAGTCAAAGAGTCCGGCGGTTTTCTTGTCCAGTTCCTCCGCTTCGCGGAATGCCTCTTTGAGTTGAAAACCGGACATTATAACCTGCATCCGCAGATGATCTTCCTCATTAATCATCACTCCGGATTTCTCACTTCCCGATACAAGGCAGCCCCGCGCGCCTCCTGAGTTGGCGAGATCAAAACTTATAATATGCCTCTCAACAAGGACATTACGGACTACGGGTTTCTCGACTTCAAGATCAAAAAAAAAGGGGTTTTTAAAAAGCTTTTCCTCTAACATTTTGCCGGAGACTTTTTCAAGCTGTTCTTTCTTTTCGGAGGGGGTAAGGAGATGGGTAAACTTCTTTTCTCTGAAATTTCTGGCAAGCCTTACCCTGCTCGAAAGTACATTCCCTGATTCGGGTCCGGAAGCAGAAAGCCACTGTGGAGGATTTTTAACGAGTCTTTCAATTTTCACCCGCAGATCCCCCTTTCTGCTTTCCCGCCGTCGATTCCATATTCCTGATAGTGTCCCTGATGCGGGCCGCATGCTCATAGTCCTCGCACTCAATGGCTATTCGAAGAGCATCCTTTAGCTCTGCCACGGTCTTTTCGCCGGAAGGGCCGCAGAGTTTACCGTCCGGTGTTTTACCGGTATGATAATCGGCTCCCTGTATTTTAGACAATAACGATGAGAGAGGGGTTTCGAAAGCTTTGAAGCACTCACTACATCCGAGCTTTCCTTTTAATTTGAATTCCGAATACAGAATTCCGCAGTTCGGACATTTAAGTTCTTCTTCAAAAGATGTTTTATTGGAAAGATCGGACATAAAATCACCGAGAAAATCTTTCTGGATCGGCTCCGGAGAATGAGCGGTCATTTCAGGAGCTTTGAAACCACGTTTTTCGGCACAATTGCGGCACAAATTAAGCGAGGTCTTATCTCCGTTAATTATCTGAGTAAATTGAATCACGGCGTCTTCTTTGTGACAGTCGCTGCACTTCATATTATTTTTCCCTCTTCAAGATGAAAATGGTCCTTCGAAATCTCAAGGGCTTTTTCATCATGCGAAACTATTATAAAGGAAACACCTGTACTCCTGTTCAGTTCCTGCATCAGCTCATACAGCATAGCGCTGTTTTTGCTGTCAAGGTTCCCGGTTGGTTCATCCGCCAGTACTGCCGCCGGGCTGTTGAAAAGAGACCGGGCAACCGCTGCCCGCTGCCTTTCTCCCCCCGAAAGTTTAGAAGGGACATGGCCGCTTCGACCCGAAAGCCCTACTTTTTCAAGCAGATCCATGGCTTTTTTCTCAAGCTGCTCTCCCGAGCCGCCGGCAATAAGCCCCGGCATCATAACATTCTCAAGCGCTGTGAATTCCGGAAGCAGATGATGAAACTGAAAAACAAAACCAATATTCTCGTTTCTGAATTTATCAAGTTTCTCTTCGGAAGCACTACGAAGCTCGAATTCCGAAAAATATTTGACCGACCCCTCATCCGGACGTTCCAATGCGCCGAGAATATTAAGCAGAGTGGTTTTACCCGCTCCGGAGACACCCGTTATTACCGAGGCGGCCCCTTTCCTTACAGTAAGATCAACCCCGTCAAGGACTTTCAGCTCCTCAGAAGACTCAAAATATGATTTCCGAAGCCCTCTGGCCTCCAGAACGGTTTCATCAGATAAATTATTCATAACGCAGGGCCTCCGCCGGATAAAGCTTCGAAGCTTTGAAAGCCGGATACACGGTCGCAAGAAAACATATAATATTGACTGCGGCTATAACCACTACAATATCGACGGGTATTATTTTCACAGGTACGCTCGAAATAAAATATATGTCGCCGGGAAGAGGAATCAGGTTGAACTTAACCTGAAGAAAGCAGAGACCCAGTCCGAGAAAAAGACCGGTAGCTGTCCCTATCAAACCAATCATTATGCCCTCGACCATGAAAATTTTTCTTATTACGCCTGTGCCCGCTCCCATAGACCTCAATATTCCGATTTCTCTGGTTTTTTCCATTACAGTCATTATAAGCGAACTTATTATATTGAAAGCCGCGACAAGGACAATCAGGCATATAACAATAAAAACAACCCTCTTTTCCACCTTCATCCATGCGAAAAGAGTTTTATTCTGGGCTTTCCAGTCAAAAACATAGTGCGGGTAATCAACAACATCTTTTACTGAAGCCGCCGTTTTTTCCGCGGTAAAAATATCCTTTGTTCTAAAATGAAGTCCCGTAACTCCGCCGTCCGTCTGAAACAGCTGTTTGGCCGGCTCAAGCCCTATATATCCCATCTGCGTATCATATTCATACATTCCGGTTTCAAAAATACCGGTAAGAACAAACTGCTTCATTTTCGGAGGATGAAAACTCATCAGGTCGTCTTTACTGTCGACTTTCAGGCTCATGAGGGTCAGCAGATCTCCAACCCCCGCCCGGATATGGTCTGCGAGGCCGTACCCCAGTATTATACCGGGAAGTTCTCTGTCCTTATAAGAAGCATTTCCAAGGTTAAATTCCCCGTAAACAATTTTATCTTCTATTTCAGTCACATATTTTTCTTTTTCGGGATGAATGCCTATACAAAGGAAACCGTCCCTTACCGTTTTGGAGGATACAGCGGCTTTGTCCTGAATAAAAGGTGCGCCAGCCGTAACATCAGAAGCACAGTACTGAAGCACAGTATCCAGGAGAGAATTATAATCCTTTATGATACCGTTATGATATTTCAAAACCTTAAAATGAGCATTGGTGCCGACAATACGGCTTCTTACCTCATCCTCAAATCCGTTCATTATTGACAATGCTATTATAAGAGCGGCTACACCGAGAGTAACGCCTCCGACTGACACATAAGTTATCGCGGAGATGAAACCGACCTTTCTTCTCGCGGAGAAATATCTTCTCGCTATGAAAAACTCAAATTTCAATTTTCGCCTTTCAGAAGAGGAAAGAGGATAACGTCTCTTATCGTATCGGAATTTGTAAAAAGCATAACCATACGGTCTATTCCTATTCCTGTGCCACCCATCGGGGGCATACCGTATTCCATACAGCGGATGAAATCGTTGTCCATCGGATGTGTCTCGTCTTCTCCGCCCCGTCCTCTTTCCACCTGGTCCTCAAGACACTTCTTTTGTATTACCGGGTCATTAAGCTCCGAATAGGCATTTCCGATTTCCCATCCGTTTATATATGGTTCGAACCTCTCAATGAGAGTATCGTCCTCCCGGTGGACCTTGCAAAGAGGCGAGGTCTCCCGGGGATGATCTGTTATAAAAACAGGCTGTATAAGTTTGTCCTCACACAGTTCCTCAAAAAGGGTTGCGATTGCCATTCCCCGCATGAACACACCTTCCTGCTTCACACCGATTTTGTCAAGCTCGGTTTTTATCCGGTCATCGCTCATTTTTCCAATATCCAGACCGGCAAACTCTGAGATAGCGTCAGCCATTGTCATTCTTTTCCACGGAGGAGAAAGATCAATTTTCTTTCCGTCGTATTCAAGAACTGTCGTTCCGAGGACTTCCTGCGCCGCCATAGAGAAAATATTCTCGAAGCGTTCCATCATTTTATTGTAATCGGCGTACGCCTCATAAAATTCAAGCTGGGTAAACTCAGGATTGTGCGTCCTGTCGATTCCCTCGTTGCGGAAGTCTTTGACGAATTCAAAAACCTTTTCCATGCCTCCGGCAACACATCTTTTAAGGTAAAGCTCATTACTTATGCGCAGGTATAGATCGATGTCGAGCGCGTTATGATGCGTAACAAAAGGCCTGGCGCTCGCTCCGCCGTATACTCCCTGAAGAGTAGGCGTCTCAACTTCGGTAAACCCTTCTCCGGCGAGATATTTTCTTATAACGGAAATTATAGCTGAACGCTTTTTAAAAACCTCCATAACTTCGTCGTTGAGAGCCAGGTCGGCGTATCGCTGACGATATCTTGTTTCTTTGTCTTTAAACTGATCAAAAACAATTCTCTCCCCGTCAGGGCCTTTCTTTTCCTTAGGTACCGGCAGCGGTCTCAGTGATTTGGAAAGAAGAACGCCCTTCTCGACCTTAACGGATTTCTCTCCGGTGCGGGTAACAAGCAGAGGTCCCTCAATACCGACAAAATCCCCGAGATCAAGAAGTTTAAACATTTCATACTCTTTTGTGCCGACAATGTCTCTGGCTACTACGGCCTGAATTCGGCCGGAAGGGTCTTTTATATCGGCGAAAGCGGTTTTCCCCATGCGTCTGTATGCCATAAGCCTTCCGCATATCCTGACGACCGTACCGTTCTTTTCAAGATCGGTAAAGTTTTCAATAACATCCCCAGCCAGATGGGTTCTTTCATAAGTGTACGGATAAGGGTTTATGCCCATATCCATAAGCTTCTGACGCTTCTCCATCCTCGCTTTCATCTGGTCGGATATTTCACTCATCATAATTTCCTTTCAATTAAGCGCCGCGGCCTCTATGACTCAAGGAGGTAGGCTTTAATAAATTCATCAATTTCCCCGTCAAGCACAGCCTGCGTATTGGATGTCTCGACATTGGTTCTGTGGTCTTTAACCATATTGTAAGGGTGTAAAACATAAGATCTGATCTGGCTTCCCCATTCAATTTTTTTCTTTTCGGCCATTCCCGCCTGTCTTTTTTTATCCTCTTCTTCCTTATGATGCTGATAAAGCCTTGATTTCAGTATCTTCGAACAGATTTCACGGTTTTTGAGCTGAGACCTCTCGTTCTGGCATTGAACTACTATACCGGTCGGCATATGGGTCATTCTAATCGCCGAATCTGTTTTATTTACATGCTGACCACCCGCGCCGCTTGCACGATAAGTATCCACTCTTATATCTTTTTCATCCAGTTCGAACTCGACATCATCCGCGATTACGGGACTTGCGTAAACCGAAGCAAATGAAGTATGACGCCTCGCGCCTGAATCGAACGGAGATATCCTCACAAGCCTGTGTACTCCGGTTTCGGCCTTGAGAAAACCGAAAGCGTATGAGCCCTTTATTTCTATAACGGCGCTTTTTATACCGGCTTCTTCACCGGGCTGATAATCAAGGTCCTGCCCCTCAAATCCTTTTCTCTCTATCCATCTGTGAAACATGCGGTAGAGCATCTGCGCCCAGTCGGTGGACTCGGTTCCTCCCGCCCCGGGATGTATTGTCAGTATGGCGTCACTGTCATCATCATCTCCTGAAAACATTTTCAAAAGCTCAAGATCGTCCACTTTTTCTTTGAGCGCGGGTATCTCAGGCAAGATTTCCTCAAAAATCGCGCTGTCATTCTCGGCTTCGGCAAGTTCAATATATTCCGCCAATTCATCCGCCTGTTTTTTAAGGCCTTCCCAGCGGACAAGGACTTTTTTTAATTTATCGAGTTTTTTGGTTACTTCTTTGGCGGCACCGGTATCATTCCAGAAATCAGGCTGAAGGGTTGTTTTCTGGAGCGAGTCGGCTTCTTTTTTCTTTTCAGCCAGGTCAAAGGAACCTCCAGAGATTAAGCAATCTTTCTTTTTGTTCGTTTACAATAGAACTTATGTCACTCATAATAATCTGACCGCCTTGACATTGAATTAATAAAACAAGGATATGCGCCGCCGTAAACACGACCGCCGAGGATAAAAGATAAAACTACTCATTAAATCAAGTCAATCAAGATATTCTTTGAACCTTTTCGGATTAAAGAGGGTCAAACACAATTCTTGATCGGGTTAATACCGTAAACTTGAAAATTGACTTGATAGCTAATTTATGTTATCTTATTGCATTATCTGAATTAAGCAAAATTTTAATTAAACAGACTGTTTTATAAACAAACATAAAAAAAATAAGGAGAGGCCTCATGAAGTTCGTTTCTACAATCCTGGTATTATTCATATTCACGATATACTCGGAGGTAGCCAAAGAAGGCCAGAAGTGCGTGGTGTGTACGCTTTCGGCGCAGACCCTAGGGCAGAGAAAGCTCGCTGTCTACTATTCGATTACCTAAAGCCAGTCTTCGGATTTTGTAATGAACGCCTAAAACTATTTTAATACAAGCTCATTCATGGTCGATATGCCTCTAACCAAGTCCTCTCCTAAAATTCTTTCCAATTACCTCAACCTCAGCTTCGGCGTCTTGAAGTTCATGGACTTCTCCATGGGCTTCCCTTATTATGTCGATGACGCCGGCGTGGAGAGCATGCAAACACACGGAATCGGGGACATGACCGCGTCACTTAAAATCCAGTATCCCCCTTATAGTCACAGCAAAGTTTTTGATGTGGCTTATTTCGGAAATCTTTCGCTTCCCACAGGAGACAAATCCAAGGGGATTTTCCCGAGACGCAGCTACTATATACCGCTGAACAAAAAATACATTGCACCCGGAAGCGGTGAGTACTACTATCAGCCGGACTCAACAGGAGATATAGTTCTTGACACCTTGAACCCGGGACTGTACAGCACAGATAAGGCCAACGGCTTACAGACATTCAGCAGGGACTATATTGACGAATATTTTTATACAGCGAATTCTCCGACATTCAATACTTCAATGCTTATGACTCTCGATGCCGGAGAAATCAATCCGGAAGTTCCTCTCAGATTTCATCTTAATTTTGGGGCTACTTGGGTTTCTCATACCAATCTTGATAATGTATTTACAGCCGGTATGGGGCTTGAGTACACGCCGCATGAAATCGTGACTATTTTTACAGACTTCAACGGTGAAACAAGAATGAAAAATATGAGTACCGGTTTCAAGGTCGGAGAAGACCCTCTTTATCTTACCCCCGGTGTCCGGATTAACACCCCCGCCGGGGTTCACATACTCCTCGGATTTGACATAGGAATGGCAAGCACTGACGACTCGCTTGTGTACCGCAGTTCCGACAAAGAAGAAAAACTTTATGTTACTCACATAATGCCTAAAACCGGAGCGTCATTCTCGCTCAACTGGTCGGGTTTCATTGTCTCACAGGATACCGACAAGGACGGAATACCGGACAAAGACGATGCATGCCCGAATGTTCCCGAAGACATAGACGGATTTGAAGACAGCGACGGATGCCCGGACGAAGACAACGACAAAGACGGAATACCGGACTCAAAGGACCAGTGTCCGAACCAGCCTGAAGACCTCGACGGTTTTGAAGACGATGACGGATGCCCGGACCCTGATAACGATAAAGACGGAATACCCGATAAAAAAGACAAATGCCCCGCCCGGGCCGAAGACCTTGACGGTTTTGAAGACGATGACGGATGCCCGGATATTGACAATGACCAGGACGGAATACCGGACAGTCTTGACAAATGCCCAATGGATCCCGAGGACAAAGACGGCTTCCAGGACGAGGACGGATGTCCGGACCTTGATAATGACCAGGACGGAATACCGGACAGTCTTGATAAATGCCCGAACAAACCCGAAAACTTCAATGGATTCCAGGACGAGGACGGATGCCCCGATAAAAAGGTTGCGGAGCCTAAAACCTCAATACTCAAGGGCGTACAGTTCAAGACAGGCACTTCCGAACTTACCTTCGAGGCCCGCCAGGAGCTCGAAGGTCTTGTAAACGCCCTCAAAGTTCATAAAAACATAGTACTTGAAATAAGAGGCTATACGGACAGCCGGGGAAGAAAATGGCAGAACCAGAAACTTTCGCAGAAACGCGCCAACAGCGTGAAGAGTTTTCTTGTGGCTAAGGGAATTAACCCGGCGAGACTCAGCGCAAAAGGCTACGGCGAAGAAAATCCGATAGCGAGCAACCGCACTGCTGACGGAAGACGCAAGAACAGAAGAATCGAGATATACAGACTTAAATAAGATATTTTTCTCGCTTAAATAAATGAAAAAAGCCGGTCCTTTTGAGGGTCGGCTTTTTCATTTTTATATACTTGCATGTAATGAATTATCTTCTCTGCAAATCAAGATGACAAAAATATGCTTTCAGTAAAAAACCTCAATAAGTCCTTCGGACCGCAAAATATTTTCAAAGACGCGGAGTTCACACTTGAACCTGGTGAGAAGGCCGGCATTGTCGGCAGAAACGGCCAGGGAAAAAGTACACTCCTTAAAATTATCGCCGGTCGCGAACATGCCGACGGTGGCGAAGTTACAATGCCACGCTCTTTTTCCGCCGCGTACCTGACTCAGGACCCGGAGTTCAGCGGAGGCTCAGTAATTGAGGAAGCCGCAGCGGGACTGCCTGACGAGTACAAAAATGAAACATGGCGTACAGAAAAGATCCTTTCCGGTCTTGGATTTTCAGAAAACGACTTTCAGAGGCCGGTACGGGAATTCTCAGGGGGCTTCCAGGTAAGGATTAACCTGGCGAAACTGCTGTCTTCCGGTGCGGATATCCTGATGCTTGATGAACCCACCAATTATCTGGATATAACCTCTATAAGGTGGCTTGAACAATTCCTGAAGAGATGGAAAGGTGAATTGCTCCTGATCAGTCATGACAGAACATTTATGGACAGTATAGTTGACTCCGTTATCGGTATAAACCGTATGCGGCTGATTAAGACAAGGGGAGACACAGGGAAATTCTATAATAAAATAGCCGAAGAGGATAAACTTGCCGAGGCAAAGCGGAACAACTCCGAGAAAAAGCAGAAGCAAATTGAGGAATTTGTCAGCAAATTCAGGGCAAAAGCAAGACAAGCCAACATGGTGCAGTCCAGACTGAAAACACTTGAAAAAATGGAAACCGTGGAAATCGCATCCAAATCACCTGAATTAAGCTTTAAATTCAGCTACCATGATTTTCCCGGGAAATATCTTATGGAAGCTGAAGAACTATCGTTTGCCTACGGCGAAGGCCCTCTTCTTTTCAGTGACCTTTCTTTCAGCGTTTCACCAAAGGACAAAATCTGCATAATAGGTAAAAACGGAAAAGGGAAATCAACCCTTTTAAACCTGCTTACAGGAAAACTGAAAGACAGAAGAGGAAAAACAAAATTTCACCGTGAAACAAAAGTGGGATATTTCACACAATCCAATTCCCGGAACCTGCATCCCGATAATTCCGTTTACGCGGAAATCTCGAGGGTCTCGGAAGACAAAAGCAGAAACCATGCTATGAATATATGCGGGGCGATGCTTTTTTCCGGGGATTCTGCTGAAAAGAAAATAAATGTTCTTTCCGGAGGAGAACGATCCCGTGTTCTTCTTGGTCAGGTGCTCGCCAAACCGGCGAACCTTCTCTTGCTGGACGAACCCACACATCATCTGGATATGCAGGCAATCGATTCTCTGGCTGAAGCTATAAACAATTTCCCCGGGGCAGTTATAACAGTTACCCATGATGAACGGCTTTTACGCAGAACAGCCGAAAAACTGATTGTTTTCCAGTCGGACAGGGCTTTCTTTTTTGACGGAGACT
The DNA here is from genome assembly GCA_964401455.1 of uncultured Fibrobacterota bacterium. Taxonomy (GTDB): domain Bacteria; phylum Fibrobacterota; class OXYB2-FULL-49-7; order CAYNYI01; family CAYNYI01; genus CAYNYI01. Next base: position 52,796 of record CAYNYI010000004.1, read on the forward strand.
ATGAGGCGTTTTTACAAAAGCACGGCTGGGAAGAAGAAGGCCCCGATAAAAAAGCAGTAAAAAAGTCATACGGCAAAAAAGAAGAAAGAAAAAAACGAGCGGAGTTTTTCAGAGAGAAGAATACTAAAATTAAACCGGTAAAAAGGGATATTCTGGAGCTGGAAAAGAAAATAATGCGCCTCGAAGAGGAAATGAAACAAAAAACCGCCCAGATTGAGAAAGCCGCTTCAGACAGCGGTGAGGGAGGCGATTTAGCATCAATATCCGCTGAAATGGGAAGGATCCAGAAAGAAACCGAAGACTCTTATCTGCTTCTTTCAAAAAAATACGATGAACTGACGGCTCTCGAAGAAAACTATTCCGTAGTCGAATAATCATACCGATTCTTGATGTACCAAAATAGAACATTCCGTCCCCCGACCTATAGTTTTCCTTAGCGGTCAACACAAAACCCCAATATATTGCACCTCGATTTAATACGGGCACAATATAGGCTTCTTACCCTATAAACCTTATGTTCTGCTTGCATAAGGCGAGTGAGTTTCATAATTTCTTTCTGCGTAAAAACAATGTGTAATGATACGAGACCGTTTTTTTATCAACCAAAACAAGGGGGTTTTATGAGATTCTTTACGCTTCTGACAACCATCACTCTTTTTTCTTCAACGTTGCTCTTTGCCGGAGAGGACGGATTCACGATAGGCGGAGCTATGCGCTACAATATAATAGCCACTAATTATGAGTCCGACAATAAACCGGACAACACTAAATTCACATTTGACACATGGCGCCTTAATGTGGACGGAGAGAAAGACGGAATCGGGCTCAGCTTTGAATACCGTTTTTATCCTACTTTCGCCACACATTTTATTCACCACGGCTATCTTTCATATAATTTCGGTGAAAACACACAGATGCAGCTAGGCGCTACTCAGGTACCTTTCGGAATCACTCCTTATGCCTCACATTCATGGTGGTTCCAGATACCTTACTATGTAGGTCTTGAAGATGACTATGACATGGGTGTAAAATTCGACCTCAAACCTATGGAAAATCTTGAAATGCAGATAGCCTATTTCCGTCAGTCGGAACCTGAAGGACCTTATTACGGCGGTCTCTCGACTTTCGGTAACAGCGGCCCCGGACGCTACAGTTATGACATCACTCCGGATGCAGGCAACGGTAAAAGCATCAAGGAAATGGATCAGGGAAACATAAGAGCAGCTTACAAAGTCAATGAAAATATCGAAATCGGAGCTTCCGGACAGGTCGGCGCCATCTATAACAGCGTCCTCGAAGGAACTCAGCTTTCATATGCCGGCGCGGGACATGTTGTAGCGAAATTCGGTTCTTTCGACTTTAAAGGCGAATATATCAGATATAACTACAAAGCCAAAGACGATAACGGAGACATAATGAAAACCGTTCCTATGGGAGCCTACGGTTCTATTTACCCTGTAGCCGCCAAGGCGGACATCATCTGCGCCGGACTGGCCTACAGCATGCCTGTAGAACTCGGCCCGATCAGCAATATTCAGCCTTATATAGACTACTCGCTTCTCAGTAAAGCCAATGAGGATTTTGAAAATACTCATCACCTGATACCCGGCATGCTTGTAACATCTGGTTCTGTCTATACCTACATAGACTTCGCGCTCGGAAAAAACCAGCCCTGGCTCACAGACAGCTTCGGCACGGGTCTCGGAAAAGGCATGACATATGCAACAGATGTTGACGAAGACAGAGTTAATTATACCGATGATGCTTCCAAAGCCGGAGAACCTGTTCCTGTATCCGACCTCGACTGGAATATGCGCTTCAACATAAACATAGGGTATTATTTCTAAAATCCGTAAGGATAAATAATAAACTAACAGGAAAAGAGAAACAAATATGAGTAAAATAGAAGTCAAGAATCTGAACGTTATCTTCGGAAAACACACGAAGAAAGCGCTCACTCTTCTTGAGAAAGGCTCCGGTAAAGATGATATCCTGAAAGAAACAGGATGTACTATCGGCGTTAACGGCGCCGAATTCAACATCGAAAACGGAGAACTTTTCGTTATCATGGGGCTTTCGGGGAGCGGCAAATCGACGCTCCTCCGATGCCTCAACCGCCTGATCGACCCGACCTCGGGTATCGTGACGGTGGACGGCAACGACGTGACAGCGGCCGAAGAAGACAGACTCCGTGAGCTCCGGCGTACGGAAATGGGAATGGTTTTCCAGCACTTCGGACTCCTGCCCCACAGAACGGTAGCCTCTAATGTGGCTTTCGGGCTTGAGATACAGGGCAAGGACCCTGTCGAAAGCCGTGAAAAAGCCCTTCAGGTCATAAAAACCGTGGGGCTCGATGGCTATGAAGACATGATGACAGGAGAACTCAGCGGCGGAATGCAGCAGAGAGTAGGGCTCGCAAGAGCGCTTGCAAACGACCCGGAAATCCTTTTAATGGACGAAGCGTTTTCCGCCCTGGACCCGCTGATCAGAAAAAATATGCAGGACGAACTTCTGCAGCTCCAGGAAAAAGTTCACAAAACAATTGTCTTCATCACTCATGACCTCGATGAAGCCCTGAAACTCGGTGACAGAATAGCCATAATGAAAGACGGAAAAATTGTTCAGATCGGAACACCGGAGGATATAATAACAAACCCGGCAAACCGTTATGTGGAAAACTTCACCGAAGATGTCAACCGGGCCAATATCGTGACGGCGAGTACGATCATGTTAGATCATGTAGAGAAGGTGAGGCGCAATGACGGACCCCAGACTGCCCTTCACAAAATGAAAAAAATCGGAATTTCCGTTCTTCCGGTAGTCGGCGAAGGCGATAAATTCCTCGGTTTCATAAGAGATACAGGACTGGAGGAAATGGCTAAAAGCTCTGCAAAAGAGTTCAAGCCGTTTATGTGTTCCACAGAGGACACCAACGCGGTTTATCCCGATACTCCCGCTTCCGAGATGCTGCCTTTCTTTATTGAAAGCAGTCTTGACCTGGCGGTAGTTGATGAAAACAACAAGCTTTTGGGAATTGTGCCTCATTCGGCAGTAGTTTCCGAGATGATCGGCAAACATCCGGAAGAGTTGGAAAAACTGATAAGAGAAGGAGGTGTTGATTATGCCAAGGTTTGAATTAGGCAGTTATATTGAGTCAGCAATAGACTGGCTCAGCAACACTTTCTCGGTGGTTTTCGGAATCATAAGCACCACGGTAGAAGCGCTTGTCGGGGCTTTCCAGACCATATTGATTTTTCCGAATCAGTATCTTATGGCGGCAATAATTGTCATCCTTGTTCATCTCGCGTTTTCGGGAGGTGAAAAGAAAATTTCAGGCGCGGCCTGGAAAAAATCCGGAGGAATGGTTATTTTCGCGGTGATCGGGCTTCTTCTTCTGATGAGTCTTGATCTATGGACAGAGACAATGCAGACAATCGCGCTTGTAATTTCAGCGGCCTTTCTGGCAATGGTAATAGGAATACCGCTTGGAATATATGCCGCAAGAAATGACCGCTTTGAGTCTATAATCAGACCGATACTTGACCTGATGCAGACAATGCCTCCATTTGTATATCTTATTCCGGCCATACTGTTTTTCAGCGTGGGAAATGTTCCCGGTGTTGTCGCGACTGTTGTTTTCGCGGTCCCCCCCGCTGTCAGACTAACGAGCCTCGGTATAAGAAACGTATCTAAGGAAGTCGTTGAAGCGGCGCTGTCTTTCGGCGCTACAAATCGGCAGCTTCTTTTCAAGGTACAGATACCGCTTGCAAAAAACACGATTCTCGCCGGCGTGAACCAGGTTATAATGCTGGCGCTTTCCATGGTTGTTATAGCCTCGATGGTCGGAGCATCCGGACTCGGCCAGCTTGTATATAAGGGCATACTCAGAGCAGACCTTGCCCTTGGTTTTGAAGCCGGACTCGGAATTGTAATAATAGCCATACTGCTAGACAGGATAACACAGGCTGTAGGAAATATTCCAAAGAAGAAATAGCACATATTAATCTAAAAAAGGAGGACCCATGAAAAAACTTTTAACATTAACCCTACTCGCTCTGACAGCGCTTCTTGTCATAGGAGGATGCTCAGGAGACAAAGGACCGGGCAAAAAAATAACAATTCTCTATCCTAACTGGGCCGAAGGCGTAGCCTTTACGAATCTCGCCAAGGCCGCTCTTACTGAAATGGGATACGACGTTCAAATAACCCCGCTCGAACCCGGCCCGATTTACGCTTCTCTCGCAAAAGGCGATGCCGATCTTTTTATGGATGCCTGGCTTCCCAATACCCACGGCGACTACTGGGAAAAATACGGCAGCAAGATCGACAAACTCGGAGAATCTTTCTCTAACGGAACTACAGGACTTGTTGTTCCTGAATATGTTTCTGAAGATATAAAGTCTATCGCAGACCTTAAAGACAATAAAAAGATGTTCAAGGGAAAAATCATCGGAATCGGAAGCGGTGCCGGTATCCACAGAAATACCGAGAAAGCCATTGAGGAATACGGAATACCTTTCGAGCAGGTAACTTCCAGCGGACCGGCAATGATGGCCAGCCTCAAAAAAGCCGCCAACAAGAAAGACCCGATTATTATTACCGGCTGGAAACCTCACTATAAGTGGGCCGAGTATAATCTCAGATATCTCGAAGATCCTAAAGGCGTTTATCCGAAAGATGTATGCGCGATTCTCGCCCGCAAAGGTTTCAAAGAGGATTATCCGAAACTCGCCGGTTTCTGCAAGAATTTCAATCTGAAGGAAGAACAGCTTTACAGCCTTATGGGCCAGATCAAGCAGGGTAAGGACGAACTCGCCGAGGCGAAAAAGTGGTATAAATCAAATAAAAGCCTTGTTGACGGCTGGATGCCCGAGAAATAAGAAAAGTTTTAAAGACTTTCTGATAAAAAAAGCCCGGTTTTACCGGGCTTTTTTATGGTATAATATTCGTTCATTTTTTACTTTGCTCTGTCAAATAATGAAACTCACATTTTTCTCCCCCTTCCTCATCTGTCGCATAAAAGATTTCTCTTGACTTCTATTTTTTTTTTTTTTGTAATTTACACTTTGTACCCATATTCATATATTGTTCTATTTGTCAAGGGAGATATCATTGCAGGAAAACAAAGGAAAAATCGATCCGGATATTGTCTGTAACCGCGCTTTGCAGGCGAAGATGGGGGT
>CAYNYI010000005.1:0-49955 GCA_964401455.1 uncultured Fibrobacterota bacterium
TTGATACAAACTTTTAAAATCAACTGATTGTCCAGTTCACGCTGAAGCAGGACAGATAAAATACCTTCTCAAATTACCCGCAGTATTCATCCTCTTCCTGGTACCGGCTGCCTGCCGTTACAATATAGGTCACAGACTGGGCGGAGACATAACGAATACTTTTCCTGAAAACACAATCGAAAGCCTTTACAACCTCTTGAAAAACCACCGGGATAAAGAAAACTTCAGATATGTGGAACTGGACATACATGAGACCGCAGATGGAGAACTGGCTGTATTTCATGACAAAAAAATAGGAAGGATGGTTCCTCTTCAAAAATTCGGAAATTCATGTGTGATAGAATCCTACCTTTCGCGTACCGGAGAAAAACGAAAAAAAGACTATCCGTTGGCGGTTTTTACAAAAACTGAAATCCGCCGTTTTAATCTCAGCGTCGACTCTGTGAAGATACCTTTTCTTGAAGATGTTTTTAGCGCACTTAAAGAATTTGATTATAAAGGCCGCGTATTCGTGGAGACAAAAGACATCAGGACAGAAAAAACCCGGAAACGCCTCCTGGAGCTTCTAACAGCTAATAATGAACATTTTGATTTATCAGTCCTTGCCGGGGGATTCAATTTTGGAAGATGTTTTCCGGATAAAAAGACATGGTGCGACAGACTCCGCAGGGAAAACATAGAAACTCTTTGGGTGGGAGTACATACAAGGGTATGCGCGGAGCAGCCGAAGTCAAGATGAGCCGCATCACAAAAAGCAGTTGCATCTTTTTTCAGCCGCTATGGCGATCCATTCATTTTCATAAACAGTTTCCCTCAGAATAAAGCCTGCACCGTCAAGTAGCGAAGACGCTTTCTCTTTTTCAGTTCCGAGTATTCCGGAAAATATAAAAACAGAGCCGGACATAAGCCTTTTGTGAATTTCAGGAATAAGTGGAAAGAGAATGGAACTGATAATATTAGCACAGCCGCCTTCAAAAATTTCCTCTGGTTTTACCGAATGGATGTTGCCGACAAAACAACTTATTCCGGAAACATTATTAAGCCTGAAATTTGAGGGCGCGTTCTCGGCGCAGGATTGATCTATATCAAACGCGGTTATTCTGTCTACACCGTATAAAGCTGCCGTAACAGACAGAAGTCCGGTTCCTGTGCCCACATCCATGAAGCGGCCTTTTGTATCTTTAAAATATTTCTGTAAAAGAAGGGCGCATAGGCGGGTCGTTTCATGATGCCCCGTACCGAAGGTAAGTTTAGGATCAATTGTTATTATCTTATCATAGGAAGAAAGGTCCGATTTGTCCCAGGAGGGCCGAACAATTATGCCGGGGGCAATTTCGACCGGAGAGTAGTTCTTCCTCCAGTTCAGGTTCCAGTCTTCCTCCGGGATCGATTCTTCTTTTTCAAAAATAACTTCTTCAAAATGCTTTTGAATCCGGGGCACGATATCAGAAAAACGAGGATCCTTTTCGAACCAGCAGCGGCATTCGATTGTATCCCCGAGATCTTTGTCCTCTATCCCGAGACAGCCCAGTCCAAAAACAGCGTCTGTGAAAGATTCATAATTATCTGCGGGGACTCTGAATACGAGCAGATTATAATCGGTATCATTCATTTTTCAGAGATTTATCCATATAAGTTATTCTACCTTCCATTATGGTCATAACCGCTTTACCTGTAAGTTCCGCGTTGTTAAAAGCGTTATTGCGGCTCTTGGATACAAAATTTTTGGGGTCCACTTTCCATTTTTTATCTTTGTCTACTATGGTAATATCGGCGGGAGCGCCGGCCTTTATTACTCCTCCTTTTTTTCCAAGAATTCTATTCGGGTTAGAGGACATAAGCAGAGCCAATCTTTGCAGGTCTATATGGCCGGGTTTAAGAAGATTTGTAATAACCGCGCCGAGAGAAGTCTCGAGTCCGGTAACTCCGTTGGGTGCAGCTTCGAATTCAACGTCCTTTTCCTCAATTGAATGCGGAGCATGGTCGCTGGCTATAACATCTATAGTTCCGTCTTTTATCGCCTTTATCATGGCTTCAAGGTCTTTTTGGCTCCTAAGAGGCGGATTCATTTTAAAATTTGTACTGAGGCTGTCCTTTAAAACTTCTTCGGTAAAACTGAAATAGTGAGGAGCGGTTTCGCAGGTAACTTTTACACCACGTTTTTTAGCGTTTCTTATAAGTGCGATACTCCCGGCCGTGCTTACATGAGCGATATGAACCCTTGCACCCGTGTATTCGGCAAGCATTATATCTCTTGCGACGATAATCTCCTCGGATATCGACGGTATTCCCTTTAGCCCCATGCAATACGACACAGATCCCTCGTTAATACATCCTCCCGAAGCGAGATCCGCATCTTCGCAATGGCAGATAACCGGAATTTCGAACATTTTAGAATAAATAAGAGCGTTTTTCATTAAGCACGCGTTCTTTACAGAAATCCCGTCTTCAGATACACCGACAGCACCCGCGCGAACCATCGCCCCCATTTCAGTGAGTTCGGATCCCTTCATACTTTTTGTTATACTGCCTATCGGATAAACACGGGCAGAGGCATCCCGGGACCTTTTATTTATAAAATCAATCGAAGCCTCGTCATCAAGAACCGGCAGGGTATTGGGCATACATGCTACCGCGGTAAATCCGCCTGCGGCCGCGGCGGCGCATCCGCTCTGAACAGTTTCCTCGTCTTCCCGTCCGGGTTCACGAAGATGCACATGCATATCAACAAGCCCCGGGACGGCGAACATTCCTTTCAAATCGAAAGTTTTTCCTTTGTTTCCCTCGATCTTTCCTATTTCTTTGACATTCCCTTTTTCTATCCGTATGTCAAATTCTCTATCTATACCTGAGACGGGATCTACTATATGTACATTTTTGAGAGTAATAATATTAGTCATTTTCGTTTTCTCCTCCTCCAAGCAAATAAAGCACCGCCATTCTAACAGCAACCCCATTCGTAACCTGTTCAAGAATAACGGACTGACCACAATCCGCTATATCACTTTCCATTTCTATTCCTCTGTTTATCGGTCCGGGGTGCATTATTATCGAGTCCCGGGCGGCCAGCTTCATTCTCTCGGCATTAATTCCAAAAAAATTTCTATACTCGGCTATTGAAGGTAAAAGTCCGCTTGCCTGCCTCTCAATCTGAAGGCGAAGAGACATTACCACATCGGCGCCGTCAAGAGCTTCTTCAACCCGGCTTGTATATTTTACTCCGAACTCACTCATATCAAGAGGCATCAAAGTTGAAGGACCACAGACGGTCACATCGGCACCCATCGTTTTAAGCCCCCAGATGTTGCTTCTTGTAACCCGTGAATGCAGAACATCCCCAATAATCGCTACTTTCAGCCCGGAAATTGTTTTCTTATGATCCAGGATAGTTCTCATATCCAGAAGCGCCTGTGTAGGGTGCTCATTCGCTCCATCGCCCGCATTTATAATGGTAGCGCCTGTACACTCCGCGAGGAACTCCGGAACGCCGACAGACCCGTGCCGAACCACGATCATGTCTATTTTCATTGACTCTATGTTACGCACCGTATCCTTTAAAGTTTCTCCTTTTTTAACCGAACTGCTCGAAGAAGTAAAATTGACACTGTCACCGGACAAACGCTTTTCGGCGAGTTCAAAAGAAATTCTTGTTCTTGTACTGTTTTCGAAAAAGAGATTTACTATGGTTTTACCCCTTAAAATCGGTACTTTTTTAATATCTCTTTCCAGAATTTCCCTGAAAGAAAGAGCATGCTCCATTATTTTTTCGATATCTTCACGGCAAACATCCCTCAGTCCCATGAGGTGTTTTATTTTCAACGACATCGGCACCTCCATTCCTTTTTAATGTATTTACTATTCACTTTTTTTCCGCCTTAAATTGAGTGGTGTATAATCTGTGGTATATTCCCCCGCGGCGCAGAAGTTCATCATGGCTCCCTTCTTCGGCGATTGCACCCTTGTGGAGAACAATTATACGGTCTGCGTTTCTGACAGTTGAAAGCCTGTGAGCGACTATAATAGAAGTCCTGCCTTTGAGAATCTTTGAGATAGCTTTTTGTATTTTCAATTCTGACTCAGTATCGACGCTTGAGGTCGCTTCATCAAGAACAACAATATCCGGATCATAAACAAGAAGCCGGGCAAAAGAAAGAAGCTGCCTCTGCCCTACTGATATCGAACTTCCACCCTCCCCAAGAATTGTGTCCGTCCCCTCGCCGCGGATGCCGGCAAATCCGGCAGCGTTAACAGAGGAAGCGACCTTTGCCTTTTTCTCCGGCGAAACGGTTTCATCAAAAAGACTGATATTATCCCCGACAGTACCGGAAAAAAGTACTATATCCTGACTGACCGTTCCGACTGCCCTGCGTATATCTTTTTTCGAGAGTCTTGAAATGTCAATCCCGCCGAGTTTTATCGATCCGCTCCAGGGTTCATAAAACCGGTTTAACAGATTTATAAGGGTGGTCTTCCCCGCTCCGGATGTTCCGACGACAGCGACCTTTTCTCCTTTTCGGATCGAAAGCGAGAAATTATTAATAACCGGAACTCCCGGAACATAGCCGAAAGTAACATTGGAAAAACTGACAGTGCTTGCAGGTCGATTTAAAGCAACCGCGGATTCCGGCTCCGGAATATATTCATCTGTATCGAGAAGACCGAAAATCCGCTCGGAAGCGGCCATACTGCTTTGCAGGATATTGTATTTATCGCAAAGTTCTCTTATAGGCTGAAAGAAAAGCTCGGCGTATGTAATAAAAGCGACAAGCTCCCCGACCGTAATTCCGTGTCCGGGGGCAAGAAACCTGATTCCTCCGTAGTATATTATAAGCGCCATGGCGGTAAAGTTCATAATCTTCACGAATGGGAAATACAGCCCGTAATAAAGAACCGTCCTGATATATTCATCCCGGTAGGCGCCGTTTTCTTTGGCAAACTTTTTTCTGTTAAAATTCTGACCCCGGAAAAGCTGAACAACATCTATACCGGATACTGTTTCCTGCATTATGGTATTGATTTTTGCAGAGAGCAATCTGATTGAGCGGAATGAATCCCTGACCCTTGTTTTAAAAAGAATTGTCCCCCATGCAATAAAAGGAAGCGTTATAAATGTTATAAGTGTCAGTTTGACATCCAGAAACAGCATAAATCCGACAATAAATATGAGCATAAAAATCTCGCCGAGGATATTTACAACACCGGAAGAAAAAAGCTGGTTAAGTACATCTACATCCGAAGTAATCCGAGCCATAAGACTTCCGACAGGATTTTTGCCGAAAAATGCAAGACTTTGCCCCTCGGTCTTCCTGAAAAGATCTCTCCGGAGATCAAAGATTATTTTCTGTCCGGTATAATTCGAAAGGTATCCGTTTAAGACGACAAACAGAAATTCCAGAAATCTCACTCCCATTAATATACCGCAGAGCATGAGAATACCTTCTGTATTACCCGCCGTTACCGGACCGTCAATGATCTTTTTGATGAGATACGGGGTAAGATTGGCCATAAATCTCGCCGCCATAAGAAAAATCAGTGTAAATAAAGCGGTGTATTTATAAGGAGTCAGATACCCAAGAAGCCTCCTGGCAAGCCTACCGTCATATGCCTTGCCTTTTCCTTTATCATTAACGGAATCAGGCATTCAAATCCCTCTCTATCTTCTGGATTTCATAGGTTCTTTTATAATACCCGTCTTTATTGATCAACTGTTCATGAGTACCCTGAGCGGTTATATGCCCGTCTTCGATCACAAAAATAATATCCGCGTCCATAATTGCGGAGATTCTGTGAGAGACAAAAAGCATAGTTTTTGAATTACCGTGTTTTTTAATATTATCGAGTATTCTTTCTTCGGTGCCGGAATCCACTGCCGAGAGACTGTCATCGAATATAAAGGACGAACTGCCTCTCATATGCGCCCGCGCTATGGCGGCCCTTTGTTTTTGACCTCCGGAAAGATTTACACCTTTTTCTCCCAATACCTGTTTTTCTCCTTCCGGAAAAGACTCAATATCTTTATCAAGCGCGGCAAACAGAACGCTTCCTTCAACAGAAGCGGTATCTTCGTCTTCTATTCCGTATGTAATATTATTTTCTATCGTATCCGAAAAAAGGAAGGTTTCCTGGGGCACAGAAGCGATATTTTCTCTTAGAGAATCAGAGTTGTAATCCATGATATCGACTCCGTCCAGAAAAAGCGTACCCCTGGCTACCTCATACATTCGCAGAACACAAGATACAAGAGTGCTTTTTCCTGAACCGGTGGGTCCGGTCAGGGCGGCTCTGGAACCGGCGGGTATCCTGATATTAATGTCATCAAGAACCTTTATATCGGTACCGGGATATTTGAAATTGAAATTTTTGAACTCAATTTCTCCCTTTAGCTTTGCTCGATAACCGCCCTCCAGCATATCGGACGGATCTTCCATGATCTCCCTGAATCGCCCGGTACTCACTATCCCCTGCCGAACCATTGTCAGCACCCATCCGAAACCGACAAGCGGCCAGACAAGTCTTGTGAAATAGGTACTAAGAGCGACAAGTGTTCCAAGAGTTGTATCGCCGGCAATAACGCTCTTACCCCCAAAATAAAAAAGGAGAGAAAGCCCGATACCCGAAAAGAAAATAAGAAGCGGAAAGAAAAAAGACCTCATCCGGGCAAGCTTGAGGTTGTAATGCAGCATCTCTTTATTTATTGCATCAAATCTTCTCTCTTCGTCCTCTTCTCTCGTATAGGATTTAATAACAAAAATGCCGCTGAAATTTTCTTTAAGAAAGTTGTTCACTTGCCCGAGCTTCTCCTGGGCGCGGCGAAAAGCCGAGTGTATAAGGGAAAGAAACCGGACGGCCAAAACAGGCATTATAAGAAGCGGTAATACGGCAAACAAACTGAGCCTTTTATCAAGCAGAACCATAGCTGTGATAATAAATACAGCCGAAACCGTTGTGCGCAGAACATGAAGAGTACCTGCCCCTATCATGTCTCTGACCCTGTTCAGATCATTAGTGGCTACCGACATTAAATCACCAGTGTTTCTTTTAAGGTAAAACTTTTTGGGAAACTTCAAAAGCCGGTCGAAATAATTTTCTCTTAATCGGTATTCAATCTTTCTTGAGGAGGTTATTATGAGCCACATATGAAAAAAAAGAAAGATTCCGGAGAGAACGGCAAAAAAAAGCACCAGAGACGAAATCGCTATCAGATATTCGGGACCTCCCGTATTATCTGAAAACAAAGAAACAAGTTGAAGAACGTAGGGGTTGATACTGTCATTTCTAAAGAAATCGACCGTTTCCTTGAGCAGAATGACCGGAATCATCTCAAGAAAGACAGAAAGAGCAACCATCATGGCTCCGGCCGACATCTTCAGCCTGTGGGGCTTTATATAAGGATAAAGGAATCTAAACTCTTTATTCATATATTCTGCAAATTAATCTTCAATAACCTCAACCAGCATGACCGATTCCCTGCCGTCAATTTCATTAACCATAACTCTAACTTCTTCATTCTGGGCTGTCGGCACGTTTTTTCCTGTGTAATCGGCCCTCACCGGTAACTCGCGGTGCCCGCGGTCGATAAGCACACATAATCGTATTTTAGAGGGCCTCCCGAAATCCATGATCTCATCAAGGGCAGCCCGGACGGTCCGGCCCGTAAAAAGCACATCATCAACAAGAATTACAGTTTTCTTGTTAATATCGAACGGTATATCGGTTATTTTTACAACCGGCTGTTTTCTTTTCACACGATAATCGTCTCTGTATAAGGTAGCGTCAAGAACCCCCACCGGAATATCGAGTCCTTCAATCTCCTTTATTCTCTCTGCTATCCTTCTAGCGAACACTATTCCTCTCGTCTGCATACCGATAAGACCGATTTTTTTTGTATCCCGGTTTTTTTCAAGAATCTCATGGGTTATCCTGGAAAGGACTCTGTCGAGGACTTTTCCATCCATAATTTCCGATTTCTCAACAGTTTTCATTATTTTCCCCTAAAAAAAAGCCTCCCCGGTCAGGAGAGGCCATATATTGATGTGTTATAATATTATTCATAATTTGTTTTCTTCCCGGTATCACTGTACCGGATTAAAGAAACTAAGTGAAAACTAATATCTTCCCTCCTTCCTGTCAAACAATATTTGAAATTGACATTTTCGCCGTTAAAACGAACTTCTTAGATAAAAACTGGACAAAATCACTTGAAGTGAATATATTAACTATCTATATACTGCATCCTTACAATAAGTGAAACGGAGAGGCAATGAGAATAAAATCCCTTAAAAAATATCTACTTATACTTACACCGGTTCTCATAGTCTTTGACATTGTAATATCCAATACCGAAGGATACACCGGGCAGCCCGCCGTGGATTCCTACATACACGAATCAGGAAACGATGAGGTTGACGGATATACCGCCGCATCGATAATGGCTCACGCCTCGGTTGTCGATTCCCGTTGGGAAGACCTTTCTTACAGCAAACCTACCACAGAAGAATTAACCCGTGAAGAGGTTAAGGAGCTTGTTTTTGAAGCAATAGGGCTTAACGAGCATTATGGGACCAATCAATCCGAGCTTCAATATAAAATAGACAATGCCGGCGCTTCGCCATGGGTCGCGGTAAAACCTAATATAGTTTTCGCGCCCGGAGATAATTATACCCGGGGTGATCAGACCGACCCGAGAGTAATCTGGGCCGTTCTGGATTATTTAGCCGACAGCACTTCGGCGGCGCGCATAACTCTTCTTGCCGGCGGTTCATACTACGATCACGGAAACGAATCCGATATTTTCACTAAAAGCCTGTTCGATCACGGAATGTATACCAAAAGGTGGAACGACTATTTCACCGATCTTCCCGACAGCTTTACTCTTGAGTCTATGCTCGATTCCTTAAGGGCGAGACATCCCTCAAAAACCATTGACAGAATAAACCTGAATTATAATGAGATACTCGAAGGCGGGCTGTCCTGGGATATGCTTACAGAGTCACAGAGAAGCGGAAAAACTCCTGAATATTATACCGTACCTTCATATAACGGAATCGGCGCTCTCCCGACCAGCAATACAATCGCCGACAACGACTCATACAACCCCACATACGCGGTCCTGAACTCAGATATCCTCGTGAATGTACCGGTCATGAAGACAACCGGATACGGAGTACAGGTTAACTGCGTTCACAAGAACTACATCGGCTCTGTAAGCCGGGCGGTTTACGATCCTACCGCGACAGGCTACCCGAGAAACAGAAACACATATCTAGGCATCCTTGATCATGATAAACTGGTTAACACTGTTGTAAACCTCGCGGCCTACCATCCATCGGATTACTGCGTTATAGACGGCCTTGCCTCCCTTGAAGGTGACGGCTCCCATCCTTCAAGCCCGGTTAACGGCTTTACCGGTTTTCTCGAAAGAAATTTAATAGTGGCATCCGGAGACCCGGTAGCGGCGGACGCTGTCGCAGCCGCAACAATGGGGCTGAACCCTCATGACCTGGATATTCTGAGATGGGGCCGCGCAAAGGGCTACGGATATTTCGAGCTTCAGAAAATTTCTATTCACGGGATGCCTATCGGTGAGGTACGTCAGGACTTCATCGCCCCTCAAAATTATTTTTCCGAGGGTTTTACTAACATAAGAGACATTCATTATATGGGACGCGGCTGCAGACGCTGGCTTCTCAACGGTACATACAGCGCCGCCGATAATCAGACGGCCCACATGGACGAGCAGAACGCGGACCCCCGGCCCGGCAATTATGTTAACGGCAAACCCTGGACTACTTATTATTCCCCGACAGACACAGTGAATCTTAAAGAGACTTTTCCCGGGGCCTCCGCGGGAACTGTCGTTTACGCCTATACACAGATTTTCTCAGACCGCGAACAGTCAGGAAAGTTTTACGCCGGCGGAACCAGAGACATGAAAATCTGGCTGAATGGAGATGTAATCGTGGACACATCTCTCCAATCATACAATGAATTAAACTCTGTAAAGGATATAACCCTTCAGTCCGGAGACAACCGCGTCCTTGTAAAAATGCGCTCTTCCGGAACAGACTTTCTATTCAGCCTCGCGGCTGTCAACGACGGCACCAATACCCATAGAGACTCTTATGTCCCATACCGTTATTCTCTTGGAACATATTACCCGGATTCGAGAGTAAGTATAACAGACCCGGACATGAAACAAGCCTTTTTCGGGGGACGTACACTTCCCGGAACTTTCTACCATCTGGGCCAGAGCGAACAAATAAAGATAGAAGAAAAAAGTGAAAATAAGAAATTAATGACCGCTTTTCTTTCCCCTAATTATCCGAACCCCTTCAACGGTATAACAAAACTCAGGTTCAGCGTACCTCTAAGAACCAGAGAAGTTAAAATTGAAGTAATTGACCCTTCCGGCCGGGTAATCAAGACCCTTTTAAGCGGTAAACCCGGAAACAACGGGAATTCTGAAATAACATGGGACGGTACATTAAATTCGGGGATTAGCGCTCCAAGCGGAGTATATTTCTGCCGCCTCACCGCGGGAAAGAAACAAATTACGCGGAAAATGGTTTACATGCGCTGATAATGGAGTTTATAAACAGGCTCTTATACAGAGTTTCGAAACTGTTCGAAAACACATATACACTGAAGATAATATCGAAATTCTTCGATTTACTGTCTCAGCTTTGGCCCTATGTTTTAACAGGCATATTAGCGAGCACCCTGCTTCTCTTTATTCTTCCGCATGAGAGATTTTCAAAAGCCTTTAATTCACAGAAGAAAAGAATAGTCTTCGCGGCATCTTTACTCGGCGCGATCTCTCCCGTAGGCACTTATGCGGTAATACCCGTTATAGGCAGTCTTTTTAAAACAGGTACACGAAAAGGACCTCTTACCGCCTTCATGGTTTCTTCACCTCTCATAAACCCCATGCTTTTTATTCTCACATCAGGTGCTTTCGGCCTGAGAATGGCGGCGGCAAGAGCGGCCTCTTCTATTATTCTTGGAAGTACGGCCGGCCTTATTGTTTTATCGTGGGAAAAAGGTCAGACCGGAGCCGCGCCGAATACCGGTTTTAAAAAAATCGAGCCCACAATGAAAAACTTTCTGCTTCATCTTAAAAAACAATCTCTTTTTATAACAAAGGTCTTTTCTGTATCGCTTTTGGTGGCATCCGCCGCCTCGGTGCTTGTTCCTCCCGATATAGTAGCCAGGGTAATGGGAGGATCAAATATTTACAGCATCCTAACGGCTGCCGCGCTGGGAGTACCGCTTTACGCCTGCGGGGGAGGAAGTATACCGATAATGCAGGTAATGAGCCAGCTTGGAATGAGTGCGGGCCCCATACTCGCTTTTTTCATCTCCGGGCCGGCTACAAAAGCTTCGACACTTGTATCGCTTTTCGCCTGCATAGAGAAAAAAATTATTGCAGTTTACCTGGCGGTTTCGCTTTCAGGGGCGGTTTTGTTCGGACTTCTTTTTGGGGTCCTTTACTGATAAAGCAAAGAACCCCGGAAGCCGCGAAAGGGATATAAAGGCTGCAACGGGAATTTCCTATCCGACCTCCAGAAAAATACTGAAAAGATTAATTAAGACCGGAGATATCCGTTCCCGTAATAAAGGCGCGGCAGTCATATAAGACTGGACCGCGCCTTTATAAAATTTTCAAGAAATCTTTGTCAACGAAGAAGAAGTATCTTCTCCGAAACCTGCTTTGTTCCGGCCCTGAGCCTCACATAATAGACACCTGTCGGAACCGCCTTTCCTGACGATGCCGTTCCATCCCAGAAAACCTCTTTACTCTCTGAACCGTTAATCCGGAATTCTTTCAGGAGCCTTCCAGCCGCATCGAAAATTCCAAGATCGGCCGAGCGTACACCCTTGAATGAACATATAATAGAAACTGAAGGGTTTGCCGGATTCGGGGAAACCTGCAAAGCGGCCGCAACAATACCGGACTTATTAATCGAAGCTTCCGTTCCGGTTGTAACAACCGTAAGATCGATTGTCGCATCATCCACCACGTCCTGAATAGTAACAAGTCCGTATTCGTCCGCCGTAACCTGCCCTGCGGAACTGCCGTTTATCTGAAGATTGTAAACAGTACCGGGTGTATGGACAAGGTTCTGTAGTCTTCTGAGAGTAACATCCGATGTACCTGATCCGGTCAATTCGACATAATAATGATTTGTCTCGTCAATAATAGTCGTATGGTCCCATCCCCGGGTTTCGAGGGGGTTAAAGTATCCGGTGTTCGAAAAATTGTTAAGCCCGTAGTTCCTGTCTGTAAAGGCAAGATAGCTCTGATCTTTGCGAAAATTACACAGACGGTTCCAGCGGATAAAAACACCTCCGCCGGTATGCCCTCCGGATGCCCTGTGATACATATAACCCCTGCGGGACTCTTCAAGCGAAGGCTGCAGGTTATCACCCTGCGCTTCCGGATTGTCTCCGTCTCCGTTAGTAAAATTTATAAACGGTGTCGGGAAAGACGGGTCGCGATAATTCCAGTTGTCTCCTGTTTTCCCGAAATACCACCCTAAATCGGTATAATCAAATGCGTGATAAAGTTCATCGGTTACACCGAGATAAAGCTGGTCCCGGTTTCCTCTTATTTTTACAGATGAGTCGGGATCACAGTATTTGGTGCCTCCGGATTCTCCCTGTATCCCGCCTACTATGTTGACAAAAGAGAGGCAACCACGTCCGTCCGAGAAGAAATTATTATCCCTGCCCCAATAGCGGGTCCAGCCTGCATGACCGTGGAAGGCCGCGAAAATCTCGGGATGTTTGATACATATCTGATCGCAAGCCGTACCACCTATGCTGTGGCCAAAGCCATAAACCCGGTTTGTATCGATAGTAACTCCGCTAAAGATGGAGTCTCTCAAAAAGTTCTCATATTTGATATCATTAAGAAGCTCTATTACAGCATTATGGACCCAGGGAACAGTGCGTACCGAATCTCCGTAATCATATTCATTACCGTAATACCAGTTGGATGTATTAAGCGCACTTCCATCTGGTTTTTCCGGCATGATAACAAGACTGACAAAAGGGTCTGTAGAAAAATTCTCATACTGGGTAGGGCCTTCTGTTTGATCAATTGACCCTCCCCACTGAATAAAAAAGACGAGCAAGGGCCGGTTTTCAATCAGTTCATTCGAATACCTGTAGAATCTGCAATGGAGCTTTGCTTCCTGGGGTTGATCGCCGTCATACCTTGTTACATCCCTGTAATAATCAACCTCCTCAATGGCAGTGAGGGAGTTTCCTCCGGGGTCATCAAAAATATTAGCGGCCTGAGCCGAGAAAAAGAATATTGCCGGAATTAAACATAAGAAATAGCGCATTATGCTCCCTTGTTAAAAGATTAATCGCAACTACATAATTAGTAATATATACCTATTAATCAAATTTGTCAATTTCGAGTGAATTTTTCATTTCCGTTAATCGAGTTTCAAATATTTGAGAATTGTTTTTCAAAGACTGCGTTTTCTAATTATTTACGGGAAATAATAATACGGGAATGCTTTTCGCTGGATTAAAGCTGAAGCTCTATTCTATTCAAAGGAGGAACAAGATGGCGAAAATAGCAGTAATACTTGATAATTTGTTTGAGGACCCGGAATACACCGAACCCGTAAAGGCCTATAAAGAGTCAGGGCATCAGATAACAAATATCGGATTAAAAAAAACAGAGGTAAAAGGGAAAAGAAACGGCACCGAAGTAATGATTGAACAAACGTTGGACGAAACTGATCCGGCTGATTTCGATGCGTTGCTTATACCGGGAGGCTATTCTCCCGACAAACTGCGCGCCAGTGAAACCGCGGTCCGGTTTGTTAAAGAATTTAGTGAAACCGGTAAACCCGTTTTTTCCATTTGCCATGGTCCACAGCTTCTGATAACTGCCGGAGCACTTAAGAACAGAAAAATTACCGGTTATAAATCTATAATCAAAGACATTGAAAATGCCGGCGCAGAATTTATTGACGAAAAGGTGGTTGTGGGCGGTAATTTTGTTTCAAGCAGAAACCCCGGGGACCTGCCTGCGTTTACAGAAAAGACGCTTGAGGTTCTAAACGGATTATAGAAGCAAATCCTCCGCCATATCGGCCACACGGGAGGCGGAGCCGGGACCGCCGAGTTTTTGTCTTATGCCGACCAGTTCTTTGCGGATGGCCGCGTTCTGCCTCTGATCAAGCATGCGGAGTATGGCGGAAGCTACCGAATCCGGCGTTGCGTCTCCCTGAATAAACTCAGGGGCAACTTCTTTCTCCGCGATTAAATTCACCATACCTATAAATTCGGTTTTTACAAACAGTCTGGCCGCTAAATAAGTAAAAGCGCTTGTTTTGTAAACTACCGCCGAAGGCAGAGAGAAAAAACCGCATTCCAGAGTGGCGGTTCCAGATGTAACCACTCCGCAGTCGGCACAGGACAAAAGAGAATAATAATCCTCATCTGAGATTATATACTCAGGTTTTCCCGATGTATATTTCAGAAGAAAATCACTGTCAATTCCGGGGGCCCTGGGGATGAAATATTTAACATTGCTCAAATCCAGTTTGTTTGCCGCTCCGGCAAGAACGGGCATAATTCTTGAGACTTCCTGCTCGCGGCTTCCCGGAATAAAAGCCACAATACGGTCTGCCGGACTGATACCGTACTTGACCCTGAAATCTTTCAACCCCATGGTTACCGGGGGCATATCCGCCAGCGGATGGCCTGTGAACTCCACATCAACACCATGTTTTTCATAAAACTTTTTCTCAAAGGGAAATATTACCGCCATTCTGCTGACATATTTTTTTATGGTCTTCACCCTCCCCGTACGCCAGGCCCATATCTGCGGACTTATATAATAGAGCACGGGAATCCGGTATCCTGAAGCATACCGGGCGAGCCTGAAATTAAAATCTGGAAAATCAATGAGTATCACAAGGTCCGGCCGAAGCTTCTTAAAGAATTTTCTCAGTTCCCGAAGTGCCCGGAAAATAAAGGGAAGGTGCTTTAAAACCTCCAATATTCCCATGAAAGACAATTCCCCGGTCCTGAACTGCTGTTTCTGACCTGCGAGCGCCATGGATTTTCCGCCGATACCGTAAATCTCGCATCCGGGAAAACGTGAACGAAGTTCTCTTATGAGGGGAGCGCCGTGATTATCGCCTGATGTCTCTCCGGCAGAGATAAAGATTTTTCTCATTCAGTGCGCCTCATACCATGTTTTACCCACGCCGATTTCGGCCAGCAAAGGAACTTTCAGCGAAAGAGCTTTTTCCATTCCGTTTTTCAGCACCTTTTTAAAAGCGTCCACACTGCCCTTGGGGATCTCAAAAACAAGTTCATCGTGTACCTGCATTATCATAAGGATATCCGGATAATCTTTTTTCAGGACAGGAAAAATATCTATCATGGCTTTCTTAATAAGGTCTGCCGCGCTGCCTTGCACCCTGGTATTGACCGCGGTCCGTTCCGCGAACTGCCGAACGGTGCGGTTTCGGGAATTTATATCCGGAAGCGGCCTCCGCCGGCCCAGTATTGTTTCGACAGATCCGTTTTCTTTAGCTTCTTCAAGGGTGGAAGCTACAAAATCTTTAATTGAAGGATATTCGGAAAAATAATTATCAATGAAGTCGGATGCTTCTTTTACGCTTATCCCAAGCTGTTTCGAAAGGCCGTAAGGTGTCTTTCCGTAAATAACGCTGAAATTTACAATCTTCGCGAGATCCCGCATTTCATAGTTAATCATGTCGGGAAACCCGCCAAAAAGGGCCGCGGCCGTTTTATTATGTATATCCTCACCTTCCCGAAATGCCCTGCAGAGGTTTTTATCTTCTGAAAGATGCGCAAGCACACGGAGCTCTATCTGAGAATAATCGGCGGAAATAATCCTGTTGCCGCGCCCCGCGCGGAACGCTCTTCTTATCTCACGCCCGTCCTCTGTTTTCACGGGGATATTCTGAAGGTTCGGGTCGGAAGAGGAAAGCCGCCCCGTGGCAGTGACTGTCTGGTTGAATGAAGCATGCAGTCTTCCCGTTTTTTTATCCACAAGCCCCGGAAGGTTTTCTACATAAGTCGAAAGCAGCTTGCTGAAATGCCTGTACTCAAGGATATGTGCGGCTATACTGTGCTCTGACGCCAGAGCCTTCAAAACTTCGACATCGGTGGAGTGTCCGGTTTTTGTTTTTTTTACAGGCTTTATACCGAGGTCCTCAAAAAGAACAGCCGAAAGCTGTTTTGTAGAGTTTATGTTAAACTCTTTACCGGCTTCTTTATAAATTTTTTTCACAACGGCACCTATCCGCCCCTTGAATTCCGCAGCCATTTTAGATAACGCATCGGAATCTATCAAGACCCCCGAGCGCTCCATATGCATAAGAACACCGACAAGAGGCATCTCCAGATTTTCAAATATTTTTGAGAAACCGTTCCGCTCGATCTCTGTTTTAAGCCTTCCGTAAAGCATGAAGGTTATATCTGCGTCCTCAGCCGCGTATGAGACGGCGTCCGTTACAGGAACCTCATCGAAAGTCTTCTGAGACTTGCCTTTTCCTATAAGGTCCTCGATGGGTATCATCTTATAATCAAGAAAACGCAGAGAAAGCGCCGAAAGCCCGTGCTGATTCAAAGTGGGATCGAGAACGTAAGAAGCGACCATTGTATCAAAGAAAAAATTAGAAGGCTTTATGCCGTAATTTTCTAGCACAAGCATATCATACTTAACATTATGCCCGACTTTTTTTATTTTATCAGACTCTATCAGAGGAACGAGGTACTTTTTGAGCGCGTCTTCCGGTATATTCCGGCCTTCCTTATGAGCTACGGGAATATATATTCCCTCGTGTTCTTTGAAGGACACACTGATTCCTACAAGAGAAGCGGCGACCGGATTAAGTCCGGTAGTCTCGGTATCAATGGCAAAGGTTCCTGCGTGTTTCAGTTCCTTGCAAAGACTTTCGAGTTCTTCCTCTTTATTCACGAGATTGTATTCTTTTTTTGATGACTTGTGGTCCGCGCTTCTGGCTGAGGCGCCGATGGACGAAAGAAGAGAATTAAGTTCATTTTCTTTTAAAAATTCAGCGAACTCCTCAGGATATTCTCCGCTGAATTTAATCTCCTCCGGAGAGACATCGACATCAAGATCGGTATGAATAGTCACAAGCTTCCTGCTGAGGTAAGCGTTTTCTTTCCCCTCCTCAAGCTTCTTGCGGCTGCTTTTGCTTTTAACCGAATCAAGTTTTTCATAGATACTCTCAAGCGGACCCTTTTCGGAAACGAGTTTCCCCGCTGTTTTTGGACCGATGCCCGCTATACCGGGCACATTGTCCGAGGAGTCTCCCATCAGCGCCAGAACATCTATTACTCTTTCCGGTAATACTCCGAATTTTTCCTTCACGGCGTCTTTTCCCGATATCTTTATTCCGCCCGACTTTTTGTCATTGTCTATCAGAAAAATTTTATCGGATACAAGCTGCATGAAGTCTTTATCTTTGGAGAAGATATAGATCTCTCTGCCTTCTTTCTCATACTTTCTGGAAAGGGTCCCGATTACGTCATCGGCCTCATAACCGGGAATAGAAAGCATGGGGATTCCCATTTTTTTTACTGAATCGATTATTCTGGGATACTGATCGACAAGATCATCCGGCATTTTTTCGCGCGTGGCTTTATATTCGGGATACATCTCATGTCTGAAAGTTTTTTCTCTTGCATCAAAAACAACAGCTATATTCTTGCATTCGGTATCTTTAATAAATTTAAGAAGTATCGTTATAAAACCGTAAACAGCTCCGGTTTGTTCGCCTTTTGAATTTGAAAGCCCGGCTTTTAAAAAAGCGAAGTAAGAGCGATAAGCCAGAGCAGAACCGTCAACAAGATAAACACGGTTCAATTTGTGCCCTTTTTTTCTGAAAAAGGATTATGCGAAGCATAAAAATCCCTCAGGACAAAAAAGGCTTTTTTGTACCTTTCTTTTTTCTCATCGAGAAGCCCCTTGCGGTTATAGCCTTTCTGATAAATATTGAGCCGGAAAGGCGACCTGAAATCATACAGTATCCACGGCGACATGCCCCTGACCGACTCGAGCTGTGATATGACCCGAACCTGTTCGCGGTAAAGCCATTCCTGATACTCCTCGGTCCACATTTCGGATTCGTGGCCGTGATGCCCGGCAAGGGCGCCCCCGCCGGTTTCTGTTATTATTACCGGCTTCGGCGGCATAGAGCCTTTCTCTATATTTAAAAGAGGGTCTATAGTGGGTTCATACCATCCATAATACTGGTTAAAACCTATCAGGTCGAGTGATTCGATCAGCCTGTCACGGAATTTATCCTCCTGGGCCAGACAGGCGGCGGAAACAAGACGCGAATCGTCGAGCTCCCGTGCCTTTTTTGCGAGGCCGGTCATAAACGTGAACCTCTCATCGGTGTCTTTATTCTCGTTGCCTACCGACCATATTATCACCGAAGCCCTGTTCCGGTCTCTGATTATAAGTTCTGTCAACTGGTTTTCCGCGTCTTTATAGACCTCTTTATTATCGAACATTATATCCCAATAAACCGGGACTTCTTCCCAGAGAAGGATTCCTTTTTCGTCCGCCAATTCAGAGACATACTCATTATGCGGATAATGGGCCAGACGGGTATAATTACAGTTAAGTTCTTTAAGTATCTCAAAGTTTCTTTTCACTTCTTCTTTTGTGAGGCAGCGCCCGTTTTCAACACTTTCTTCATGCTGGGACACTCCTTTTAGCCATATAGGTTTTCCGTTAAGAAGTATATCACGTCCTTTGACCGTTATTTCCCGAAAGCCTATACGGTCTTTGACTGTGTCCTGTTGCCACTTTATCAAGACATCGTAAAGAACGGGATTTTCGGGGCACCAGAGTTCCGGCGAGGCTTTAAATTCAAAGCATGTTTTTCCGTCTTTACCGGGTTCCGATTCGGTTTTTATCCCGAGCTCCGGAATTTCAAGAGTAACCGGACCTTTGGCGGCGCCTTTCAGAAAAACATCCGCTGAAATTGTCCCGAAACCGCTTCCTCTTTTCAGCCTGACAAACCAGTCTTTTATATAGCTTTCCGGAAGCTCCACCAATTCAACATCCCTGAATACTCCTCCGTAATTAAACCAGTCTGTGAGCTGCATCGGCAGTCTGTCCTGGCAACGCTTGCAGTCCACGGCCAGAAAAAGACGGTTCCGTCTTTTAAGTTTGTCAGTGATGTCAACCATAAACGGAGTGGACGCGCCCTCGTGTCTTCCGAGGTATTTACCGTTAAGGGTAACGGCAGTCATATATCCGGCGGCCCCTACCCGGAGAAAGACTTTGTTATCGCTACCAGGGGTATAATCGAATTTTCTTGTAAATAATAATGTGCTTTCGTAAAATTTTCCCTCGGGGACTTTTACATTTATTGTTGAGGGTATATCAATTGTGTCCCAATGATTGAAAGAATAATCATAGCAGGAATTTTCTCCCGACGCGTGTATTTTTTTTCTTTCTTCTTCATACCAGTCCTGTTTGAAGAAGAGGTCATACTGGTCGAACGCATAATTCCATTTGCCGTTCAGGGAAATCCGTTTTCTGCCCGTGCAATTGACAAAACTGTCCGAATTTATGATTTTGTTTTTGAATTTTTCTTCCTCGAACCAGAACGGCTGCATATGGCCCCCTTATTTTTTAGTTTCTGAGATTAACTATCCGACCAATAAGATAAATAATTAAATGGAGTACGTTGTTAAAAAAGGACAGATGGAAGCTGTATCTCTGCTTTCTATCCCGCTATCTAAAAGTGAACCATAATCGTGATAATTTAAACAGACAGCTTCCTTGGTAATAAGGGGACCCCCAAGGAAAAAGGCTATGGCGGTCTTGAAGACAATAAGCGTCCCCGCCGGCCATACTGGGATGCCAAACCCTCACGACCCTTGTAAATGAGCTCTGGAAGACGGACTTTACCTATTTTCACATAACTTAATAACGTCACAACGGCAGATATGTATTCTGGAAGATATCACTAAGTAATAACAAGGCGGGAAATTATTAAAAGAAAGACTTTAAAACAAAGGAAGATTATTAATAAAAAGAAAAAGCTTGATTAAAAAATCGAGAAGAGTTTAGTTTCTAAAAAAAAGGAAAAAGTGACCAGTTAAATATTTGCTAAATGGTGCACTTTGTATTGAAGACATACAGCTTCAGCAATGTCAAAGTTAAAAAAACTGGGAGATCATAATGAAGGCCTTTTTAATTACTTTGTCCAATTCCATCTGAAGCAAAACACCGGCATAATCATCAGAACATCCTTCTGCTTCTCCTCCACAATATATTTGATCTTCATAACCTTTGAAATTCTTATAGTAAAAACCCACTGTCCCTTTTTCCAGTCTCGTACCACTGCTATAAGCCAACAACTGACATGAATCCGACTCGGGTTGCCCTAGCTCAATAAAACTGCAATTTTCACGGTTGATTTCTTCCCGCACTCACCCTGAAAAAATATACTCCGCACGAAAGCCCGGAGGCTTTCCATTCCGCGGAATGTTTTCCGTATACTCAAATCAATACGAATAAACAACATCTTACTATAATATATCTACATTTTAACTCAGAGTCAAAAGATAATTATGTCATTTAGACATTGGTGTTTCCCAATGGGGAACAACAAGAATTAACGTTCGGGAGTAAAAAAAGAAAGGCAGCTATACAAGTTGTGACAAAAAAGTGGCGGCGGGCACCCTCACGGGACCGGAAGAAGCAAAACAATCTTTATCAACATAATCCATATCCATTGTTATTTGAAAAGAATGTTCCGGCTTGAGAATCTCATGAAAATGCCTGAGGTGCCGGGAAATTTTTTTTGTCCCCGACTTGACCTCGCATAAAAGCCAGGGACGTCCGTCTTCCGAGATAATAAAATCAACTTCTCTTTTGGTCTTGTCTCTAATATAACCGAGGGAAAAATTTCCGAGCCCCGTATCATTATAGAAATCTACCGCCTTCCGAAGATGGCAAGCAACAAAATTTTCGTTCCTGGAACCTCTATCATGGACCTCCGACCAATCCCTGAGGTAGGTTTTAGGCTCTCTCCGTATCGATTTAGATATATTTTTAGTATACGGGTAAACACGAAATAAATAATAAATCTCCTCTAAAACATCCGTCCATCTTCTTACAGTATCCACGCTAACTTTTAAATCCTGTGCCATATTCGAGTAACTGAGAGCCCCTGAGGCGTTTTCACGAAAACGTAGAGCAAGAAGTTCAGCCTTTTTTAATTCCTGAATATTTGCAATCTCTCTGAGCTCTTCCCTGAACAACTGTTCATCTCTCAGCCTTGACCACTTATTGTAAAACCTTCTGTCAGCTTTAATAAAGGGCTCCGGGAAACCGCCGTAATTTAGTAAAGACGAGAATTTCTCCCGTCCTATATCAACCGGAGTTATGTATAAATCTCTGCGGACTTCTGGCGCGGCCAGCTCTCCTGCCGAAAGAGGGTTCATCCGATAATTAAAATACCTGCCCATCAGGCTGTCGCCATGTTTCCTATAGACGTTGAGCCTGGCACTTCCGGTAACACAGACCGAAAACTTTTCTTTATAAGTATCGTAAAAGCCCTTTATGAAATTTTTCCAGCCTTTATATTTATGCAGCTCGTCAAATATAACCGGAATTTTCCTGTCTATAAGACTTTCAGCGCCAGCCAGTTCGGCTATATGGCCGGGACCTTTAAGTATAGCTGCCCGATGATCGGCATTGTCCCAATTAAGATATACCGGATCAGAAAAAATATTCCGGGTTGAAGTCGTCTTTCCCACCTGACGCGGACCGGATATAAAAGCGATTTTATCACTTTCAGAAAAATGTTCACGGAGGATCCCGTCATAAACACGCTTTATCATAATAATAAAATACTAATTACCGGGCCGCAACACAAGTACCATTTTACGATACATCGTAAAATGGTCCGGACTGATTTACGATCCATCGTAAAATGGTCCGAGTCATAAAAGAAAGCCCGCCGAAAACTTCCGGCGGGCTTTCATATAATTAAAATAAAAAAATCTTAGTGATTATATTTCTTGAGAGACTTGCTCCTGGAAGAATGCTTCAGCCTCTTGAGCGCCTTCTCCTTTATCTGCCTTACTCTCTCGCGCGTAAGATTAAACTTTTTTCCGATCTCCTCAAGAGTATGGGGATTATCGACCCCGATACCGTAATAAAGCTTAATGACCTCGGCCTCGCGCCTGTTAAGAGTCTCAAGAGTCTTGACAACAACCTCATTGGCTGAACTGGCGACAGAAGACTCGTCCGGAGAAGTAATGTTCGGATCTTCGATTATATCGTAAAGTCTTCCGTCTTTGCCGGCCTTTAAGGGAGAATCCAGAGAGAGATGATTGTTCTCAATCTTCATTGTTTCCATAATTTCCTGCTCGTCCAGCTTGAGCTCTTTTGCAATCTCTTTAGCGTTGGGAGTACGGCCGTATTTCTGGGAAAGCTTCCCCATTGTCTTTCCGATTTTATGGATAGTCGCAACCCTGTTTAAAGGCAGTTTATAAATACGGGACTGCTCCGCAAGCGACTGCAGTATCGCCTGTCTGACCCACCAGACAGCATATGAAATAAATTTGAATTTTTTAGTCTCGTCAAAACGGCGCGCGGCCCTGATAAGACCGAGATTACCCTCATTTATAAGATCAGCCAGGGGCAGCCCCTGATTCTGGTAGTTTCTCGCCACACTTACAACAAAACGGAGATTCGCACTCACAAGTTTGTGGAGAGATTTGGTGCAGCCTTTCCTGATCTTAACGGCAAGCTCGGCCTCCTCCGGAAAGGAAAGAGTCCGGTTTTTGCTAATTTCCTTAAGATACTGAGAAAGTGAATTTTCCTCAACAATAAAACTGCCTGCTGCCATCAGGTCCCCTTTCGGTTCTTATCTATTAAAAAATCAATTATTTATACGATAGTCTCGAGGTAAATGTATATTAATTACATTTACTTTTCAACTAAAAAAGCAGATTTTATAAAAAAAGAAACTTTACCGGCTGAAGCCCGCGGCACCCATTAACCGCAAAGCAATCTCATTATTGGGATAATTCCCAGTAAAAGAATACTGACCCTGCCCGAGAGCATAAACAGGAACAGGCAGCCCGGTATGCTTGAAGCTCGTCCAGTCAATACCGGCCTTGTTGTTCAGAATATGGGTAACGGTAACGGCAAGCGGTTCATATTTAGCGTAAAGAAGATATGAATCCTCTTTATCGGAGGGCACAGGTTTTAGCCCCATATTTCTCTCATAAGCCATGCGAAGCCTTTCTATCTCCTTACCTGTAAGAAGAAGCTCTTTCGGACCGGGAGTTTCACTATCAGAGCGCAGTCCGAAATAATATTCAACAGAATCAAGAACGGTTGAAAAAGAGAGTGAATTCCCTCTTTTCCAGGATTTTATTTTAGACGCGAATCTTTCAAAACTGATCTTTTGAAAAGACAATATCTCGAAAGAGGTGCTGTATTTGGTCGCGGCATAACCGAGGCCGAGGCCCCCGCATTCATGGTCGCCCGTGACAATAATCAGTGTGGAATCCGGATGTTCATTGTAGAATTTCACGGCCTCTTCAACGGCCCTGGAAAATTCAACCACATCCGAAACAGCGGTCGCCGCGTCATTGGCATGACAGGCCCAGTCGATCTTGCCGCCTTCAACCATCATGAAAAAGCCATTCTCAGAATCAAGCAGTTCTATTCCCTTTTTAGTGAATTCCGCGAGCGAGATTTCGTCCGGACCTTTGTCAATACCGTAATTCATGGCAGCGTCAGCATCGTATTCGGTATAAGCCCAGCACTTTTCACCCGGTCTTAAATCGTTAAATTTTTCCTTCTCTGATACAACAGTATAGCCCGAGTCACGCATCATTTCAATTATTTTTCCGCTGTTTCCGGCTTTTAAGAATCCGCCGGCAAAATAATCGAAACCGCTTTTTGCCATCTGAGACGCTATCTGAGAATACATGTCCCGATCTTGCTGATGCGCATAAAAACAGGCCGGAGTCGCGTGGTCCAGGCTGACACTGCTGACTATTCCGACTTTCATTCCTTTTTCCGCCGCCATCCGGGCAATCGTTTTTAATTTTTTCTTTCCGGCGCGGTCCATTGAGATAGAATTAATCGATGTTTTAAAACCCGTGGCAAGGGCTGTTGCCGCGGCCGCGGATCCGGTTATATAACGGTTTTGAGCGGTAGTCCTGGAAGATCCGCTTACAGGAAAATCGGCAAAAGCCAGCTTTTTTATGCCATACCTTTTCCCGGGATCCGGAATTCTCTCAAGGACAGCGGATGCGAGTTCACATTGGGGCGAGGCCATACCATCGCCGATAAAAAAGAAGATATATTTCGGGGTATTGAACTCTTTCCCCGGCGTGTAATTCCCGCCTTCGGAAATTTCTGCAGTCCTTTTACACCCTGATATCAACAGTATAAAAATAATAACGGAGTAAACTGTTATTCTGTGCTTTTCCATCAATTGCCCCCGATTGGCTGTTAAATATATTTCTAATAATATAACTTTCGGGTATTAAGAGTAAATTAAGTCTGTGTTAAGAGAATATTTCGGAAATCAGCTCTGCATAGGCTCAAAGTCTCTTTTAATTTCCGCTCCGAGCGCTGCGAACTTTTTCTCGATTTTTTCATAACCCCTGTCTATATGATAAACCCTCGAAAGCTGTGTCTCTCCTTCTGCCATAAGCCCCGCAATAACGAGAGCCGCGCTTGCCCGCAAATCGGTCGCCATAACAGAAGCGCCGGTCAGGGAACCAACACCGTTTATAACGGCCGTGTTGTTCCTGATCTCGATATCCGCCCCTAACCGCATCAGCTCCGCGACATGGGTAAATCTGTCATGATAGATAGTATCGGTTATAATGCTCCTGCCCTCTGCAACTGAAAGGATAGCCATTATCTGCGCCTGCATATCTGTAGGGAAACCGGGATAAGGGTGAGTTTCCACATCAAGACTCCCTGGAACACCTTCCATCGAAACTTCAAGGGCGTCCGGGCCGGACTTTTCTATTTGCGCTCCGAGCCGCCTTAAAATATCAATCGATGAGGAAAGCTGCGGGGGAAGACATTTCTCTATTTTAATATTACCCCCTATACCCGCACAGGCCGCCATAAAAGTACCGGCTTCAATCCGGTCGGGGATAATTTCTATTTCGCAGGGCGAAAGCTCTTTTTTGCCGTTTATTTTATAGACATTTCCATTTAATTCTATATCGGCTCCCATGGCCTTCAGCATTTCGGCGAGGTTGACTACTTCCGGTTCTATAGACGAATTATTAAGGACAGTCTCACCTTCGGCCATGGACGCGGCCATTAGTACATTAGCCGTTGCTCCGACGCTGACATTCGGAAAATTGATTTCAGCACCTCTGAGTCTTGCGGCTTCGGCAAGAACATATCCATTTTTGATATTAATTTTTGCGCCCATTGCCTCGAATGCCTTCAGATGCATATCGACCGGTCGCGGCCCCCAGGCGCAGCCGCCCGGAAGAGAGACTTTGGCCTTTTTATATTTTCCGAGGAGCGCGCCCAGGACATAAAAAGAAGCGCGCATGGTTTTCACAAGCTCATAAGGTGCCTCGAAATGGTCAATTCTTGAAGCATCCACCTCAAGTACATGCGGTTCTCCGGAGACCCTGCACCCGACTACGCGAAGTACATCGGACATGGTTTTAATGTCTTTTAAATAAGGAACATTTTTTATTTTTGAAACGCCCTCGGTTAAAAGACATGCGGCCATAGCGGGAAGAACGGCGTTTTTAGCTCCGCTTATGCTAACCGCACCATTAAGCGCGCCGCATTTTTTTATTATGAATTTATCCAATTAAATATTTTCTCCGGAAAAAGTAGCGGATCCTGATATTGAAGTGTGAAATATAATACTTTTAATGCCCCGGAAAAAGACCGGAATACAGCTAAAAACGGATTTCGAGCCGTTTTTTGAAACCGTCGGGACCCGGCTTTATTCTCTTTTCCGGCGGCGACTCCAAACCCGAAAGACCCGTCTGCAAGTCCTTATCCCGGGTTATACCAGTAAACCGGCATCGGCATGTGGCCAGTAGCAGAGTTTTAAAAGCAGCGCGTCCACCTATTTATTTTCAGGATTCAGGGTAGTATAAGAAGTTCAAGGTCCGGCTTCGACGTCTTTTCTGAGACCGCAGGAAGCTCTGCCTTTATCAGATTCGCCGAATACTATATCTACACCACTTTTTCTATCCTGTCAAAAGCCTCATTGAGCCGGTCTTCATCCGCCGTGAGGGCTATCCTCAGAAAGCCTTCTCCGTATTCTCCAAAACCGACACCGGGCGTAAGAACAACATTAGCCTGTTCGAGGAGTTTGTCGGCATATACTATCGACGACTCTCCTCCCGGTACCGGAAACCACACATAAAGGGTTCCGCGCGGGGGCTCTACCTCAAAACCAAGCTTTTTCAGCCTTCCGATAACGAGGTCCCTGCGGCTTCTGTACAAGTCCCTTATCGGCGTAACGCATTTATCGTAATTTTTAAGACCTTCGACAGCGGCCTTTTGCACGACCCTGAATGTGCCGTTGTCAATATTCGCCTTCGCTGAAACATACGCGGAAACAATATCCGCATTTCCGGCCAGAAAACCAATACGCCATCCTGTCATGTTAAAAGTCTTGGCAAAAGCGTGGATCTCCACGGCGACTTCTTTCGCTCCGTCAATTTCAAGAATAGAAAGGGGCTTTTCATCATCAAGGTAGACTTCGTTATAAGCCGCGTCATGCGCAAGGATTATTTCATTCTTTCGCGCGAAATCGACAGCCTCTTTAAAAAACTCTTTTGTCGCGAATGCCGAAGTCGGGTTGTTGGGATAATTAAGCCACATTATTCTGGCCCTTGAAGCCGTCTCGTCATCTATCTCGGATAAATCCGGCATAAAACCGTTTTCTTTGCGAAGCGGCATAACAACAGGCTCTGCTTCGCAGAAGACTGTCCCGGCCCTGTAAACAGGATAACCCGGGTCAGGTATAAGCACAGCTTCGCCCGGATTTACAAAAGCGGTCGGGAGCTGGGAAACCGCTTCTTTCCCTCCCTTGGTAACCGATATCTCTGTATCCGGATCGAGTTTTACGGCGTATCTGTCATTAAAAAAATCAGAAACCGCTTTTCTGAACTCCGGCAGACCGGCATTGCTCGGATAGCCGTGAAGACTGCCTTCATAAGCATTGGCGCAAAGAGCGTCACAGATCAGTCTGGGTGTGGGTTTATCCGGGTCTCCTATTCCAAGACTTATAACGTCTTTGCCGGCGTCAACCAGGGTTTTCTTCTTACGGTCAAGCTCCGCGAATAAATACGGCGGTATCTTGCCGAGTCTTGATGCTTTCCTGAATTCCATATAAACTCCCTTTAAAATTAATATTCCGAAAGGGAGAAAATATAACTATCTTCGGACCGGATATAAAAATTTTATGTGATAACTAAAACAGGCCCTTAATAAGGTCCATGGCTTTATCGTCCTCTTCCTTCTTCTCCATGCTCTGGTCCCGGAAAATATTTTTTTCCCGATTATCTTTGAAGACATTGTTTTCAAGCTGGGGAGCGGCACTGAAAATCATATAAATCCCGAATTCATTACCGGTTAACAGATTGTCCGCGATATAGGGGCCGGAAAAATCGCAGTAAAGACCGTAGATATTATTTTCAAAAACACATGAAACAACCTCCGGCCTTGTGGCATAGCTCATATAAAGCCCGTATGTATTTTCACGGAAAATACATTCTTTTACCACCGGGGAAGACTTGAAGCAGATATTTTTATAGGCGTATTCTATGGTACATCCTGCAAGACGTCCGCCGCTTTTCTCTCCCCGGAAAGCGACACCATACCAATCGCTGCGTGCGGGCTTTTTCATTGAAGAGGTAAAAACAATTTTTTTCTGCTGATCTCCTTCTGCAATCAGAAAGCCTCTAATAATAAGCTGAAAGTACCCGTCAAATTCGAATCGGGTTCCGGGTTTAACGCTAAGCGTGCAGTTCTCAAGCAAAGTTACATTGTCCGTTATCATTATCGGGCCGTTTTCGGGACCGAGCTCAAGATTTTCCGTAATTTTTCCGCTGAGACTGTCAGGCGGTTCCGCAAAGATACATACCGAAAGAAAAAACGGTAAAAGCAATCTGAGACGGTGAGATATCATATCTTTTCCGCATTAAATTTCTGGAAAACTCTGATATTTCTCGTTATTATTCTGTCTTTTACAGGATTGCGAAAACGCACCGCGACAACTCCGGTCAACGTGGCTACCGACTTCATTATGACACCACCGGTTACATCAAAGACAATGCTTCCTGTTCCATATATACCTTTAGGGTCCTGCTTGCTATATGCGATGGAGAACTCTTCTTCGTTCTCCGAAAAATATGTTTTCATCATAAGATTGGTGCTGATCCTTGCCATTTGCCTGCCGTCTTCGGTATATAAAGACTCAATTTTGTATTTCTTATAAACCTTGGTCTTGCCCTTCATTAAACCGTTCTCGACAGGGTACTCCTGCACTCTGTCCCAGGAATAGCCCTTACCGGCACTGACATGAGGAAGAAGCGGAAAAGCCTTTATAAACATTCTGACGATATCGGCCTCGGCGGAATTATCAGACGGCAAATCATTTTCATCCCTGATATCCAGTATATCTCCCCGTGGATTCAGAAGCAGCGCCGTGCCTTTCTCACCGTAATTTTCCGGTATCAGCCTTACGCCCGGAATATCGGAGTTCTCGGCGTAAAGACTGTCATAACCGACAGAAAGCCAGCAGCCCTTTTCATAACTGCTTTCCGGAGATATGACAATTTTCCCCGTGACAGATTCGGTTTCTTCGGTATCGGCCTCGCCGTTTTCTTTTAAAAGTGTCTTGCGCAGCCTTGAGCTGACGCTGTATACGAGGGACTCTCCCGGTTCAAATACGTATTTAAATTCATGCTTCTCGCTCCCGCAGGAGACAAAAAGCGGAATGAGAAGCGAAAAGACTAAAACAGAGCGGTTAATCAGTAATAAATTTTTCATGATTATAAGATAAATTATTTTACGCCGGTATCAAAACTTATGGATTTTTTGCTTGCTAAAGAGGCCAAAAACTGTTTAGTTTAATTTTATGCCCGAGATAAAAACACTAAAAAAAGGATCTTTCCTTTTCCGGGAAAAAGACAAAAGCAATGAGCTTTATATCATCCAGTCCGGAAAGCTACTTGTTTCGAGAAAAGAAGGAACGAAACCGATTACCATCGGTGAATTTGAGAAGGGCGCCATAGTCGGAGAGATGTCTCTGATAGACGGAAAACCCAGGTCCGCTTCTGTGTCGGCTATAGAGGATTCTGAAGTACTTGTCTTGACAAGAGAAGAATTCAGTTCCAAGACATCCGGAATTCCACCATGGTTTTTCAGCATATTAAAAGTTGTTTCGTACCGCATAAGAGAGGCTGACAAGCGTCTGAAAAACAATCTGAAATTTCAGAATGAGTGCAAAGCAGGAGCCCTTCTTCTTCTTCTTTTAAAAAGATACGATAAAGACGGCTCAGGGAAGCTGGATCTTAAGGATACTCAGAAAACCATCCTGAAACTTACTCAGATGCCCAGAAAAGAACTGCGGAATACGCTCAAGGGCTATTCGGAAAAAAAATACATAAAAATCGGCGACAATAATATCATTGTTATCGATAAAAAGTCTCTTAAACAATACGTAAAATACCTGCGCATTGAAAACTCCGGAAGGCTCGACAGAGTCAAGGCACTCAGCAGTACCTCGGCATCGATACTTGAGAGCATTCTCGAGGTTTATGAGAACAGCTCAGAAAAAGAACAAAAGGGGGATTTCGCGTCAATAAACGCATGCGACATGAACGCCCCTCTCACCGAGTTGTTCGGCGACGACGAAGATTCGATCAAAGCCTATTTTGAGCAGCACCAAAACGAGAACCTTCTTAAAATAACTGTAAATGAGAGTCCTCCTCCGGCCGAAGAAAAAGCCGGCTATATTGAATTCATATATGATAAAAAGATTATATTTAACGTTAAGCTGATCGAAGACATAATTCTTAAACAGAAATTCTCATGAAAATTAAAAAACTCTTATTCCCGGTCTTTCTTCTCTCATCATTAATTTTTTCTGAAACCATTGTGAACGGGGTACTCACAGAGAGTGTAAAATGGTTCAGAAAAGACGGTCCTTTCATTATAAACGACGACCTTGTCATACCGAGAAAAGTGAGCCTTACAATAGAAAAGGGGACAGAGGTCTTTATTTATCCAAAACCTAAAAATATTGTTTCATCATCTCAGGGTCCGATCAAGCAGATAAACAGCAGAGATTCGAGTCTCGTCAGCATAAAGGTGTTTGGCGGACTGCGCTGTGCCGGAAGCTACGCGAAAAGGATTACTTTTAAGACATTCAGCGGTAATGGCAAAACATCTGAAGAAAAGGAAAACAAATCAGCTTCTCCGGGCTGGTACGGCATATATTTAAATAATGCCGACAACGACAACACTATATTGTCCTTTACGGATTTCAAAGGAGCTCTTTATTCCGTCCAGATCGAGGAATGTTCGCCTATAATCAAGAACTGCTCCTTTACCGAAAATTATACAGCCATTTATCTTAACGGAAAAAGTAAAAGCCAAATTACAAACAATGTTATCTGCGATAATCATTTCGTGGGTATCCTGAACGCCAATTCATCCCCGCGTATAGCGTATAATATAATTTGTGATAACGGGGCGCACGGAATATGGTCCGATATGGTCTCCGCAATGAACATTGAGTATAACTGTTTTAGCGGAAATACGGACAGTAATCTTGAAAACTGTGACTATAGATACGGGAAACTCGAAAAAACAAACCATAACGGTGATTCTGTCGACTTTAAGGATAATCTTTTCAAAAATCCGGTTTTCTACGGCAGCGATAAACATATCGAACTGCATAAAAAAGACCTAAAAGTCCCGACAGACTCCGCTGAGGCGACCGACCCGAATCTTGCCCGGGAAATAAACAAACGCAGTTCAAGAGAATACAAACCCAGCGGTGTTCCCAAAATCAAGAAAAACCATAAGCCTTTTGAACTTTCCGAATATTCTCCCTGCATTAACGCGGGGCCTCTGCATAAAGACAGAGACTATGACGGGTCCAGAAATGATTTTGGTATTTACGGCGGTCAATTGTATTGATAAGAATCGGGACTGACCTTACACTACCACCAGCTCTTCTTTCTTCCCGTCAGAGAAATAAAAGCGCCTCCGATTACAGCGGCGTTGGCGGACAGAAAATGCGCCGCCAGACGCGCCGGTCTTAGGCGGAGTAAAAAGGCGCCGATAAAAAAAATTGACAAGACAAAAACCGCGGCAAGGCCTTTATATCCGCCCGTGGTAAAAATAAAACAGAAAAAACCGGGTAAAGAGGCAACAGCGGCAAACGGTGTAATCCAACGGGCGACTTTATGAAAAATGAACATAAAAAGAATCCTCGATCGATACATATTAGGAAGAAGAAAAAAAAGAGAGTTGAAGTTACCTTCGCTTATACGCAGTCTGCGCTTAAAGAAATCGTCCGTATGGGATTCAGCGGGTTCATGGACAACCGCATTTCGGCAATAGCGGATTCTCATGCCTTTTTTAAAAATATCAGACGGAATCACATAATCGTCGGCGTATAATCTCTCGCTATCGGGAATATTTATATCCTCTTTTCTCATCATATAAGCGGCGCCTGTGGCCCCGGTCATTGAGAAGACCTTTGACTCCAGGCTTTTAAGTTTCTCCTCAAAACCCCAGTATATAGATTCCGGGTTTATATTATTGCCTCTGTCTATAAGTTTTAGCGCGGCACTTGCGGCGCCTGTAGACGGCAAACTCATACATCTAACCATTTCCCGTACCGCGCCGGGCTCCAGCCGGGAATTGCAATCCGTAAACAAAACAAGACCGGACCGGGTATTATTCAGAAGCATACGCAAAACATTCGTTTTACCCGCCTTAAGTCCGCACCGTTTTATTTCTATATTTGTGAGGCATTCGTTTATCTGAGTTATTTGAAAAAAAGTCCCGGGGCGTTCATCTATTCCTATTTTTAAAAAAAGTCTGTCTGAAGGATAATTAATTTCTCTGAAATTTTTAATTTTTTCGTTTATGCCGGAAAAGCCCTCTACTACCGGAACAAGAATTGTTACCATCGGAAACTCCCCGGAAAGTGGAGGAAACAAAGGCTCTTCTTTTAAAGAACTTGCAAAGTAAATAACAAGGGGATAAAGCAAATACGCGGATAAAAAGAAAGCGGATAAAATCAGGATAAAAAGCATAGAGTCGCCTCAGCCGGCGGATATTTTTTCCCAGACCTCGTAAACGCGTTCCTGAAACCCGGTCAGAGTCCCGGTGTTTTCTATTACAAAGTCGGACCTGCTTTTCTTTTCGGAATCGTCACCCTGAAGTTCAACTCTTTTTTCGGCATCGGCCAGAGAGATTTTGCCTGATTCCGAAAGACGCCTTATGCGGACTTCCGGCGGTGCGGTAACCGTAATCACAGTATCAAAATAGTCTTCTATTTTCCATTCGAAAATAAGCGCCGCCTCTGCGGCTATATTATTAAAAAACTTTGCGGCATTTCTTATTTCTTCCATAAATACAGGAACAAGAACGGGATGTATTATTGAATTAAGTTTTTCCAGATTTTCTTTATTCATAAAGGCCACGCGGCCCAGTTCTTTCCTGATTATGTTGCCGTCCGGATCAGCGATATCTCTTCCGGGAAATGCCTCTGCCAATTTGGCGGATATTACAGGATCATTCTCAAGTATCTGATGCCCGAGCTTATCGGCATAGACGGCTTTCATTCCCTTTTCCTCAAGGAATTTGGCCGCCAGACTTTTGCCCGAACAGATATTTCCGGTTATACCTACAATCATTTTATTTGGCGCCTTTTGCAGTTAAAACCACAAGAAAAGTCCTTAAAATTATCTTTATATCAAGAAGAATAGACATATTCTCAAAGTAATACAGGTCATACATAACCTTTTCTTTGACATCCTCTATGCTCTCATCGTACTTATGCTTAACCTGGGCCCATCCCGTAAGTCCGGGCTTCATTTTTATCCGCCTTATATAAAAAGGTATTTCCTTCATTAATTTATCTATGAAGAATTTACGCTCGGGCCTTGGCCCTACAAGACTCATGTCTCCCTTGAGTATGTTCCAGAACTGGGGGACCTCGTCTATTCTCGTCTTTCTCATGAATTTTCCGAATTTGAAAATTCTGGGGTCTTCTTCGCTCGCCCAGACCGGACCGCTTTTCTTCTCTGCATCGACATCCATACTCCTGAATTTGTACATATTAAACTCCTTCCAGTCACGCCCGACTCTTTTTTGTTTATAGAATACCGGGCCCGGAGAAACTGTCTTGATAATAAAAGCCACTATTATCCATACAGGAAGGAATACTATAAGAACGAAAAGGGATATCAATATGTCTATCATCCTCTTTGTAAAAACCTCCCACGGCCGCATATGGTCGGGCAAAAGTTCTATAAGATGGAAACCGTAAAGAAGGTGGGTATTAAAATGACCGCTTATAACATCATAGAGGTCCGGCTCCATAAATACCGAAACCGATTTCTCAGGGCAGAATTTAAGTATCCGCATAATCTCGTTGGGAGAACCCGTAACCCTGGTTATTATAAGCGAAGAGACATCTTTTTCTTTCTGAACAGAAGCTATGTCGGCATAAGTACCGATAACTTTCAAGCCGGCAAAGTCGCACCCCTTTTTATTCCCGTCATCATCGATAAATCCGGCAACACGCATTCCGCGTTCGGGATAATTGTTAATTTTCTGCAGCAGTTTTTCACCCTCGGCATTAGCGCCGATTATAAGCACATTGGAACAACCGATGCCTTTTCTGTAAAGAAGGCGTTTTATTCCGAGCGCTATGATACGGTCAAAATTCAAAAGAAAAATCAGAGAAGCCCAGAGAACTATATAAACAGTAAAGCGGGTGTTGCTTAACTGCTCAAAAAATATGCCCGAACTCATAGAAAGCCTGTAGCTGTCGATGTTAACCATCAGAAAAAGAATTCCTGTGAGAAAAGTTACGACTTTTGTTATGGAAAAGAACTGGTCTATTCTTGATTCAGTATACCAGTCACGGTAAAAACCGGCAAGAGCAAAAGGCAGAAGCAGAAGCACGGAAAAGAAAAATACCGCTCCGGCGATATCCCGATATTCAAAGACCCTTGACGGGTCAAAAGCATAATATCCGCTATCGAATCTAAACCATACTATAACACGAAAAACCAGATTGAAAAACAACAGGTCCAATATAGGAACGAAAAAATTATCTAAAAAGCGCTGCATAATCTTCCTGTCGGCCTGTCCGGTTTCGATGCACTATTTATCCAGTTCGAACCCTTCATGCAGGGCTTTTATGGCCTTTTCTGCGTTATTTTTGGCTACAACACATGAGATTTTTATTTCAGACGTACTTATCATCCTTATATTTACTCCGGCTTCCGAGAGTATTCTAAACATCTTGGCCGCCACTCCGCTGTGGCTTCTCATACCAATCCCTACTACGGATATTTTAGCGATATCTGAATCATAGGTTGCATCGGTAGCACCTGTTTCCGATTTCAGTTTCTCAAGTATTTCTTTGGCAGCCGGCAGGTCCGCCTCGGGAAGAGTAAATGTAACATCAGTGGTATTATTATCGCTGACATTCTGGATAATCATATCAACGTTAATATTGTTATCCGCCAGAGGCCCGAATATTTTGGCTGAGACACCGGGAAGATCCGGGACATTTTTAATGGTAACCTTGGCTTCCTTAAGGTCATGAGCTATGCCCCTTATGATAACATTTTCCATTTCTTCATCTTCTCCTTTTATAATTGTTCCTTCTTCATCTGAAAAAGTTGAACGCACATGAATATTTATGTCATATTTTTTTGCCACCTCAATGGAGCGGGACTGCATCACCCTTGAACCGGCGCTTGCCATTTCAAGCATCTCATCGAATGAAATAGTATTTATTTTCGAGGCCTCGGGAACAACTCTGGGGTCCGCCGTATAAACTCCGGAAACATCCGTATAAATTTCACATACATCGGCATTTAAAGCGGCCGCAAGCGCGACAGCCGAAAGGTCCGAACCCCCGCGTCCGAGAGTAACAATATTCTCTTCCTCATCGGTGCCCTGAAAACCGGCAACTACAACCACATCGTGGGTTTCCATTTCGGTCCGCAGACGCCCGGCCGAAATATCTTTTATTCTCCCTTTTCCGTAAACGGAAGAGGCCAGAATCCCGACCTGCCCGCCGGTTAAAGAAATGGCGCTCATTCCTTTTTCCTGAGCAGCCATGGAGAAAAGGGCTATTGTTACCTGCTCTCCGGTTGAAAGAAGCATGTCCATTTCGCGTGAGCTCGGATTATCTGTAATTTCGGAAGCCAATGAAATCAAACCGTCGGTCGTTTTACCCATTGCAGATAAAACAAGTACAACTTTTTTTCCCGACTCGACTTTTGCTCTAACCCTGTCCGCAACATGCTTGATTTTGTCGGTGGTTGCAACCGATGACCCACCGAATTTCATGACAATTTCCTTCCGCAAGCATATCCTCCTTATTATAGCCTAGAGCTTATCCTCTATGCGAATTATTGCTGTCTTTTGCTTAACATAATCAAAAGAATCTATTTTGCAAACGGCCTTCTGCACATTATTTTCCTCAGTATCATGAGTGGTAATTATTAGTGCCGCCGTATCATCCGAATCGGGATTTTTCTGAATGCAGGACTCCACGCTTATTCCGCAGTCCCCGAGTACTCCGGTTATCCCCGCAAGAACACCAGGGCGGTCATCGACGCGGAACCTGAAATAATATTTTGAGACAGTTTCACCGTAGTTTCTGATACCGGGGGCCGCTTCCGCGCCTCCGGCATGCCATGACGGAACACGGCCGGGGCATCCGCTTTTTATGTTTCTGGCGGCATCAATAATATCCGAAATTACCGCGGAAGCGGTGGGAAACCTGCCGGCACCCTGTCCGTAAAGCATTTGCGGACCGCATGAGTCTCCGTTAAGAAAGACCGCGTTATAAGCGCCGTTTACACCGGCAAGTGTAGAGTTCGCCGGAATCATAGTCGGAGCAACCCTTACTTCTATACCCTCGTCTGTCTTTTTTGATATCGCGAGGAGCTTAATCCTGTATCCGAATTCTGCAGCAAATAATATATCTTCTTTGCTTATACCGGTTATTCCGAAAACGGGAATATCGGAAAGCACGAGATTCGCCCCGTAAGCCAGGGAAGTCATTATGCAAAGCTTATGGGCCGAATCATTGCCTTCTATATCGAAAGTCGGGTCGGCCTCGGCATAACCCAGTTTCTGGGCCTCGGAAAGAGCTTCGGAGAAAGTGGACCCTTTCTCGGTCATTTCTGTAAGAATATAGTTTGCCGTACCGTTTATAATTCCATATAGAGATAATATTTCGTTACCGATATAGCTTTCTTTAAGTGTTTTGATAACAGGGATACTGCCGGCGACAGCGGCCTCGAAGAATATGTCCGCGCCGAAATTTGCAGCGGCCTGAATAATAGCGGGTCCGCGCTCGGCCATAAGATACTTATTGGCCGTAACAACATGTTTTCCCGCTGAAAGCGCTTTCTCGATAAGACCCTGTGCCGGATCAAGACCGCCGATGAGCTCGACGACAATATCAATATCGGGATTATCTATAACATCCGAAACATCCGTAGTCAGTATGCTCTCAGAAATATTTATACCGCGGTCCGTTTTAATGTCAAGGTCCGCGACTTTAAGAAGTTCTATGTCAAGACTGAGCTTATTTTTGAAAAAATATTTCTGTTTCTGCAGAATTGCGGCAGTGCCAGCACCGACCGTCCCAAAACCTATAATACCGATTCCAATAGACATCATATCTCCTTAAATACTAAATAGGAAGACGGTCCCTTATCTTTAAACCGAATCGTTGTTCCATATACCTTTTTATCTCTCCGGACCTTATCATACTCAGAGACCTGCTTACGGCTGTCCGGACCTGATTATAACTTACTGATCTGATAAGAGCTTTAACATCAGCTATCCTGCTCGGGCTCATGCTGAGTTCATCTATACCCATACCGGTTAAAAGAAGAGCGAGGTAAGGGTCTGAGGCCATCTCTCCGCATATTCCGACCCACACACCGTTTTCATGGGCAACATCAATGACATTCTTGATAAGGGCAAGGACAGACGGATTATAGTAATTATAAAGGTAGGCGACTTTGTCATTGCCTCTATCGGCGGCCATCATAAACTGCACCAGATCATTTGTACCTATACTAAAAAAATCCGCTTTTTTCGCGAAAAGAGAAGGATTGGCGGCCACAGACGGAATCTCAACCATCATACCTGTCTTTATTGAGGTGTCGAATTTTTTCTTTTCTTTCCGAAGCTCGCCTTTACATTCTTTTACTATTTTAACAGCCTCATCCCATTCAGAAAAGGAGGAAATCATGGGAAACATAATTCTGACATTTCCGTGAGCGCTGGCCCGAAGTATTGCCCTTATCTGGGTCTTGAAAATACCACGTTCCTGCAGGCAGAGCCTGATCGCCCGCCAGCCCATCACGGGATTTTCCTCTTTGCCGAATTTTGCGCTGTATGTTTTCGGCATTTTGTCTCCGCCAAGATCAACGGTCCTTATAACAGCATAACCCGGCGAGGCTTTCTCGGCAATATACCTGTAGTTTCTATACTGCTTTTCTTCTGACGGAAATTTCTTCGCATTAATGAAAAGGAACTCCGAACGAAATAGACCGACATTAACCGCGCCGTTTTGTTTTATGGTTTCCGCCTCCTGCGGCATTTCTATATTCGCGGCAAGTTCTACCTTTTTACCGTCAAGTGTAGAGGCGCTGACATCGCGCAGCTTATCAAAGAGTTCGCTTTCCCCCTTATCAAATTTATCTTTTATTCTCTTATAATGCTTAATATCCTTGCGGCCGGGTTTTACGACTAGCTCACCGTGTATACCGTCAAGAATCATTTCAGTGCCCGAATTAATAATTTCCGCGGCATCTTTAATACCGACAATCGCAGGAACTCCCATCGCTCTGGATATGATCGCGGTGTGAGAGGTTACGCCTCCGGCCTCGGTAAGTATGCCAAGTATATTTTCCTTATTAACTTCAAAAATATCGGATACATACAGGTTCTGGGCGACAAGTATCACCGGGGAATCTATTTCTTTAAGGAAGCCGCCGCTTATATCCCCTTCGATAAGAATATCGAGAACGCGTCTTTCGACATCAAGCAGTTCCTGGACCCTGCTTT
This sequence comes from uncultured Fibrobacterota bacterium, assembly GCA_964401455.1. Taxonomy (GTDB): domain Bacteria; phylum Fibrobacterota; class OXYB2-FULL-49-7; order CAYNYI01; family CAYNYI01; genus CAYNYI01. The sequence goes on from CAYNYI010000005.1 coordinate 38,381, forward strand.
TCAGATAATCATCTTTTATTTTCTCAAAGCCTGAAACTATTGTTTTAACGACCTTACGAAGAGAACAGGGCGCGTCGAATTTCTCGCTGCGTATAATTTCCTGTGTTTTCCCTATAACTTCGGCATCTTCAAGAATCATAAGGTGGGCGTCAAATATCCTGGCATGTTCAAGATTCCGAACAGAGGTAACTTTGGACTTTACCTTCTTTATATCTTCCCGGGCTTTTTCTACCGCCGAGTTGAATCTTTCTATCTCGATATCTGTTTCACTGTCCTGAATTCTTCGTTCTTTAACATTTATTTCGGACCCGCGCACAGTAAAAGCTTTACCAAAAGCTATCCCATTGGAAACCGGTATCCCCGAAAAATATTTCATCAGGAACTTGCTCCGTTAAATTTATTGTCAAACAGCATTACGAGAGAATCAACAGCCTCTTTCTCGTCCGGACCTTCTGCCCGCAGAATAAGATCAGAGCCGAATTCAGCCGCGAGAACCATTATACTCATGATGCTTTTAGCGTTGGCGGTAACACCGCTTTTCTCGATAAAAATTTCCGATTGAAATTTTGAAGCCTCCTGAACCAGAGTAGCGGAAGGTCTGGCATGCAGACCGTTCTCGTTCTTTACCTTGACTGTCTTCTGGTACATATTTGAATTCCGTCCTTTTTAAATATTTTTACCAGAGGTCCACATTTAAATCAAGACCCTCTGTCTTTATTATCTTAAGCAGGCTGTCCGCCTCGTTTACTGTGCTTTTAAGCTCCATATAAAAATCCGGATCATTGAGAAGCATAGCGACCGAACCCTGCCCGTTTTCTACTTTGCCGATTATTCTCTCAAGAGAGACGGAGACCGTATCTATGCGTCCGAGAAGGACCCTGGTCCTGTCCGACGCTTCTGCGAAATTGTCGACTGCGCTGTTAATTTTACCGCTGTTATCGTCTATAATGGCTTTCACATTATCCGATGAGGTCTTTACATCTCTTACAACATCGTTAAGAATACGCTCATTACCGGCAACAAGCACCTCGACAGTAACCGTAAGCCTGTCGAGTCTCCTTACAACATCGGAGAAAGTCTGTAGAAAAGCCTCGTCTCCGACAGTCTCGTTCACAAGACTTCTTATGAACACAACAAGCTGCTTCGCGTCAAAAAGCACATTACCCAGCATTCCCATGGCTTCGGCGACACCGGAATCAAAATAACCCTGAACCTTATCGGAGCCTGTGAGAAAAGTCGGGCTTTCACCGAGAGTGACGCCTATCATCCTCTCTCCCATAAGACCGATATTCTGAACGACTATTTTGGAATCAACCGGTATTTTTACCGACTTGTCTACGCGCAGAACGGTCTCGACATTCCTCCCGACAAGCCTTATTTTATGAACCTTCCCTTTTTTAACACCGTTAATTTTTACAGGGTCGCCTTCTCCAAGTGTACCGACATTCTCGAAGACAGCGATTATGTCATGAGTTTCCTGATTAAAATTGTATTCCTTAAGCCACACTACACCCCAGACAAGAATAACAAGCGAAATAATTATTACGCTGCCGACTAAAAGGTTGTTTTTTGTGTTCCTTGTCATATAAAGACTCCGTATTTTAATTAATCCACTATGTCATGCCTGAGAGATTTCCGGTCCGCCTTCTCTCTGTATTTTTTCTGCATTGTTTTAATCAACTTTTTGTTGAACTCAAGGGCCGGATTAATTCCGTTCATCTTAAGAAGATTGTTCATGGCAATTACTTCTGAAATGACAGTAATATTTTTTCCGGGAGATACCGGAATCTTGACCTTGGGAATTTCAACTCCCAATATATCGACATTATTGTCATCAAGACCCATTCTCTCATATTTCTGCGAAGAATCCCACTCTACAAGCTCAACCTCTACTTCTATTTTTTTGCGCATTCTAATCGCCCTGATTCCGAAAAGGCTTTTAATGTCAATTATTCCGATACCCCGTATTTCCATATGGTGCCCGAGCAGCTCGCTTCCTTCTCCAATAAGCGAATGGCCGCTTTTGGTTATTGTAACGATATCATCGGCGACAAGGCGGTGCCCGCGCTCAACAAGGTCAAGCACACATTCACTCTTTCCTATACCGCTCTTGCCTGTGTAAAGCATACCAACCCCGTAAACATCGACAAGACTGGCATGAATAGTGGCTTTGGGGGTAAAATAATTGTAAAGATGATCGGAAAGCGCCGTGGTAATTTCTGCGGTATTGGTATTGGTTACCATCAAAGGTATTCCGGACTCACCGGCCATCTTTAAAAATTTTTCAGGGGGCCTGTTGCCGTTTGTGAAGATCATACAGGGAATGGGAAAAGTGAAAAGATTCTCCAGAACAAGCCGAACCTCATTGTCCTCAAGAGAACACATATAAGAGTATTCGGTTTCCCCGAAAAGCTGCACCCGCTCAAAAGCAAATGTTCTGGTAAACCCGCATAGCGCGAGACCGGGCCTTCCCAGCTCATGAGAAATCAGCTTGCGTGAAAGACCGCTCTCTCCGGCTATGATTTCAAGACCAAGGTCTTCTTTTTTGCTCTGAAAAAGCGCGGAAACCTCAAGCGCGATCTTACGCTCTTCAAAAAACATCTTTTTGTTGGTATAATTTTCCATCTCGCTCTTAAAGGTCTTTCTTTACCCTGTGGTTTTTCTGTTTCTCGTTGATTTTTTTGAGCTGAACTTCGAGCTTATCGAAAACAAGTTCTACAACTTTACCGACATTCTCGGCCTTCGCAGTTGCCACAACCCGGCCGGACCTAGTTATGAGTGTCACTTCTGCCAGAGCATGCTCATCGTGGGGCTTATTTTTTTCGAGTACTATGTCCGCGTCGATCACACCGTCATAAAAACGCTGTGTATGCTCAAATTTATCCATTAGCGCTTCTTTAAGAGAATCGCTCGCGTCAAAATGACGTGCTGTTATGTTGACAGCCATTTTTTACTCCTTTTCTGCTGATTGAAAATTTTCTGCTGTATATGCCATCTTTTCCGCCATATAGGAACTCCTGATAAAAGTCCCGGAGAAGACCTCCGCGAAACCTTTTTCCAGAGCGGCAGAACGAAAATACTCAAATTCACCGTCTTCCAGATATCTTTCAACAGGCACCGAAGACCTTTCGGGGCTTAAATACTGGCCAATGGTTAAAGCCGAACAGCCGCTATCTAAAAGGTCATCCATAACGTCAAAGACCTCTTCTTCATTTTCTCCGAGACCAAGCATCATTCCGGACTTGACTATGAGCCCCGGAACGGCAACAGAAGCGGCCTTCAATACGCTTAGAGAGCGCTGATACGAAGCTCCGGGCCTTACCCCCGCGTATTTGGACGGAACCGTTTCTATATTATGGTTAAAGACTTTAATTCCGCTTTTTGCGACAGCGGAGGCCAACGAAAGGTCTCCGGAAAAATCCGGAACAAGAACTTCCACCGGAACGCCGGGACATTCTTTTCTTACCGCCCGGACTGTATTTATAAAATGGTCCACTCCTTTATCCGGCAGATCGTCCCTCGTAACGCTCGTTACTACACAATATGAAAGGCCCAGTTTCCTGACCGCCGAGGCAATCCTGCCGGGCTCGGAAGAATCGGGTTTCCCGGGAGCACCGCTTTTGACCGCGCAGAAGCGGCAGGCCCTTGTACAGATATCTCCCAGAATCATGAATGTTGCCGTACCTTCCGCGAAGCATTCAAAACGGTTCGGACAACGGGCACTGCGGCAGACTGTATTTAGGGCATATTCAGACAGGCAGCCGGAAACAAAAGAATGCTGTCCTTCTAAAGAAAACTTTTTCTTTATGCGGCGCGGTTTTCTTGTCATGATTTTTTCTGTCATATAATACCTGATTACCCTAAAATTTCTTCCTCATTCTCGCCGGGAGTATCCTTAACTGCTCCCGGTATTTTGAAACGGTCCTCCTTGCGACAGAGACACCCTTTTCTTTCAGTTTGCCGACAATAGCCTGGTCGCTCAATGGTTTCGCCGGATTTTCCCCTTCAACTATTTCCCTTATAAGCTGTTTTGTGCTTTCAGATGAAACCACCGAGTTATCATCCTGTGCAACACCTGCAGAGAAAAAGTATTTAAGCTCGAACACTCCGTAAGGAGTCTGAACATATTTATCGTTGGTTACACGGCTTACCGTGGATATGTGCATATCAATATCGTCCGCGACTTCCTGTAATACCATCGGGCGAAGATTACCGGGACCCTTTTCAAAAAATTTCTTTTGTTTTTCAAGAATGGAGTTCATGACTTTCAACATTGTGTTTTTACGCTGTTCTATAGACTTTATCATCCAGGAAGCTGAATTCAGTTTTTCTCTGATAAAACTTTTCGTGTCTTTCGAGGCATCGCTCCCCCGTTCAAGAAGTCTTTTATAGGTGGAATTTATGCGAAGTCCCGGAAGTGAACGGTCATTCAGATACACAATAAACTCATCCTCGTCTTTCTCGACAATGATGTCGGGAATAATTACCTCGGAACCGCCTCCGCTTATCTGAAGGCCGGGTTTAGGGTCAAGTGTCCCGATAAGATTCAGCGCCTCCTGGACATCGGCTGTTGAAATTCCGAGCTTCTTCGCCACATTCTGCACCTTCATCGCCATAAAGTCTTCGTAGCAGTTTTCAAGAATTGAGTAGGCTGTGCCTTTGTATATCCCCCTCGAACGAAGCTGAATCAAAAGACACTCTCTAAGGTCTCTCGATCCGATCCCCGGGGGGTCAAGCCTCTGTATTATAGTGAGTGCTTCGCGGGCTTTTCTGATATCTATCTCAAGTTTTGCGGAAAGCGCCTCCAGAGGGTCTTCACCGTTTTCCGCCCTTATGTACCCGTTATCATCTATATTGCCGATTATATAAGTACATATATCTAAAATTTCCTGAGTAATCTTTTTTTCATGGAGCTGCTCAATAAGGTACTCATCTATTGAAGGCTGGGCTACAGCGGTTTTCTCATAAACCCTTTCAGAACTGTTCTTCTTTTCGTTCTGCTTTGGCGCGAGATCAAAGCCCTCATTCAGGTATTCTTCCCAGTCAACCTCTTCCTCATCGGTTTTGAGGTCGTCAGGTTCCTCAGAGTCCTCTTTCTTTTCCTCAATTTCCCCCTCCTCAGGCTCCTGTATTTCTTCCATCTCCTCTTCAAGAACGGGATTTATCTCAAGTTCCTGTTTAATCATCTGCTCAAGCTGAATAGTGGAGACCTGCAGAAGTTTAAGCGACTGAATCATCTGCGGAGACATTTTCTGAGAAAGCGAAAGAGATGTCGATAAATTTATGTTCATGGCACCGCGTTCAGTTAAGTTTAAATCTTTCTCCGAGATATATCCTTCGCGCATCCGGATTGTTGGCAAGGTCCTCGGAAGTACCCTCAATAAGTATATTACCCTCGTTCATGATATATGCGCGATCGGTAATGGCAAGAGTATCTCTGACATTATGATCTGTTATTAGTACTCCTATACCTTTTTTTTCCTTTAATTCATAAACAATATTCTGAATATCCTCGACAGCAATAGGGTCAACACCGGCAAAAGGTTCGTCAAGCAGAAGAAAATCGGGATTTGTCGTCAGCGCCCTCGCGATTTCTGTTCTTCGTCTTTCTCCTCCGGACAAAGTATCGGCTATGCTTTTGCGGATATGGGTAATTTTCAATTCTTCCAACAGACTCTCGGCTTTCTCCCTCTGCTGCTTTTTTGGAATTTTCATTGTTTCCAGAATAGCCAGAAGGTTTTTTTCAACAGAAAGCTTACGGAAGATAGAAGGCTCCTGGGCCAGATACCCGATCCCCTTTCGAGCCCTTTTATACATCGGTCTCCCGGTCAGGTCCTCATCGTCTCCGTAAATTTTACCGCTTGTAGGTTTAATAAGACCCACAATCATATAAAAAGTCGTCGTTTTCCCCGCTCCGTTAGGACCGAGCAGACCGACTATTTCCTGTTTATTTACGGAAATAGAGGCTTTTTTAACGACTGTCCTCTTTCCGTATTTTTTTATAAGATTCTCTGTTCTTACTGTTTTCATTCTAAATATAAATTTAACTAATTCTATCAGCTATTTAAAGGATAATATGCCCCTCTTGTGCCGCCTTTCACATTAACCTTGTTTATACGCCCGTCCAGGAAATAGATGTTAATCACTTCGCCACTGCATTTATTTATACCTGTTTTGCCGGGCCCCTCATCAGTATAATAATACAAATTCTCCGCGTTTCCCTCAACATGCATCTTTTTTACTGTACCGGAACTGTCGAAATACATGTCCATCCGGTAACCGTTTATCCGGTTTTTTTCTTCGGGACGGTCATCAAAATAATGATATCCGATACTGTTGCTGTATGTCTCTACCCGCGAAAGACGGGAATCGCTGAAATAAATAAAAATACTGTCGGCGTACATCTCCGAATATTTTGTGCGCACAGAGTCTTTACTGCCGGCCTCAACGACCGTATCGGTTTCCGGAAAAACGCCTTCGGCACTGCCGAGCACATACATTTTATTAAGTTTCTGATCATCAAGAAACATTTTAATGGTATCTCCTTTTAGAGAATTTTCTCCCCGGTTCACCACCGGGTCTTCAAGCAGAAGAATAAATCCGCTGTCCGGCCTGAACCAGGCGGTATCGCACTGCGACTCAATCTCCCCTTTATAGATCCGCACATTTCTTATTGCTTTTGCCGCGCCGTTTTTCCTGAAGTAACTCATCTCCTCGCTGTAGATTTTCAGTGTGTCTTTCCCGGAGCTGTCCGCTTTAAAAAGCACCGGTTCCGGCTTAATAACAACCTCGCCCCTGTTACGGAAAAGTTCGGCGGCCTCTCCCTCGATACGGACCTGTCTTCCCTCATCTATCACCTTGACTTTACCCTCCGCTTTGGCATACCGGTCGGAACGCCGGTAAAAACCCTTGTCTGACAGGAGCAGACGCCCCTCTCTCAGAATAGAGACATTGCCGGAAAGATTGATTATCCCTCTCTCTTTGTAATATCTGGCCGTATCGGATTTTATATCGGTGCCGTCATGATATATACTCACATTACCCGCAAGAAGCCTTACCACCCTTCCGTTTTCCAGAGACTGTTCGAAATAATCAGCATGCCTGATTATGACAGGCTCGGAAACATCATTGCCGGGCGCCCGCCTGCGCGCCGGGAAAGACTCAGAGAACAGAAGAAGAAGAAACAGGAAAACCGGATAAAAAGCCCTATTCAATTATCTCTCCCGCGTCCTTGATGGGCGCTTGCACATTCTCATGTATCTTCCATTCAGACAAGTCTGAATTAGAAGTAAATCCGTTTCCTGTCAGAACATCCCCGGCCTCAGTCGTGAATTTCACGTCCCGGTCAGAGTAAATTATGTCTTCGTTCTTTCTCCACTGGATCCATTCGGTCTCCAGGGACTTTTCTCCGGAAGACTTTATAAGGACGGAGCCCCAGGCACTAAGAGTATCCATCTTGCTGTTGGCACTCCCGCTGTCTCCCTTTAGCCAGGAAGCCAGTTTTCCGCTTTTGTCGAAATAATTTATAATCACAGGAGAAAGCATTATATTCCCTTTTTCCTTGTACTTAACCAAATGGGTTGTCCGCAGCTCCATTTTCTTTTTCATGTCCCCGAGGCTGTACAGTACGGTCGTATCGGTAAATTCCTGAGATGGAAGTTTATCCTTCGGCACAAATCCGTACTCCTCTTCTCCTTCGCCGGAGCAGGAAAATAAAACCATAGCGGCTGCGGGGTATAATATCAAAGCCCTTAATATCTTTGACGCTCTCTCAGGCTTCTTCATTTTCTGTATGCCATATCTTTCTCCCTCCTGTTTTCTCCGGGAACGCTGCGCCATCTGTCATGCATCCAAATCCACTGCTCGGGCGCCTGCATTATCAGGCTTTCGAGAGCGGAATTACATTTATTTACAAAACCGACAAGGTCTTCAATCTCATTACCCGTTTTATCGGGAATAACTTCCGGGAGGAAAGTAACATTGTGACGGAAGTCCTCCCTCCTTTGTATAACAACCGGAATAACGGGTATGTTTTTTCTCATGGCCATACGCAATGTTCCGGCCGGAGTAAATGCGGGTCTGCCGAAAAAATCCGCGTAAACGCCCGGCACTCTGGTATCCAGGTCAAAGAGTACACCGAAGCATTCCCCTTTTTTGAGACGGCGCATTACATCCATGGTGTTTCCTCCGCGTTCTACATAACGGACCTTGTGGCTCTGTCTGTTTCTTACCAAAAGTCTGTCCAGCCTTCTGTCGTACAATTTGGTGCCTACAACCGTCATGGGAAAACCGCTCGCCGAAAGAAAAACAGAAAGCATTTCGAAACAACCTACATGCCCTGAAAGAAAAATTACACCACGGTTCTTTTCATAAGCCTCACGGGCATATTCAATCCCCTTTACAACAAATTTACCGGAGAGATTACCGGACCCTATACGCTTTATGTACAGGACTTCCGAAAAGTTCAAGGCAAGATCCCGAAAGACTTTCTTTGCCATCCGCCTGATTTCCTTTTTACTTTTTCCGCTGAAAACCATCGAAAGGTTTTTTATGGCAATTTTTCTTTCCTTAACGGCCAGATAATACGCCGCCCGGCCGATAAAAGAGAAAAATACCCGTACAAAAGCTTCAGGCATATATGAAAGAAAAACGACAACTGTTCTTATGACAATGTAGATCAGGCCGTTTTTTACTTTCTTCAGGAATTTTTTCAAAGAGCCTCCGAAGGCTTACTTTCCCTCATCATATTCCTGATGACTGTCAAACACAATTTCACCGTTTTCTTCTTTGGTTTTACATTCGATGCACAGTCTGGCATGGGGGACCGCTTTGAGACGCGCTTTTTTTATGTGTTTTTTACAGACAAAACATTTTCCGTATATCCCTCTGTCTATTCTGTCAAGGGCCTCGTTAAGGTGATGGAGGTAGCGCTCCTCCCTGGAAGAAAAAACAAGGTTTTTTTCCTGTTCGGAAGCACCGAAGGCCTGGTCAGCCATATGAAGAGAATAGCTCGAATTATCTCCGGTGCTCTCCTTGGGAGAAACCCTTAGAGAGCTCTGCTGGAGATAATCCAGTTCCTCAAGCAGCTTAGTCCGCTTTTTGTCTATGAGTTTTTTAAATTCATTCATGTCGTTTTTAGTCATCTCTGTCTTTGCCATAATTTCCTCCCGTATTTTTTTAAACAGTTTTCTCTATTCCTATATCCATTTCAATTCCGTCAATGACGGCGTTATCCGAATAAACACCGTCCTTGAGCCGATCAATCAGCTCTGAGGCAAGAGTCTCTTTTTTTATGTATCCCGGAAATTTCTCAAACACAGCGCTTTTTTGTTTCCCGCTTTCCATACTGAAGTAAATTTTTATGCGGTCTGAGACATTAAAGCCCGCGTCTTTTCGCATATTCTGGACTTTCTTTTTAAATTCGACCGCATACCCCTCAAGTAGGAGTTCCTCACTTATCGTTGTATCAAGTGCCACAGTAACCCCCTTTTCTGTTGCCGTTACAAGACCTTTTTTCTCTTTATACTCAATTACAAGATCTTCGGCAACAATTTCTTCTCCAAGGACCTCTTTCCGGCCTCCCTCTTTAAGTTTTTTAATCCGGTCATAACTGAAACCGGCTATTATTGAAGCGGCCTCCTTCATCTTCTTGCCGTATCTCTTTCCGAGAATTTTGAAATTCGGTTTTGCCGCCACTTCGACAAGTTCAGACTCCTCATAGGAAAAAACAAGCTCTTTTATATTAAGTTCTTCCAGCACAAGACTCTCCATCGAGGAAAGCGCTTCTTTTTGTTTTTCATCCCGGACAACAGCGGTTATTCTTGAAAGCGGCTGGCGTCTTTTTATCTGATGACGGTCACGCAGTATTCCGCCGAGATAAACAACAGTCCGTACGAGGGACATTTTTTCTTCAAGACCCCGGTCTATTCTGTCTCCATCGGCCGAAGGGTAGTCCTCAAGATGAACCGACTCGCAGGCGGCCGGCAAACCGGAAGAAAGGTTCCTGTATATTTCTTCCGAAACAAAAGGTAAAAAAGGCGCCAGCAGCCTGGAAAGTGTGGAAAGGACCTCATGCAGTGTCGAATGAGCATAAGATTTATCCTCGGGGTCTTCGCCTATGTTTTTCCAGAATCTTTCACGGCTTCGCCGTATATACCAGTTTGTCAGGTCATCAATAAAACCGACAAGCACCGGAACCACCCTGTATAAACTGTAAGACTCCATCTGGGTATTTATTTCTTCAACAGCCGACTGAAGGTACGAAATAATCCATCGGTCAAGCTCATTGCCGCTTTTGGAGCCGTCCTTTCGGGAGGACGGAGCCCAGCCGTCTTCGTTGGCGTATGTAACAAAAAATCTGTAAGCGTTCCAGAGCGGAATTATTATTGAACGAAGTATCTCCTTTACACCCGCTTCGGAAAACTTCAGGTCTTCTCCCCTGACAACAGGAGAATCTATTAGAAACAACCTCAGCGCGTCAGCTCCGTATCGGTCAAGAATGTAAACCGGATCAGGATAGTTTTTAAGTCTTTTGCTCATTTTCTTGCCGTCTTCGGCCAGAACGAGTCCGTTAACCACTACATTCCGGAAAGCTTCTTTGTCAAACAAAAGGGTAGAGAGAACAAGAAGGGTATAAAACCATCCTCTTGTCTGGTCAAGGCCTTCCGCAATGAAATCAGCAGGGAAGATATCATTGAAATCATCTTCCCTCTCGAACGGATAATGGTTCTGGGCATAAGGCATAGACCCTGACTCAAACCAGCAGTCAAGCACTTCGGGGGTTCTTTCCATATTGCCGCCGCATCCTTCCGAAGTACATCCAAAGCGGACAGGATCAATTTTATGTTTATGCAGATCGTCTATTTTCTGACCGGACAGTTTTTCAAGCTCTGCAATCGAGCCGACGCAGTGCATATGGCCGCATTTATCGCAGACCCAAACCGGTATGCAGCTGCCCCAGAACCTGTTTCGGCTTATATTCCAGTCCTTGGCCTGAGTAAGCCAGTTTCCGAAACGCTTGTCTCCGACAAAATCCGGGACCCATCTGATTCTGGAATTGTTTTCAGAGAGTTTCTCTCTGATATCCTCTACTTTAACATACCAGGCGTCTATTGCCCTGTATATAAGAGGAGTATCGCTTCTTTCACAGAAAGGGTAACTGTGAACTATGGTGGAGCGTGAAAAAAGTTTCCCGTCCTCTTTCAGTTTTCTGATTATATCTCCGTCCGCTTCTTTACACTGCCTGCCCGCAAAATCCGGAACAGCGCCAGTGAAAACACCTTCGGCGTCAAGAGGATCGACCAGTTCTATTCCCGCCTCGCTGCAGATCCTGTAGTCGTCCTCGCCGGATGCGGGAGCCATATGCACAACACCCGTACCGTCCCCGGTGGAGACAAAATCATCCATAAGAACCCTGAAGGCGTTTTTTGTTTCACTGAAATACGGAAAGACCGGTTCATATTCGGTTCCGGCGAGGACGCTTCCTTTCATTTTTCCAAGAACGGTATATGATTCCGCGTCCGGAAAATGGGCGGACAGCCTGTCGGCGGCCAGTATGTAGGAGTTTCCATCTTCG